>CAJUBM010000008.1:5608-35889 GCA_910584735.1 uncultured Muribaculaceae bacterium
TGCCGGATGGTAGTGGCGCCGGATCTCCGAGACGGCAGGCCACCCGAAAAGGCGGTGCGTAGAAAGGATGCCAAATAATGTCTTTAAATAAGACATATACATTCTTTCATAGCTGTCATTACTCCGCCTCTCCGGGTGGCCTGCCGTCCCGGAGGTCCGGCGCCACTATAAAGTTACCTCGGATAACGAATCTCATTTGAAAGCGATTATCCGATTATCAGGCTTATAGCCGACCTTATCTTACAGCAACTTTGAAAGTACTGCCGTCACATACTACGATATATACGCCCTGTTTCAGAGGAATAGAAACTATCTCGGCTGCGTGGACGTCACGCTCGGCCACCACATGCCCCAACATATCGTAGACACGCACCACGGCATAATTAGTTCCATTGACCTCTATACCGCCGTTGATAGCCTTGACATTAACACTATTATCGTCCTTTTGAACCGATTCCAATCCGGACGGGAAATTATACTCTTTCACGGTCAGCAAGCTCCAGAATGGAGACGTCTCGTAAAGGTCCTTGTATTCCGTGGGGACGTATAACGTGATATTCCTAAGGTCTTCAAGTGTCTTTATCACATCCGACTTGAATGGAAAGTCTTCTTTTGTAAAACTATCGCCATACTGAGAAGTAATAACCGGCGGAAGCGGGCTATTGCAATATATATCCGTTACGGGCGTATGGAAAAAAGCATCCCGTTCCATATCTATGGGATAGAAGGCATTATCGCTCTTAAGCCAAATTTCTGTAAATTGGTTATAAGAGAAAGCTCCTCCGATATATTCCACCGATGGCCCAAGTACTAATTTGTCAATCGTTCCGATATTTTTAAATGAAGCTCCCTGGATGCTCCTTACATTGTCTAAGGCAATCTCCTTTAACAACAGATTGGAAAAACAAAACGATGCAATATTGTTAAGCCCTATCGGCAGATTTATCTCTGTGAGAGGCAGGTCTGTGAAACTTTGAGATCCAAGCGTCTGCAAATCGTCAGGCAGTATTATTGAAGAGATGGGACTATTATAGAAACACCGCTCGCCAATTTTCTTAATAGAATTAGGTAATGTCACATCAACGAGCTTCGCACATCCATTCATATTACAGTCCCCTATTGAGACTATCCCTTCCGCTATAGACAAACGTTTCAAATTAGGACATCTTTCAAACACATAGTCAGCGATTGCCGTTACAGCATAGGTTTGTCCGTTATATTCAACCATTGACGGGATGTTGATTTCCTCTTGTACATAACACGTTTCAGGCCATTCAGGTACATGTACCTGAACTTGGTGTTCAGTCTCCGAGGTCACCTTATATCGAATTCCGTCAACTACGAAGAATTTCGTACGCGTTTCCTCCGAGAAATCATATTCCTCTATGGTCATCAGCTTCCACAAGTTCGATTCAGCATAAATTTCACGATACCCCTTAGGCACATAAACCGTGATTTTTGAGTAATCTTCCGCCTTCTGAATCTCGCTATCACCAAACGGCAACCACGATTCGTAGTCAGGCTCCCACTCACTAAAAGCCACTATCGGCGGCAACTTACAGTCACAATATATGCGCCTGATTTTATTCCCCCAGAACGAGGCCGGATGAAGACTGATAGGTTCGTTATATTCATTTTCTTGAAACCATACTTCCTCAAGCTCATTATTACAAAAACTGTACTTGTTCACCCCTCTGAATGTAGAAGGGAACGATAGCTTCTTCAATGGTCCCATATTACAGAATGAGGAATGGTCTACACCTTCCAAGCCACCTAAGTCCAATTCCTCCAACGCCAAGTTCACAAAAGACTCAGTCCCTACAAACTGCAACGTTTTGGGCAGGGCAATACGCCTTAGCCCACAATCCATAAATGAGTTAGAGGATAGTTTTTGTAGATTCTCAGGCAGCACGATGCTTTCCAATTTCGGAAGCTCACATACTCCTCCAAACCAGTACATCGATTCCGGAAGGATAACTTCTTCAAGTTGCGGACATCTATATAAGATAGCGTCAACATATCTTATTTCATTCGGAAAGGTTATCTTCCGAAGGTTAGGACAATCAACAAACGCAAAATTATTCACACGTGTTACAGGATATACACAGCCTTCATGTTCTATCTCTGACGGAATAACAATCTCCTCTTGCTGATAGGGAGTGCCATCAGGTGGCGCCACCACTTCCATAACGTTACGACCGTGAGAACCCCGAACAATCCGAAACCATAGATTATACTGTGCTTCCGCCATCATCATAAACGGAAAGGCCAACATCATTAGTACCAAAAACTTTCTCATATCTCTTATCTCCTTTCTTACTTTATTATAACTTTCTCCTGCACCGGATTGCATCCGTCTTCATATAGAGTTGCCACATAGAAGCCGCTTTGCAATCTGCTGTCCTCGAACAGCAACGAGCCGTTCTCCTGACCACATTCCCGGCTCAGACAGAGAGTATTATTCAAATCTCTCACCTCTACATGCGCCAGGTTTATCATTCCCTCATTATTTCCAAGTTCGTATGAAACCCCGATACGCCCCTCATGACAATCATCAATCGATAATCGTCCATTTAGGACCTTTGAGGCAAGAGGAGCGGATGTACCGATACTCCCCATCCTATAGGTAATTATAAAGGGAATACTGTTGTAACGTTGTACTACGATATAGAATTTATCTCGTGAGCCAACAATCCTGTTAAGACACCTCCCGTAGAAACGTTCAACTATATCTTTTGTCTCATTATAGTAGCCTATATAGGCAAGTTCTTCGAGGGACAAACATGCCTTGGTTGATGGGAAGCCCGAAAGTATCGTATCAGTTTTAAGCGAAAAGGACACATCTTTCATCTGGCACGGCTTTTTTGTATGGAAAACCATACCCGGATCGCCAAATAAATGAAATACCTCCCTTACTAATTTCAGATACGGAGAATTAGTCCACTTAAAATTAAGACAGAAATCCGCTCCATTATATAATATGTTACCCATAGCATTTATTTCCATCGGATTATCATCCACATATGAAGGTGCTTTAAATGGAATCAAATCATCTATATCCGGTATTTTAGGCTCTTCTATATTTACATCAATCTCATGAAAGAATGTATTAAACATTCCTCGAACGAAATAAGCGCTAAATCCGGCTTCACTCTCTCGTTCTGCCGCTATTACAGCCACCGCGCCCCCATTCTCGCCGGAAAGCAGAGTCTTTGCAAACCCCGTAGACGTAAATCGCCCTGTAGAACACGCCATACTAAAAACCACTGGCAAATTATCCATATTCTGCATGGGATAGCAATATGGAATGTTAAGCGATGTATTATTTATAAAATTTTTTATATGGAATTCAGGAGAATCCCACCCCTCCACACTACCATGTCCATCATATAATATGTACAGATTTCCATCATTGAAGCAATCTGAGATTTCTTTCGGTGTAGAAGTCCATTCAAATTCCTTTGACAATAATTCAGGAGGTAGTTTTATAGGAGTATCATTCAAATCCTGAGAATAAGTTGGAACTGCACCTGGAGTATGGGTATATATGCGTTTTACAGTTTTATTATATTTAATAGCTGAATCACGAAGATACTCACTGGTGTTTATACAATACATATTCTCTACCCCATCCTGCTTTTTAAAACCATGATTTCTATCATCAAAGAAAGCTAAATGGGCAACCTTATTATATGTATCTACTCCTTGTGGTGTCAACTTTTCATACGTCATAATCTTTGCAACAATCGCCCTCATCTCCTTATCGGAATACGCCATAAATCGGCCGGAGAAAAGATCGCGTTCCAAATCATCATCAGAATCCGTACAGGTATAGTAATAGTCAGTAAACGCTTCTTTCAATGACCCATCCTCATTTTTCCATCTATGCCGAGCCAATTCTCCCGGGAGTTCATTGCCACCACCGGCCAATATCACATATTTAAGATTCTTATCTGCCGCATAAGAATCCCTTATGGTTGATTTTATTTTTGCACGCAACGCATCACGGGATTCTTCAGACGAATTCACGGGAATATTCCATGCATCAGCCGACACAACCTTTACCTTATTACCGCATTGTTTCCTCCATTCAATGAACGGCAGCAACGCGGGTCTATATTTCTCATAAGTTATAATCAAATAGTTCTCAGGACAACTCAGCACTAAATCATGCAACTGGGCTTTTTGCACATCGTCAGTGACAGACATCGCATATTCCGATTCGAAAGACAACGTGTAGGCTATCCTGTTACTTATAGTGGTTGTTTTTGTATCAATATCGTAGCGGCAAGGCTCTATAGAGACATAGACGACCTTTTGCCCCCTTCTTATCCCGATATGGCTTATATATGCCGATTGGGAGGACGGCTTATAATCAGAATCGTTTATCTCCTTAGTATTAGCACTGGTATGTCCCGTCACATCATCGTATGGAAGGGGAACACGAGAGGGGGTTGGCGTAAAACTTGAAAAAGCAAGTGTCTTATGCGGTTTTATCTGAAGCCTTATATTCTCTGCATCAGCGGGCAAGATAAAAACATCGCTCCTTACAGGATATGCCGGAGTTCCTTCCATATCAGAAACGCCAAACTCCCTAAGATTCCAATAGTATGTTCCGGGATAGAGCAACGTATCCGCCAAAACCTCTATGGTGGGGATGGAATATTCAACATCTATACTCTGAGTTTCATGATTAACCTTTACAGAACGTGTGACAGGTTTATAGGAAACATTTTTTGAACCACCGGTCAGTTGTGGTGTCAGCAGATCTATGACTTTCGCATTGTTTTGGAAAGCTGCGAGTAGCAGTGTGACGAAAAAAAATATAAGTTTTCTCATGGCTACGAGTTATTTGAGAGTGAATAGATATTTGGAGGTCGCAGATAGGTTTTTTGCAAAGATAATGTAAAACAGATTTAAATCAAGAGTTTATTATGTTAAAATAGCTTAAATACAAAGTCAACACTTGATTTATTCGTTTTTTTATGCATAACGACAAAATTATTCACAATTAAAGAATAAACATTTTTAAGAACAAATAAATAAAATCTAATATCACTTGAAGATAAATTTATATAGAATCAACCTAAAGCAATACAAAATAACCCTAATTATAGCACTCCATCTCGAAAAAAACAATTACTATTATTATACGATGCCGGATGGTAGTGGCGCCGGATCTCCGAGACGGCAGGCCACCCGAAAAGGCGGCGCGTAACTGACGCACAAGAATATAATGCACTATTTAAGACGTCTACTAATCACCTTATAATAATTATAGCGCTCCGCCTTTCCGGGTGGCCTGCCGTCTCGGAGATCCGGCGCCACTATAAGGTTACCTCTGTTGATATACAAAAAGTCGGAGTGTAAAAATGCAAATTTACACTCCGACTTAATAGAAAAATCTTTATTTCGCGGAAGTTATTCCGGGCGGATGGTGATGGCATAACCGCCGCCGGTAAAGGCTTTAAGACGCAGGTTTGTCTTGGAGTTGACCTTGCGGGTGGTTATGGTGTAGGGTGTTTTGCTCGTAGGGTCATCGGCATATATGGTAGCTGTGTATTTGCGCCCCGGCTCAAGGAATGAGAGGGAGATGCGGCTTTCGCGGGCATCATCGCCTGCGGTGGAGCCTACGAACCATGAGTCGGAATTCTTATCCTTGCGGGCAACGGTGACATACTCCATCGGCTCGGCTTCAAGATACACCGAGCGCTCCCACTCCACGGGCACATCCTTTATGAACTGGAAAGCATCCATATGCTTTTGGTAGTTCTCCGGGAGGTCGGAGGCCATCTGCAGGGGAGAATACATCGTCACATAGAGCGCAAGCTGGCCGGGTATGGTTGATTTCACAATAGGACTGCCGTTGGAGGGGGCGAAGCTCTGCAAATTCATCTCAAATATGCCGGGGGTATAGTCCATCGGGCCACCCTGCAGACGTGTGAACGGCAGTATGGAGGTATGGCTGGGGGTATTGCCACCCATAGCCCAATATTCCGTGCCACGGGCCGACTCATTGCCGATAAGGTTCGGGTATGTGCGGCACAGACCCGTGGGGCGCGTTGCCTCGTGGGCGTTAACCATAATCTTATGCTTTGCTGCCTCGGTGACGCAATAGAGGTAGTGGTTGTTGAGCCACTGGCTGTAATGATGGTCGCCACGCGGGAACACCGGGCCGACGTAGCCGGACTTCACCGAGTTATACCCTTTGTCGTTCATCAACTTATAGGCATCCGAAAGGTGGCGCTCATAATTGCGCGTGGAGCCGGAGGTCTCGTGATGCATCATCAGACGTATCCCCTTCTCCTGCGCATAACGGTTGAGTTCGTCAATATCGAAATCGGGATATGGCGTAACGAAGTCGAACACATAATCTTTCTTATTTCCGATCCAGTCCTCCCAGCCTTCGTTCCATCCCTCGATAAGGAGTTGGTCGAAGCCGTTCTCGGCAGCGAAATCGATATAACGCTTCACATTCTCGTTGTTGGCCGAATGGCGTCCGTTGGGCTTTGTCTTAGAGTAGTCGGTCTCACCGAGCTTCACGGAATAGACGTCATCGGTATAGGCCCACGAGCCTTTGCCGGTAATCATCTCCCACCATACGCCCATATATTTCACAGGCTTAATCCACGATGTATCTTCGTACTTTGTTGGTTCGTTCAGGTTCAGGATAAGGCGCGAGGCAAGAATGTCGCGGGCGTCGTCTGTAACCATTATAGTGCGCCACGGCGACTTTGCCGGAGTCTGGAGATACCCTTTCATCCCCTGGTTGTCGGGGGTAAGCCACGACTTGAACACCATCGTGGTGTCGTTGAGGTTGAGATGCATCGTAGAATAATCCACACAGGCAGCCTCATGGATGTTGATATACACGCCGTCATCCGTCTTAAGCTGGAGCGAGGTCTGTACGGCTGTCGGGGAGAATGTGGTCGACGAAGCCTGGCCGTCGCTCTGATGCACGGCGGCAGGCATATCATTACGTATATCGCTCAGACGCGAACGCGTGTAGAGATATTCCTGCGTGTCATAATCGCCCGGAATCCAGAACGCCGTATGGTCGCCGGTCATGGCGAACTCCGTATCTTCCTCCTTTATGGTGAAATAATTAAGGTTAGCCTGGGCGGGGAACTCATAACGGAAGCCAACACCATCATCGTACACACGGAAGCGCACAACAATGTGGCGGTCGAACTTAGGTTGCTCAAGATTCACCGACAATTCGTTATAATGGTTGCGAATCTCCGACTCCTCGCCCCATACGGGCTTCCATGTCTCATCGAACGAAGTCTCGTCCCATCCGGCAATCTTGAAACCGCTGCGAAGCTGTAAGGCTTCCTCGGCCGACTTTACACCGGCCTTGGTGAAATCTGTGCGTGAGGACTCCGATGCCAGCGTAAGCCCCAGACGCGATGGAGCTACAACCTGCTTCCCCTTAAAGTCCACACTATATGTAGGTTCCCCCTTGGCATTGACATCGAAGTTAAGCACCATCTCCCCGTCAGGGCTGGCCACTTTCAGAGCCTCCCCCTGCGCGAGCATCGGCAGCAATCCTACGGCCAACGTTATAGCCAATTTATTCATCTTAATACGTACTAAGTAACTGTTCAAAACTATTTATTGCATTTCTGACATGTGGCGGAAGGCACGGCAAAAACCACATATCCGCCCGGTGCGAGAGTCTCGGGGAGCGTGGCCCATGAGCGGTTCTTTGAGAAAACATCCACATATCCCGCCGAGAGGTCGGGAACCACGCCTGTAAATTCCAACGCTTCCTCCTTATTTCCAAGATTCACCGCTACGAATACCTTTGAATCGCCATTGGTGCGTTCGAATACATAAAGGTCATCAGACTTGGTGGGGTAACGTGTCATCTTCGCACCCTCCGGGCTGCCGGCATCAAGCGCCTTCTGGCAATGCTTCAGTCGGTCAAGAATCTGATAGAAAACGAAATAATCATTGCGGGGTTCCCACTGCGGAGCCTTATCCTTTGTGAAGAATTCAAAGGCGCGATTCATACCCGTTTCCTGGCCTGTATAAATCAGCGGCATACCGGGCAGCGTATAGCTCAGCACGGCGAAAGCCTGCGACAGATTGCCGAAGCGATCGAACTCCGTCCCCTCCCACGAATTGAGGTCATGGTTGGTAATCATGTTCATCATATACGTATCGGCGGGGTATTGCATAGCCTGCACAGCCAACAGTGAATCGATAGCCACGGCATGTTTCACCGGGAATTTGCGCGGCTCTGTCTGACCGTTACGCGCGTCAACAAAGGTGTACTGCCCCTGTGTGGCGGCAATCTCGGAGAAAAGATCCTTCATAGGCCAGTTATAAGCCATATCGAACCCTGCCACGTTAAGCTCCGGCTTCGATGCCTCGGCAAGCATGAACAATTCAGGCTGCACGGCCTCAAGCTGCGGACGGGCCTCGTTCCAGAAGTCAGTAGGCACCTCTCCGGCGACATCGCAACGGAAGCCGTCTATCCCCGCCTCGGCAAGCCAGAACTTCAGTGCGTCAATCATCCCGGCACGCATAGCCGGATTTGAATAGTCGAACTTATAGACATCCGTCCAGTCATACGGGCCGTACATCTCACCCTTTTCATTGCGGACATACCAGTCGGGATGCTCCTCCACCCAGGCATTGTCGCAGCCGGAATGGTTCGGTACCCAGTCGATAATCACCTTCATTCCCAATTCATGAGCCTTCTTTACGGTGTTCTTAAAATCCTCAAGCGAGCCGAACTCGGGGTTTACCGCCTTGTAATCGCGCACGGCGTAGTAGCTGCCAAGATCCCCCTTGCGGTTCTTCTCCGAGATAGGATGTATGGGCATAAACCAAAGAATGTCGACACCAAGCTCCTTAAGTCGCGGCAGTTCCTTATCGAAAGCCTTTAAAGAACCCTCATCGGTGTATTGCCGCAGATTTACCTCGTATATCACCGCGTTGCGGCTCCACTGCGGATGATTCACTTTGGTCGGAGCCGCCGTAACCGGCATCACGGCCTGTGCCGCCATACCCAATCCAAGCATAGCACCTACCCCCAAGACAACTCTTTTAAATAAATTTCTCATGTTTTAAGGTGATTTTGATGTTTTTGAACGTAAGTTTCAACCTCTTAATCCTATCAAAAGGTTTCACGTCCACAAAGTTACGAAAAAAGTGCGAATCTTTGTCAGACCCGCACTTTTTCTATTTATCAATGTTATGAATAACGATATTCAATAACCTTTCTTAACGAATTTCCTATAGAACACGCCGTTAGTCGTCAGGATAGCGGCAACGTATGTCCCATCGGGAATCGAGGTGACATCTACGCCGTATTGTAGCGTATCGGAAGAAATCAATGTCACGCCGGAGACAGTGATAACTTTAAGTCCCGTAACATCCGTAATATCCCCCTCGATAAAGATTCTGTCACGAACAGGGTTCGGATAGATATTGAGTGCGACAGCATCGGTATTGACATCGTTAAGACCGCTTGATTCACCAAGTTCCAACTTATACGGAATAGCAAGCGTTCCCATCGGTTGTTCATCAAACGCGATGGTCTGCTTGATGCTATATTCTTTGCCGGTGACATTCTCAACAGCCTTGAATTTGACTGCATCATCCTTATTGCCAAATACGGTCAGGAACAAGCGTCCATCAACGTACTCTCCGACTCCGCGACATTCATTGCCGCAGAAAGCGCCTACGGCGAAAGTACCCTCCATAACCTTGGACTCGCCGTTGTATAGGTCGGCTATGATAGTGGTATTGTTCGCGAACTTGGTCTCATCATATTGCCAGGGATGCGATGTGTCGGCCAAATAGGCAGGTTCATCCGCAATGCGCCTCACCCGTGAAAGGGGATACTTCATTGCTGCCGGGCGCGAGGTATAGTACATGTACCCCTTGTTCGGCTGCATCTCAGTCAGTGTACCCGACCATTTGCCGCCGGAGAACACAGCGAACTGCGTATGGCTCTTCACAACGTCGTTCTCCTGCGGGGCATAGTCCGAGAAAGCCTCTTCAACGCCAAGTTCTACCACCGGCAGATATGGAATCCAGGTCCAGCCCGTATTCAACGACAGTTCTACATCTTCCGGCTGCACTATAGCACCTTTAAGCGACAGATTGTCGGTTCCCTTCATCAACACCTTATAGGTAGCCGGTTCGATGGATTGTATATCGCCGTTCAATGCATTGTCTACATTCATCGATTCGCCGTTCTGACTGCGAACCACATCAAGATTCCCCATTACGGAGGCAAAGAATTTATCAGGGACTTTCAGGCTCGGCTCTATAAGGTTTGACGACATCCACGACCATCCTTTGGGCAGAGAGATATTGATTGAGGTGACATCGTCAAGATTCACATAATATTGCGCCGATGGTTCCGACTCGCACGTGCCGTTGCTTGCCGTCACGTGGTATATCCCCGTCTCGGAGGCCGTGAACACCTGTTCGGTAGCATCTTCAATCGGTTCGCCGTCCTTATACCATTGGTTGCCACGCTCGGCGGAAGAGGTCAGGGTAGCTTTCCCCGAGATGGAGACGGTAGGCGCTTCCGGGATGGGATTGACCACAAGGTCGAGGGTATATATGCTGTCGCACATAAAATCGTTGCTGACGCGGTAATGATACGTGCCGGTCTTGTCATATTCCTTCCCGTGAAACGAGAAACGCTCACCCTCGCATATCTGAATCTGCAACGTGTCAGGTTCGGGCTGCTCCAGGACGCGCTCCATTTTCAGAGTAAACGCCCGCGAATAACTCAGCCCACCGTCATCGGTAGTGGAAAGACGTATGTTATAGACCGTATCGTTGGCACACTTGAAGCAGTCGTTTGCCTGCAGGCGGTTCCCGACGATGGCGAACATGTCGTTGTGGATAGCGCCCTCACCCTCGGCAAGTGAGTATGTGAACTTGGTGTCTTCATCCGTATCCTCTGAAGACAACTCCCCTATAAAGCCGTCAAGCTCTATATCATCCTGAAAGGTCTCATTCGAGAGGAATAGGTTTGTCGGGGGAAGATTGAAGTTGAGCGACAAGTCGGGCTTCTCTTTCAACGGCTCCTTGTTCCCTACCCTGTCCTCCGCTATGGAGAAGAAATCGTACTGCTTTCCTTGCTCCACATAGAAGTCAATTACGCTGTCTACGGGGCATACGGCATATTCCTCGTACAATCCCATGTTGTTGGCATGATAGAGGAACACGCGCTTAAGTCCGCTGCCGTTCTCATCATCGCTTGCCTGAAAGCTCAGCATATAGTGGGAATAGTCCTTTTCATCTACCTTTGCCACAACCTTTGAGGTAGGCATACCGGCATCAACGGTCACACACCAACTGTTGGTCGGTATAGTGTCGTTGGAGTCGAACACGATATTAGCGTTGAAGCTGATGGTATCGCCCGTTACCATATCCTCGTAAGGCTTCATGCGGAATGTCACGAACCCCTCACCTACATGGGTGGAATCGTTGACGGGAAGCATACCACGGTCAACTTGCCAGGGCGCATAGCCGGACTTGGGGTCAATCGATGAGAAACGCCAGAATCCCTGCGTCTTGGTCATATCAAGACCCGCATGCAAATCAACGTATATCTGCATCGAATCGCGCATATCCAGACGCGTAGAGAACACATTCGGCTCATTATCGATATCGAACGCGTTGTTGGCGAACCCGTAACGTCCCAACTTGAAATCCTTCATCAGACGCTTGTCCGGGAAATCGAACCGCACATCCACAATCTGGGCATGAGCCGTAGCGAACTCCGGGTCATTCTCAAAATAGATGGTATAGTTCAGTACATCGTTCACGCTTACCCAACGCACCGAGTCAACCCCGGTCGGCCCCTCCAGTTCGTTAGGGTCAACCGACACCAGCGCCGCCATGCTCGCCCCGTCACCGGGGATAGGTTGAGGTGTTTTGTTTGTGGGCTGATTATTATCCCCTTTGGGATCACAAAAACCCTGCGCGACTGTGTCTGTAGCAGTCAATAAAGCAAATAATATTAGTATAGTTATTCTCATAATTAAAGGCAATTAGAAATTAACCACCTTAGGCAGAACCCGACCAAAATTAGCACGAATCACGTTATTACCGAAATTCCCATAAACAATATTCCCTGAAGCGCCAGCACTACCAGCAACCCGACCAATACCTAATAAAGCTGCACCACCTCGAGCCAACGCGTATACTCCTAAGCCAACAGCCAACCCATGAGCAGCTCCCATGAAGGCTTGTGCTCCTGTTGCTAAAAATGGATGGTCCTCATTTAAATAGTTGGCGGCATCAAGCCAATCTTTCATATAATCACTATATGGATTATCTTTCCCTTCAAATAAATCTCCATAAAAATCAAGATTGTCCTTATTAATATTTTGTGTGTTGGTACTCAATTTATCCATAGTGTCTTTTAACTTAGCCTTAACGTCACAAAAAATACTAGCATTGTTTTCATCAACTTTTCTTTGCTTCTGATCCATGTTGTTCCCAGTATTGCTACCATCTATTGGATTTATACGCCATAAAAAAAGGCCAAATGGATCTGATAGCTTTGTTATTTGATTACCCGCATAACATAAGTCATTCATACCGTCAATGTAAATCAAAGGATCTTTTTGTATGAATCGCCCAATTCCAGGGTGTTGGGTGCGGGCGCGGAAATGATAGGTACCGATTTCTTCATCATATTCACGACCTGTAAAAAGAATA
This sequence comes from uncultured Muribaculaceae bacterium, assembly GCA_910584735.1. Lineage (GTDB taxonomy): Bacteria > Bacteroidota > Bacteroidia > Bacteroidales > Muribaculaceae > UBA7173. Next base: position 18,311 of record CAJUBM010000008.1, read on the forward strand.
TTATTCTTTATAGACGATTGAAGCAAAGATTCTCCATTTCCATTAAAATAGTACGGTTCACCATATACATTATAATTGATGTACTCAACGATAGCGCCTTTATTATCATCTAATGCAACTATTGAGCCAAGTTGATTAGCGTGGTAATAGTAGGGGTTATTGCCACGCTTCATTTGAAGGGTTTCGTCAATGTTGTTGCCGAAGAGGTAGCTTGCTGTCAATGATTTGCCAACGTATTCCTCTACCATTTGGTCGCCGGCGTAGAAGAAAGTGATGGTGGCGCCGTCAACGGTTTTGGAGATACGGCGGCCGAGGGCATCGTAGGCGTAGGTGGATTTGCCGTTATCGGCGCCTGAGAGTTTGTTGTTCAAGTCGTAGGAAAAGGTATGTTTGTCATCGTTGAGCAAGTTGCCGTTGGCATCATATTGGGGAGTGAACGATAAGCCGCCGCTAATCGAGGTGTAGCCGTTTATGCGGTTTGAGGTATAGGTGGTGGTTACGCCGTTCTCAACGACCTTGAGGCGGTTGCCGAGCGGATCGAACTGATAGGTGTTATCAACCGAATTGCCGCGCTTGAAAGAGGTCAACTGCGAAATGGCGTCATAGCCGTAGGTCTCGGTCAGGGATTCGTCAATTAGGTTGGCTGACTTCGTGATATTGCCGATTGCATCGTAGGAGAAAGCGAGGTTTATTATATTCTCGTTCGCGGCAATCTGCGACAGCCAGCCATTGTCGTTGTAACTGTAGTTGGTGGTGATACCGTTGGCATAGGTCATTGACGATTTGCGACCCGATTCATCGTATTGCATGGTGACGACCTCCTTGCCGTCCTGAAGAATGGAGGTAATCAGATCACGGGCATTGAGATTCTCCACCACTTTCATCCCACTCGGATAGGTCAACGTGCGCTTACCTGCGGCAATGTCGTAGGCGTAACTTGTGTTTTTACCATTGAGTGTTTCGCGGGTCAGACGTCCGGCAGCATCATAGGTGAATGTAACCGTAGCATCCTTATTTATGGCCGAGAGCATCTGCCCGATAGCATCGTAGGTGAACTTATCTTGAGTCTTATCAGAATAAGTTTTGCTCAGCAAATGTCCTATGGCGTTATAGGCATATGTGGATTTGTTACCCGCACGGTCAGTGCTCGATGTCATATTTCCGGCAGCATCATAACCGTATTGACGTGAAAGACCATCGGCAAACGTGATATGGGTGTTGCGGTTCAGTGCATCGTAAGTCCATGTCGTGGGATTGCCGTTGGCATCAGTGGCTTTCACGAGATTCCCTGCTGCGTCATATTCAAACGTGGTGGTCGCATTAAGCGCATCTATGTGCGAAATCTGCTGATTAAGGGAATTATAGGTATATCGTGTTACATGTCCGAGAGCGTCCGTAACGCTCAGCAGATTGGAATTGCTATCATAGGCGTAGTTGGTCTTGGCCCCGGAAGGCAAAGTCTCCCCTACCTTACGGTTAAGGGCGTCATACGAATAGGTCACAGTCCGCTGCATACCGTCCGTCTCCGTCAGCCGGTTGCCGTTGCCATCGTAGGTATATTCCGCAATCGTTCCGAGATTGTCGTCAACAGAGATAAGACGGTCAACCTCATCATACAGATACCCTACGGAATTGCCGTTCGGAAGAGTGACAGCCATAAGGTTACCTTTTACATCGTAATCATAGGTGGTAGTCTCCCCTGCCGGATTAGTCTGGGAGGTTAACTTATTACGGTCATTATAGGTCATTGTCTGCGTCTGCCCCAATGGGTTCTTGACACTGAGGACGTTCCCTTTCCCGTCATAGGTCAGTGTATAGAGATTCCCGGCAGCATCGGTCTTCGACAGAACATCGCCAACGGCATCATAAGTGTAAGCCGTGATATGGTTCAGCGGATCTTTCACACGCACGATGTTACCTACCTTGTCATAGCTTACGGTAGTCGTCCCACCGAGAGCATCGGTCTGCGAGGTCACCCTGCCGAGCGCGTCATAGGCATAGGTGGTCGTGTTGTTGCGGCCATCGGTAACAGAAATCAGGTTGCCGTAAGTATCATAACCGTAAGATGTCGTATTCCCGGCAGCGTCCATTGTACGTGATATCGAGCCATCGGTATTGTAGGTGTTGGACGTGACATTACCATTAGCGTCCGTAGAGGTCAGCATCCAGCCATGGGAATCATATGTGTTGCGTTGGGAATACCCGAGAGGGGCCGACACCGAGGTCAGGGAACCATTGCTGTCATAACCGAACTGATACGTATTTCCGTTCTTATCCGTGAAGGAAGTGACCTGGTTGAATACCAGCTCATAGGTATATCTCTCGGTATGGTTCAAGGCATCGGTCAGGGAGAGCATATTGCCATTCTCATCGTAGGTATAGTTCGTTTCATGCCCGTTGGCATCAGTCATTTTGATAACATTGTCATCTGTATCGTATTCGAGAGTAGACTGTGAGCCGCAGCACAATCCCACCTTCTCAACCACGCGTCCCGCCTCATCCCAACGGTAGTAGGAATATTGGTTCTCGGGATATGTGTAGTCAACGAACACGGTCTTGTCGCCGTCATAGCGGATAGACTTGTCAGTGACATCGGTCTTCATGCGGCTCACCATCCCGGCATTGTTGTAGGAAATCAATGTCTTGTTACCGTTGGCATCGGTAATCTCCTCCAAACGGTTGTCGCGGTTATAGCCATAGAGCGTAGTGTAACCCAACGGATTGGTAATCTTCTTCAGGCGCCGGTTCGCATCATAGGCATAGGTATAACTCCCGTTTAGGAATGTGCCACGTGCAGAGGTCAGCAGACCGTCGGTGTACGACAAGTTAATGGTATGCCCGACGGCATCCTTGATCTGGACGAGGCAGCTGTCCTGATAGGTCAGCACGGTCTTATTGTCGTTGCGGTCGGCAATCCCCGTAACTTTCCCGTAGACATCATCATCAAAATAATATTTCTCGCCGGTCTTCTCTGTGAGGAGATATTTGCCATCCTCATATTGAGTGAGTGTGCTGAACACCCCTGCCGGAGCGTCATATTCCTTGCCGAAACGGGTAAATGTATCGCTGCGGCCATCGCCGGTCTCGATAGTGATATTCCCCTCCGAGTCGGCGGTGTAACGCATCTCATAACCGAGTGAGAAGCCAAGGCCGTAGCCATAATCGGTTTCATTGGCCGAACTGTTGTAATAGAACCGCAACTGCATCGGCATAGCCGAGTTGCGCGTCTCGAAGTCAGTGCGGCCGAAGAACAGCACACCGTTGTAGCTGTTCACCCACAAATCATTCGGCCCGGCTATTTTAGGCCGGATGATATTCTGAGCTTCAAGGCACTGGGCGGAGAGAATCCCGATGCCTATTATTGCTAATATTTTTGTGATAATTTTCATTTCAAGGTTTATTTTACGATATAGACAACCACGTTGTTCTGAGCAACGTTGCCGGTGTTGATAAAGAAATTAACAACCTCTTTCGTTCCCGGCGGGATGGAGATGAAGCCTCTGCGGTTTTTCTCGAATCCCGGGCGGATATGGAACACTTTCTCCTCCGTGCGCTCCAATTCCTCGTAGGAGGAGGCGATTGCGCCATGGTCGATTGTCACCATCAGTTCATATATCTCCGCATCGGTAGTGCCGTTGTTGAAGTATGTCAGAGAGACCGGCGTGTAGGCATTAAGGCGCACTGTGCCGGGTACCTCCAACTTCACCTCCAGACCTACAGATGTGCCCGGGACTACGGTAAAGCCCGCAGGCAATGTCGCTTTAGTTCCGTCAGGAAGTTCCGACACTACGTCATAGACCCCGGTCTCGGCATTGTTAAGGTTGAAAGTAACCTTGCTCGAAGTGGTGGATTTGAAATTCAGATACTCCACGGGAATCGTATGTCCCTCCGAAACAAGACGGAAGTCCATAATCGAATCAAGCAACGCCCCCTTAATCTCCGAGGAAAGCCATCCGCCCGTTCCTCCTTGGTTTATGCTCAGCGAGGTTGCACCGAAATGCACTTCCTTGGCAGAAAGCCGCAAAGAGGTCTTCCCGGGATTCTTAGCCCCGTCAAGGGAGAACGCCAGATTGTCGGCTCCTATAACCGAGGCATTGTCCTGAGCGAGGATATAATAATTCCCCGCCTTGACATCGGCCATAAGCACCTCCTGTTGCTCTGACCTAACAAGCGTTGAGGACGCATCATAAATCGCGGTAGAGGGAACTTTCTCGTAGGCTACATACAGCCCGCCGGACACTTCTACATCATGGTCGAGATAGAATCCCACGGTCTTGTTCTCATATCCGTTGGGGATATTCAGCTTGTAGAGACCGGAGGTCTTAAGGTTGGCCGACCCTCCAAGTGAAATATCAGCGAATTTCAGATGCGACTTCGAGGACTGGATTCCAAAGTTATTGGAGTCATCGGTCTCGGCTATCGAACGGGTGCTGTTGGTCTTGATGATAAGATAATAATCACCCTCCACGGCATTGGTGATACGCCCCGTAGCGGAACGGACAACGCTGTTACCGGATTCGATACTGACATCGCCGGAAACCGTACCCACCATTATATCCTCAGAATCCCATACATTGTCCTTTGAAAGATAAATCACGTCACGGCACAGACCGGCGGCTGCATATTCCCCACGGTTTGTAATCGTATATGAGACGGTAAAATCAGCGCCGGCGGTTATGTGGCTGTCTGATGACATCTTGGTTATCACCAAATCCGCAGCCCGACTGTTGCGACCGTTCACGAACGTTGCCAGAGACTTGGAATTGTTATTCTCATCACTCTCGCAGATAGCGTTGCCACCGTCAACAACCACGAAGAGCATATAGTTCCCCTCAATGTCGGGAGGGAGCGTAACGTTCAACGTCGAGGAATAGCTTCCACCGACACTCAAAGCACCATTATGAGTGCGGCTTGCAAGTTTTATGGCCTTTGAGGTATTAAGGGTGGTGCTTTGGGACAGATAATAGTCTTCCGACCATTTCGACTGCCTTGTGGCATGTCTACCCTCATTGGCGAAGGTGGCGGTAATTTTCAGTGACTGGCCGCTCCAGGCCGCACCGTCAATTGCAATGTCCTTGACAGTCAAATCAGGTAGCGGCGACTGGTTGACAGTCACAGGGCGTAGCCCTACAGATTTTGAGGAGGACATCTCTGTAAGCCGGTTTTCATAATCGGCTTTCACCAGTATGTTCCACTTGCCGGCATCCTTGTCAGGGATACTGAAAGTAGCCGAATGGTTGCGGCTCATCCCCTTTGCCAACGAACTTACCGATACGTAGGAAAGTAGTTGGTCGGAAGAATCCCATGTGTCATTCGCCGACCTGTAGACACCGATGCGGAAAGCACCTGCACCCCATTCGCCGATATTGGCCGTAGTCCAGTTTATCATTACATTCTCGGACGACATAACAGTGTCTGCCATCTGTACGTTCTGGATTTCGATGCGCGGCAGGTTGCCGGAAAGCCGTATCTCCCTACGGGCAAGATTGTCAGAAACATTCTTCTCTCCGAGGGTATTGCTCCGGTCGGAGAATATGAATAGATATTTTCTGCCGCCATACATGTTTGCAGGCATCTCGACCTTAAGAGTATAAGAAGTAGCGGCCTCGGCACCAAGGTTCTTGGTAGAACCCGTTTGAGACACAATCCTGCACTGTGTGGCCTTCGATGCATCAAAGGATGGTTCAGATGATATGAAGACTTCCTGTAGGACATCGGCTTCCACTTTGCGGTCACCGTTATTTCTTATATTATAGGTGACAGTCACGGTCTCTCCGGGTCGGAATGATGAGGGAGCGCTGACATTTGTAACGGCGATATTCGTTCCTTTCACAACCGGCGGTTTAGGCTCCTCGGTATATTCAAAGCATACCTTTCTTATGGCCGATGAGTTATTGGATGTACTTGTCTCCCCGATATTCCTGTTGTAATTGGTCTGCATAAAGAGATACCGCACACCATCCAATGAGGGACTATTGGGAATCATCAGGTTAACCTTAAATGTGCGCTCGGCGCCCGGTTCGAGGAACAATTCATTATCCACGGTGCCAAGCAGGGCGGCGTTTGCCCCGTCCTGGTTGACGGACGCATAAAATGCATCAGTGACATTCAATCCCTTGATTGCGCCTGTGCCTACATTCTTCAGCTTCCATGTGAAGGCTACAGGGGTATTGGTGACTATCGTATCGGACGAGATAGATACAAGCTCCACCTCCAAGTCCGGCTTCAAGCAGGAAATAGGGTCGCTCCTCAATATATTGTTATCCTCCCCGTCATACTCGAATACCCTGTTATCGGCATCGACACGAACGAAGATATAATATTTGTCACTTGTGATGTCCGAGACTTTCAGAGAACGGTTCACGGAATAATTGTCGCCCGTGTAGGTGTACTCTTTAGCCGGCACAAGAACAGGCCCCCCGGTATCTCCCGCAATGTCTTTAGAGAAAGTCCCCCCCTGCGCCACGGTCGCTACCAGTTGTGCCGTCTCATCAAATTCCGGCTTCCGGCTCATATAGATTCTATCCACCCATGCATTGGCGAAAGGAATATTCGGGCCGATGTTTTTAACTTCGTAGGAGATATTGAAAGATGCCTGAGACGAGATTGTTTCCGGAACTTTGAGATTCTTAGGCTCAAAATCGGCACAAGGTGTGAGTTTTACGTCAACCTTGTCGCTTACACCCCAATTGTTCTGCTTCGAGGCCATTTCGTAGACATTATCATCAATATCTGCCAGGACGTGGAAGTAAGTGTCTCCATACCAATCCCACGGAATCTGTCCCGAGAACGTCACATTGACCGATCCGTTGGGAACCAGCGATGGTTTCAATGCTGTTTCCGTAGCAACCGCAACCAACTCCCCGTCTTCCCGATTCGGAGAATGGGAGATATAAAGGACGCTCCTAAAGGATGTCCCCTCAAGTTTCAAGCCACCCGAGTTCTTCACGGTTGCCTTTGCCTTGAAATATTTGCCGGAATAAAATTCCTTCGTCTCTGCAAGACCACAGGCCGTGTGAGGCGTGGGAAGAATCCTTATAACGCCCATGCTTGTTTCCGTTGTACCGGGAGTGTTATCAACTTCGGCAATCACAGTCGGCACGGTAAGGTCAACCAGTTCAGGCACCGCGATCTCAATCTTCTTATAGAAGAAATTATCGCTCCACGTAAGTGTCTCGTCCCTCTCGTACACCTTATTATAAGAGGAAGATGTCTCGCCATAAAGATAGGGATAGGGGGAGCCTGATGCTGATGGTGTATAGGGTTCCTGTACAGTATTGTTGACCACCTGCCATCGGATATTCTTTATGTCGTACATATCTGCGGCAACAATGATATAGTAGTTGCCGTAGACACGCTCTTCCAGATTAATTTTAACCGTGTTCTGATATGATTCACCCGGTTCGAGAGCCTTGACATTAGGCACAGACTTAAGCATCTTTATCGTCTCGCGTCCACCCTGCATGTATGCCGAGGTACTTGTGCCGACATATACGTCAGGAACCATCCATATGTAGTCAGTCCATTCCGACCGGCCCGTAGAGCCCGTGCCGTCATTTACAACAGTCCACTTCACCGTCATCTCTTTCCCGGCTACGGCCTCGCTCAGATCCAACGAGGCCACGTGCAGGTCGGGAAGAGCCTCGATACTGAACGACAGGGTATCGCTTACAATGGCCTGACATTCATTGTGGGCTACCACATACCATTTGTAACCGCGTCCGTTCTGACAGAACTTTGACAGATTATACCGCAACTCCGTGGAATTGGCAAGCACCGGGATCCTCGGTGAATCATTCGTTGATTCCCATACATAGACATCATATTGTGCATTGTTGATATTATTCCATGTGAGCGTGATATTCGGATTCTCAAATTTAGAGCCGTCACGAGGCTCCATGGCGGAAAACATTCCGACAAGAGCCGGCTTAACGGTTATCCGCACAGGAAATTCGTAGAATTTCTTGCCCGAATAAGACGCCGTAACCACATAGTCCAACCCTATATTGCCAATCCCTTCGTTGACAATATCCATAGCCGGGATGGAACGCGTCCCGGACTTCTCATAGCCGCTTACCCCCGGTGAGGGTATATTGCCCAGACTCCATGAGAAAGTCATGTCGGGGCTTATATGCGAAAAGTCTATTACGTCGGTCTTATTCCCGGAGCATACATCCTGGTTGGAAATCTGATGAAGCTGATATGTGTCAAACAAGATGCCCCATATCTTCATGTCAACCCCGTTATAGACCTGGTTCTCACCCAGGGAGACAATCAGGTCGATAACCGACTCGTCAAAAGAGGATGGCCGTGAAGCGCCATAGCTAACCACCGGATTCGCGCCGGAGCCATTCTTTAAAAACGTCATGAAATAACCGTTGGAACCCAGGTCTGTCCTGAGATTTTCCAAAACCCGGATATTCTTCTCGGAAAGCTCGTATGTGAAGTTTGTGGAACTCTCCACATTGACGGTTATATTCCCTTCGATTCTTGAACTGTCAAACAACGAGAACAAATCCTCTAACGATGTGAAATATCTCACGCCGTCTTCCCGGTTGCTCAGATAATATGTGCCCCCGACAGACCAAGAACTTTCCTCGTTGATAAGCACCGTCTGTTCGGCCATATCCGAATCAACATCCCCGAAGACGGTCAGCTTCACCGTATAATACCCCGGAGCGGGGAACTTGTGGAGCGGATTCTCTTCCGTGCTGGTGGTACCGTCGCCAAAATCCCATTCAAACCGTTTTACGTTGGAGGAGGACTGGCTGATAAATTTCACCCTGTTCTGATATTTGTCATAGGAATACCGGGCAAAAAGACCATCCTCAGAGATTTTTTCCACATATATATTCCCGTCACGGACCGAGACAGGCTTCTGACTACCATCTGTCAGATGAACCACACCATGGGTCAGATGTACGGTATATGTCTCCCCCATGGCGAGGTCGTCAGAGGCCGTTACGGGTATATCGAGCACCTTGCCGTTATCGTCTGAAAATGAATCTTCTCCAAGCAATGAGAGCCTATAGTTATTATCGCCCAGGTCAGTCACGTCCAACACATGGTCGCTGCACCGTCCTGAAAGAGTTACGCCGTTGGTGTCAACGGTGAAACCCGTGGGGAACTGCACGTCCACTATCATCCCTGATGCCGACACATTGTTCTCAAAAAATATCGGATAATTGATGGTCTGTCCCCTGACAATGTTCTGGGTCATTCCATAAATATTCAACTGCTCCCCGCCGGGCTTGGCCGGCTCATCGGGATTGCCCGGATTATAATTATATGTGTAATTGGCGACCAATTCGACATTAGTCGATGGCATCAGATAATCAAAGGCATAATTCTCAGAAACCACCTCACCGTCCTTGGTCCAGTTCTTAAACGTATAATATTGGTGGGAATAGGCTACCAGTCTGACAGAACTCCCCTCATCATACTCATTGCCGCTGGACGTGTTGAAATAGCCTCCTCCCGAGGGATTGCTTCTGAGATACAACCGTCTCTTGAACTTTGCCACTCCGGGTTCCGCCGGACTGCCGGGGGTATATACGAAATTGGCAACCAGCCGTGGATTACCGGATTTCATCACATAATTAAAAGCCGGGCTTGTGGAAATCACCTCACCATTCTCCGTCCAGTTCTTAAATGTGAAATTGGATGTGGCATACGCCCGCAATGTAATCGAGGCACCTACCTGGTAGCGGTTGCCGGTTGAGTTATTAAAATATCCGCCTTCCGATGGTTTCGCGCCGAGATATAGTATTGAATATTCGGGCAAATCCGGAGGTGTAGGCTCCGATGGGTTTTCGGGGTCATATTCATAGCGGGCAATAAGGGTGGTATTGCGATTCCCCATGGTATAGGTAAACGCCGGGTTAGAGGAGACCACCTTCCCGGCCTCCTCCCAACTCACGAATCTGAATCCCGTGTTCGTATAGGCTCTGAGACTTATGGTCGAGCCTTGTGCGCATGTAGAGACTCGGCTGACATTGAATGTGCCCGAATTGTCGGGGGTGCACTTCAACGTCAACGTATAATATACACCCGGCTCCGCCGGATTGGTGGGGTTATACTGCGCATGGATGCCGGCACCCCACAATAGGAGTGCCAGCGCCACAAGCAGGTGTCTTATCTGGTTCATATATCAAGCGTCAAGAGTTTATCTTACAACGGCCTTGAACGATTTGCCTGCCACATCCACGATATACATCCCCGCCGGGAGTTCAATCATTGTGGCTCCAGCATCAGATACCATACGGGAATAAATCTTGCCGTCAATTCCGTACACCGTAATAAGGGAATCTATCGAGGAAGTAACTTCAATCATGCCATTCCCCCCTATCACTCCGGCTGCGGCATCGGAAGAATCAACACCATAAATGTCTGAGACAGGCGCGGGTTTGAGACGGAGTGTGAATCGGTTGTCGATATTTCCGGTTTCCGCGCTTGCAAACACATAATCCTGCTCTGAAAGATTCACGGTCTTCTCCTCGACGGTATCATAGAGATAGATTTCTCCATCTTTACGGGCAGCCGATATGGTAAGAGACATGGATGCGCGGGGAACATATACTCCGAGCTTCACCTCTCCCATATCCTCGGGACGCTCGTTGATTGACAACCTGTTTTCCTCATTGTCAACAGTATATATCTGTGCGACATCGGCATCGAAACTCATAAATTTCGTCGCGTCACGTTCGATTTCATATCCGAGTGCAGCCTCCTCATTAAGGACAACGCGGGTCATATCGCACACGGTATCGGTGGAAATCTCCACGTTGAACAAGAATCTATTAGCTGTTGCTGCCGCTTTAGTGGGAGCATATGAGGCGCGGTTTACGGTAGGAGAAATCTGCTTACCCTCTGTCTGCATAATGATGGCATCAACCGCATCAGGTTTCTGCACGAAGAAACCCTGCATCGGACGAAGCACACAATCATCATCGGCGATGGAGTATGCTCGGTATGTGCTACCTGTCCAAAGCGTAATAGGCGCGGTGAAGTCCATATAGAAGATGTCGTAGTAACACGGATAGGGATTGCCTACATAGTTCCACCCTTTATTTGCAGCGTTATCACTGGCATGTGACACCAAGGGGATAGTCACAGCCTCGGGAGAAAGAATCTGTTCGTGCAGTTCGGTTGCAACGGGGAATGTTATCACACTGGCCGCATTGCATTGGAAGATATATCCCTGACCGGCTTTCAATTTAGCATCGGTAACGTTCTTCCAACTCGAACCTGTGCCGGTTGCCGCGCGGTTAGCACCGTCATAATAGCGGAACACAAACGATGAGGTATTGCTGACAGTAACATCCTGTAGATTTACATCTGCCATAGGGGTCAGGAAATACCATCTGTTGGCATCAACATAAAAATGCGTGTTTATGCTCTCGGCCGTGAACGCGTTGCAGCTATTCAACAGCCTTGACGGATTCCCTTCCGATATATAGATATTAAAATCGCCCACAGTCATAGGAGCATTGCCGCTCACCGTGAGACGTCCTCCATAAGTGAGGTCGACATCGGGTGTACCCTCCATTCGCCGGTTATTTACAAGAGACAGTTCCCCGGAGATATTCCAATAGCCAATCTCATCCCCCTCCGTGATATTACCGAACTGGTACCAATAACTATCGAGCTTGTAATTGACAACCGCAAACGATGGAACCACAAGGGTCATAGTGCCTTTCGCGGGGCCGTAAAAAGGATCATTCTTAATGGTCGGAGGGGTAGCAGAGGGACATACAACAGTTTTTACGCCGGTTGCCATATAAAAAGTATTATTATACTCCGATATATTGGACGGCAACTCAACCTTTTTCAGATTTGTATTATATTCAAATGCATTGTATCCTAACGAAGCCAACTTAAGAGGAAGTTTCAGAGTGTCTAACCCACAATAACCAAAAGCTTCGTCTCCTATTGTACGCAGAGTTTCCGGTAATACAACTTTCGTAAGATTTTTGTTATTGTTAAAACAATATTCTTCAATCGTCCTAAGGTTACTTGGTAATTTCAAGTCTGTCAGATTTGCATTATAAAAGGTATATTTCGGCAAAGTTGTCAAACCATCCGATAAAGATACTTTTGCCAGAGAGGTACAATTATGAAAAGTATTCGAACTTCGTGAAGGATCGTTATCATGACGTTCTAATGTCGTTACAGAGTTAGGCATTATAAACTCTCGCAAATAAACACATTGATAAAATGCCGCATAGCCGATTGTCTGCAACTGTGATTCCGGGGCAAAATCAATCGTCCGTAGACGTGTCTGATAGAAAGCCTCCTTCCCGATTGACTTAACAGTTGCGGGAATGGTGAGATAAAATATATCAGTGTTTCTAAAGGCCGCTTCCCCAATTGATGTGACACCCTCCGGCAAAGTTACAGTTGAAAGACTTCGCAGTCCGTTGAAAGCATTAGCAGGTACGGCATTAAATTTGGCCTCAGAGAAGTCTATCGCATGAATATTTGTCATCTGCTTTATGGTAGCCCAGTCGGTGCTATTGATGGTTCCTCGAATCTTCAGCAATTGTACATCCTTTAGCACATCCACCTTGTAGAGGACCTCCACACCGAGTGTCCCGGGCGTTACATCCACCTCAACCCAATCATTACGTAGTTCGACATTACGTATCTGGGACCAATAATTGTAACCACCGTACTGAGATTCATATGTATCAAGCCATTCCAGAGTGTATTCCCCCGGTTGCAGCACCACCGATACATATCCCCAATCGGTATCAGCACTGGTGCCATTATACACCTCTCCATTTATAAAAAATTGTAACCAGTGGTTTGTTGTCTTTTCGCTTACACGTCTTTGGAAAGAAAGTTTTGAAGGCTTATCAATCGAGACTGTCGCAGTAAGTTTTGATGAAGATTTGGCCTCATTATAGTTGGAGTTCTGAACATATCCGTTTTCCGGCGTCCAAGGAAATACCTCATCGTTTTGAAATGTTATCGGTAATGATTTGGCGGTCAGCAATGCATCTTCCAACCCAACAATCTCTCTGACCTTTACATTCCGCAAACCGGCATACCTGCTATTATTTGAAGAATTGCCTATAGAGTCTACAATCTCCACAACGTGGCTACCTTTCGGAAGATAAAACCTTACTTGATTCTGATTTGAAGTAGTTGTCTCACCCTTAAAGGTTCCATCTACCCAAAGACGAACCCAGTGAGATGAGTAATTATACTCGTTTGTCCACCAATTGAAGGTTACCTCTGTCTGGTTCTCAGAAGTATAAGAAAAAGCGATGGAAGAAGAAGAGTTCCTTACATTAACATTGCCGCTCTTCATCCAGCCATCCTCTATGGTCCATGGATATGTCTCGTCGTTCTCCCAAGTGACGGGAAGCGAACCCTCCGCGAGTATCGCCGCGCTTATCTCATCCGTACCTGTCTCTACCGCGTAAGAGACGTTCGCGCATACCAAGGCAAGGATTGCCGTACACAGCATCACCTGCATCCTCTTTAGAAATAATGTTTCCATTGTTATATGATTATGATTGTTTTTCTTCAATTAAGACAGTATCAGACTTTTTGCACTGTGGTAAAATGTGTGCCTTGTCAGTACCAACGGCTCCCTAATGGTTACGGTGTGTTTATAAAAAGAAAGCGTGAGAGCCATATCTGTTACTCATCCCGCAGTCTGAGGCCTACCACAGCCCACCCATGTGGAACGAGCAACGCAGACCTCACGCCGATATGATAATATCGCCAGCCTAATTCACTGCGAACCAGGCCGGTATATAGTCATACCCATGAGCATCTATCGCTGCATCGTTCTTGACATGAGTTTGAAAGTGGTAGTTCCAGACTGCCAAGAACAAGCGCAAATAAACGCTTACTATGTTATTTATCCTCCCGCCCACAGCAAATGCAGCAGCATTTACACCCGTACGGCGTGAGAACGGATGCAAAATTACGAAAAATTTGTTAATCGGCAACCAATTACTAACTTTGTAGTCAGCAAGTAATCTTTATGGCACGTAATTTCAACACATACATCGATTCGCCTGCTGTGGCTTATTGGCGCGAACTCTGTCTCAGGGAGGGAGTTCTCCGGAATTATGACAAGGGGGAAGATTTCTTCACGGTCGGCCACGTAGCCCGGTATCTGGGATTCGTCCGATCCGGGACGCTTAAATACGTGGCATACGGGGAGGACGGTTCGGAACACGTCTTAGGCCTGGAATTTACCGGAGAGTTCGTGGCCGATTTCCCATTCTCGTTCAGAGGCATTCCGGCCCGCACCTCGGTTATCGCCACCACGCCGTGCGACATACTCTGCATCCCGACAAAGACCATCGGCGAAAGGATGAAAGATGATGCCGAACTCCGAGAGGTAGTAATGATAAGCACAGAGGCCGTTTTCTCCACTGTCTATGACCGCTACGCCGCGATCTACGCACAGACCCCGCAGCAAAGATACAACGACCTTATCGCTAAACATCCCGACTTATTCAATCTCTTCTCGCTCAAAGACATCGCTTCTTTCCTCAAAATCACACCCACCCATCTCAGCCGTCTGCGAAAAAATATTTAGGCATTACCGCCCATTTTTAAACAAATGTTGAGAGTGATTGCCACCGTTCGGCATAATTTTGCGTCATAAAATGAAAAGGCAACATTATGAAGAACATATTTACTCTCAGCGCGGCAGTATTATGTGTCATAAATCTTATGGCGCAGACCGAATCGCCCGACACCATAGCCACACAGGAATTACACGAGGTTGTAATCCAGGCCCCGAAAGTAATCCGAAAGGCCGATATGGATGTCTACCATCCCTCGCAGAACGCGGTGGAGGCATCCAAGAACGGTATGCAGCTGCTCAACAACCTTATGATTCCATCGCTGTCGGTAAATGACGCCCTCGGCACCATCCAGGCTGCCGGCGAGTCTGTGCAGGTGCGTATCAACGGCAGGGAAGCCTCGGTAGACCAGGTGAGGTCGTTGCTACCCGGCACCATAAAACGTGTGGAATGGATGGATAATCCCGGACTACGCTATGGCGGCGCTAACTACGTGCTTAATTTCATTGTCGCGAATCCCACGGTCGGCGGCTCGTTCCAAGGGCAGGCGCGACCTGCCCTGAACCAGGCGTGGGGTTTCTATATGGCCGATGTGAAGCTCAACAACGGCCGCTCACAATGGGAGTTATATGCAAGCTGCAAACTGACCGAGGATGTGAAAATCTACCGCGACTACACCGAGACTTTCACCTATCCCGACGGCACGTCTCTCACGCGCAACGAAACTCCGCGCGGAGGGTGTCTCAACAACTCACTTCCCTACTATTTCGCTTCCTATAACTACGTCAAGCCCGACACCACGGTATTTGTAGCCCAGTTCACCAACCAGCAGCATTTAGACAACAAGACCGAATACAACGGACTTCTGTCACTGAGCAACGGCACAGACGACATCCTACTCACCGAGCGATTCGGAGACAAAGGGAACTATCCATCTCTATCGCTGTATCTACAACAGCATCTCCCACGCAGGCAGATGTTGGTCGTGGACTTCAACGCATCGATGTACATAGGGCGCTCATGGTCCGACTATCTCGAACAGCAACCCGGCGCGACATCCTATCTTACAGACATACATACAAACATAAAGGACCGCAACCAGGCTTACGCCATCGAAGCCGACTATATAAAGAACTGGAGTAAATCGCGTTTCACCGCAGGCGCATCTTATAAGGCCAACCGCAACCGCTCGCAGTATGAGAACCTCGGGGGCGAGATATTCCACCAGCGCCAGGACAAGGTATATTTCTTCGCTGAATATTTCCAACGCTTCGGCAAATGGACCGCGACCGCCGGTATAGGCGCACAGTACACCGACTTCTATTTCCGAGAGTCTGCCCGTGGCAACCACTCATGGAGCGCCCGGCCGCAGGCAATTGTTACTTATTCCCTTAATCAGAATCACAACTTCCGCATCAACTTCACCTCGTGGCAGTCCGCACCGTCGCTCGCCGAAACCAACCCCGTGCCACAGCAGCTTGACGGCTTCCAGTGGCGTGTCGGCAACCAGAATCTGAAGACCGCAAACTCGTATATGCTTACATTACGCTACGGCTTCAATCTGCCGCGTGTAAGCGGCTCTTTCGGCATCCGCGCCTTCACCTCCCCCAACGCCATCACCCCGCTGCTCCGATGGGAGGACGACCGGCTAATAACCACCTATGAAAACAGCCGGGGACTTCAGAACCTGTCGTTCTTCCTATATCCACAAGTCGAAGTGCTACCCGACTGGATAATGCTCAGCGGCGGTGTGCAATACCGCATGGAGCGTATGCGCGGCACAGGCTACAATCTCCACAACAACGCATGGAGCGGCAACGTTGACCTGCAGGTGATGCACTGGGGATTCATCCTGTCCGGCCAATACGTCCGCGCCCAGCATGACCTTTGGGGCGAGAAAATAAGCTGGGGAGAAAACATCAGCATCATCGACCTCGCCTACAACTGGAAAGACTGGCAGTTCAGCGCAGGTATGATTATGCCCTTTGGTAAATACGACCAAGGCTCCAAGTTGCTCAGCCGATGGAACACCAACGAGCAGCATATGCGTCTCGACATGCGCATGCCCTACATCTCCGTCAGCTACAACGTGCAGTGGGGGCGCCAGAAACGCGGCGTCCGCAAACTCGTCAATGCCGATGCCAAGACCGATGCCTCCACCGCCGGAGGTCGCTGATCCCCACCCTGCCATCCTTTAAGACATTAATAAGCACATAAATATTCGAATCGGCGTGTAACCCATCGTGTTACACGCCGATTCGAATATTATTGATTGCGGACATTTACTTCACTTCCTCAAATCTAACCATATCTGGCTATCAATAATTTAACATTATATGGTACAAATATGGCATTTCAACTTCATAAGAATAATATCGTTTACCTTGCCGTTTCTTATCTCGGAAGGATGGGCTTCGCCCATGCCGGAAGGTTATCGACATAGCGTTTCACAAGCTCTCCGTCACAGAAGACGCGCTTCTGCATCCACAGTTAACGTAGACTAGACTCATACTTTCGGTTTGAATTACTGATAGTTGCATCCTGAGTCAACTCGCCAGTTTCATATATTTTCTTCAGATGCAGCCCAATATTATCAGTAGAGCAATCAAATAACTGCGACATAACCTTCTACATGCCCCTTACTCTTTCATAGTGGTACACCATCTGCACACCTGATTCTTTCCCTTCAATCTTAGAGATCAGGAACTCCTCCATGCTATTTCGTATCTCAAACCTCTTTGCCATTGACATGAAGGATTATTTAATCGTTTTCAGGAGGCATTTAAAATTTTCATATACGATAGATTCATCGATATGAAGATTGTTTAATGCCGCGATAATATTGTCTTTCTTATTATATGGAGCATCACTTTCTGTGAGTATTCTGTCTAATGGTATTTTACTAATTATCCGCCGCCCTTTTTCTGAAAGTGTCATAGTCTCATTAATGGAGAAATAATAACCCTCATTAACAGGGCAACCGCATCAAAATTATCTTAAAATTAAATAAATGATTTTGGGGAATGG
>CAJUBM010000009.1 GCA_910584735.1 uncultured Muribaculaceae bacterium
GGTGGTCCCCTTTTCAAATGCCACCCGGGTCCCTTTTCAAGTGTTAGCTACACCTTTTCCTTTGTCGGATTCCATTGCTGGCTTGTCAACCTAACATCCAAAGATATGTAGGCTACTGCGCGATTTTTTGTAATCGCAATCTTTAGTACGGACGGCTTTTCGCCTTTGCCGTCTACACAAACCTTCCGGCGTGTGTCAAGATAAAACTTGGTGGTAACCATAGCTTAAAGGGCGAGGCAAGACGTACAAACACGTACAAACAAATGTACAAACATTCTTGTGCATCTTTGTGCAATGTTCACGTTTTTTGGACATCAAACCTCTTTTTTTTAAGCCATTTTAGCTGCCGCTACATAAGAAATAACGCTGATTATTTGGCTTTATTGCCTTATAATCAGCGTCTTTTCTTTAAGTGGTCCCACTTGGGCTTGAACCAAGGACTCCCTGATTATGAGTCAGGTGCTCTGACCAACTGAGCTATAGGACCGTATCAAACTGGAGGGTTTGATGTTTGCGGAGAGGACGAGATTCGAACTCGTGGTAGGAATTCTCCTACGTCAGTTTAGCAAACTGGTGGTTTCAGCCACTCACCCACCTCTCCAATAAAAAGAAGTGGACGCCCTCCGGCATCCTTACGACATGAAGTTAAATGCCGTTCGTAATTCGGATGCAAAGGTATTATGTTTTTTTCAATCTGCCAAATTTTTCACAGATTTTTAACGCGATTTTTTCATTGGACTTACCATAAGAATCGCCATAAGGCTGTGCTGTAGAGAGTTTCTGTGTGTAGGTTTTAATGGATAGAAATCTTTTAATCAGCAATCTGTGATTGGCAATTTCATGTGTAAGCGGTTTTGATTTGGATGAAATAAAAGGAATGAGTAACTTTGTGATGATTTGTTGCCAACGATGGCATGGCTTATACATGCCACGATGGTTCATTCCGTTGCCTTATGGACGAAATTTCAAAATTGAGAGAAGAGATTGAGCAAGCCGCCATGGTCGTACGGGGCGGGGGCGTTATCCTCTACCCTACCGATACGGTGTGGGGCATAGGGTGTGATGCCACCAATCCAAAGGCTGTGGAACGTGTGTATTCCATAAAACGACGGGCCGACCATAAGGCTATGATTGTGCTTTTGGACTCCGTAAACACCATCGAGAAGTATGCCGATGGTGTCCCCGAGGTAGCATACGACCTTATACGTTATTCCGAACGTCCGCTTACGATTGTCTATGACCATGGGGTCGGACTGGCCCCGGGTCTGCTGGGACCGGATGGTTCTATAGGGATACGTGTGACCGGGGAAAAGTTCTCAAAAAATCTGTGCCGGCGCCTGCGCAGGCCGTTGGTCTCTACATCGGCCAATATCAGCGGGCAGCCTGCGGCACGATGTTTCGCCGATATATCAGATGATATAATAAAGGCGGTGGACCACGTGGTTGACTGGCGCCGGGATGAACCGGCCGGGACACGCAGGCCATCATCGGTGATACGTCTTACAGAGTCGGGGGTTATTGATATCCTACGTACATAAATTGATTACGACCATGCGAGTTTCTCACAGGATGACAAGCGAGATGGCCCAGCGGATACGCTATATAGCCGGAGATTTTCTGGCGGCAAGCATCGCGTGGTTTTTGTTCAATATCATACGCTACATCGATGTAGAGGAGCCTCAGGGGACCAATTACTCATCGTTATGGGATTTCCTAAGCTGTCCGAACGTAATCCTCGGGCAGATTCTGTTCCCGATGCTGATGATAGGTATATATTATCTGTCAGGGTATTACAACAATCCGTTCTTCAAGTCAAGGATAGAGGAGATGCTAACCACCGTCTCTTCCTCAGTGGTGGGTTCCATAGCCATTTTTTTCATAGCCATCATCAACGACCCGATTCCTGACCGAGCCAGCAATTACGAACTCATATTGATGCTGTGGGGACTGCTCTTTATGGTCGTATGGGTGGAACGTCTGTGCATCACCCAGTTTGGCATAAACAGAATCCGCCGCCATCATTGGAAATTCCCCACCCTCATCGTAGGAGAGGCGCATAAGTCTGTAGCGCTGTATGACAGGCTTTCAAAATCAGCCCGTACCACGGGTTACGACATAGTAGGTTTCGTAAACACCGATGCTGTCAGCCATGGGGTGGCGGAGAATATGACCACTACAGCATATCCGCCGGAGATGGAGGTGTTCAGAATCGAAGATATAAAAGAGGTGTGCCGCGACAGGGGGATAAAGAATCTGATAGTTGCCACAGATGACAAGGACGGCAACGACACATTCGCCCTTCTCAACAAACTCTTCTCTCTGGAACTGCCCATACTTATATCCCCCACCCTCTTCCACCTTATAACGGGCAAACAGAAATTGCGTGACGTTGCCGGCGAGCCGCTCGTCGACATCTCCTTCCCGTCAATGAGCCAAAGCACGGCCAATCTCAAACGGTGGGGCGATGCCTTTGTCTCGGCCATTACGCTCACCCTTCTCTCCCCATTAATGGCTCTCCTGGCCATTGCGATAAAATTAGACTCTAAAGGCCCGGTACTTTACCGGCAGGAGCGTATCGGCTACCATAAAAAGCCTTTCAAGATATTAAAATTCCGTACGATGCGCGTAGACGCCGAATCCCACGGGCCGCAACTATCCTCCACGGACGACCCTCGCATCACACGTCTTGGCCGGATAATGCGCAAGTACCGTCTTGACGAGCTTCCCCAGTTCTGGAACGTGCTTGTGGGGGATATGTCGATAGTAGGTCCACGTCCCGAACGAGAATTCTTCATCCGTCAGATTCTGCAGCGGGCGCCATATTACGCCCTTATCCACCAGGTACGCCCCGGAATCACCTCCTGGGGGATGGTACGCCACGGGTATGCCTCCGATGTGGACGGAATGATTGACCGCCTGCAATACGACCTATTATATATAGCCAACGTATCGCTGATGGTAGACCTCAAAATATTAGTATACACGGTGAATACCGTATTTACCGGCAAGGGGGTCTGAGACGGCCATAAATTACCAAATATCTCACAACGATAAAAACCAATCAATTGCGTAGTTCTACGATACTTCCATCGGCAACCAGCCGACGGCTACATAATCTCTGGATGCTCTTCCTTATATGGCGCGAACGCCATATAAAGGAAAAGACGCTTATTATATTACTGTCGCTGGGTGTCGGCATCATTACGGGACTTGCCGCCATGGTTCTGAAATGGCTGATACACACCATATCAGGGATGCTGACCTCCGGAGTGTCTATAACCGGCGCCAACTATATCTACATAATCTACCCGGTAGTGGGGGTATTGTTAGCATGCTGGTATGTGAGAGTAGTGGTTCGTGACAACATATCACACGGCGTCACACGCGTTCTATACGCAATATCGCAGAACAAAAGCCGTCTGAAACCGCACAACATGTACACATCGGTCATAGCCTCGTCGGTGACAATAGGTTTCGGCGGCTCTGTAGGGGCCGAGGGGCCGATTGTATATACCGGCGCCGCCATAGGTTCCAACCTCGGACAGGCGTTCCGTCTATCACCACGTGTGCTTATGATTCTGGTAGGATGTGGTGCGGCCGCAGGTATAGCCGGCATCTTCAAAGCGCCAATCGCCGGGATGCTATTCACCTTGGAGGTGCTTATGCTTGACCTGACCACCGTCACCGTAATGCCCCTGCTTATAGCCTCTATTACTGCAGCATCAGTTTCATATATATTTACGGGATACGAGCTTGAATTTTTCTTTGTGCAGAGCGAGCCGTTCGTCATAGGACGCCTGCCCTATTTCATAGCGCTCGGTATATTCTGCGGATTGATTTCGCTATACTTCACCCGCGTTATGAACTGGATGGAGAAATTCTTCTCCCACCTGAAGATACAATGGAAAAAGACATTGTTCGGTGGAATCATACTATCGTCCCTTGTCTTCCTCTTCCCCCCTCTCTACGGCGAGGGGTATGGCTCTATAAACTCTTTGCTGAACGGCGATCCGTCCTCCATCGTTGACAGTTCGGTGTTCTATAGCGACCGAGAGCAGACCTGGTTCATAATCATGTATATCGGCCTTATCATCGCCCTCAAAGGTTTTGCCACCTCTGCCACGAACGGAGCCGGTGGTGTGGGAGGCACATTCGCGCCATCGCTCTACGTGGGGTGTATGACCGGCTTCTTCTTCGCTTTTCTTGCCAACAGCATAGGTCTTTGTCCCGGCGGGGAGGACCCTCTGTCGGTGAAGAACTTCGCCCTCATGGGGATGGCCGGGGTAATGTCGGGTGTGATGCATGCCCCACTGATGGGTATATTCCTCACCGCCGAGATGACCGGAGGATATGCCCTTTTCCTACCCCTGCTTATCGTATCAACCCTATCCTACGGGACTGTACGCATCTTCGAGCCTTACTCAATCTACACCATGCGTCTTGCTCGGCAGGGGAAGCTGCTCACCCATCATAAAGACAGAGCCGTGCTTACACTGATGAAGATGGACTCCGTGATAGAGACCGATTTCCTGTCCGTTACGCCTGACATGAATCTTAAAAACATGGTCGACACCATAGCCAAGTCCTCGCGCAACCTCTTCCCGGTGCTCGGGAAGGACAGAAAGTTTCTCGGCGTGGTGGTACTTGACGATATACGCAACATCATGTTCCGCCCCGACCTTTACAGACGCATGTACGTAAGCCGGTTCATGTCAATGCCACCCGCGAAACTCACTACGTCCGATTCCATGGAACGTGTGATGAAGACATTCGATGATACAGGCGCATGGAACCTCCCTGTGGTGGACGATGAGGGCCGCTACGTAGGATTTGTTTCCAAATCCAAGATATTCAACTCCTACCGCCGCGTACTCCGCCATTATTCGGAAGATTAAACCATCCGCCAACCCATAAAACGACAAACATAGTTATAACATAAAACCAAACACACATGAAACGACTATTGACCCTTATCGTCGGGCTGGCTATCGTAGCCGCCACCGCCTATGCCGAACATTTCAAGTTCATGGGAATCACCATGGATGGCGACCTGGCAACCTTTGAGAAAGGCCTCCTCGCGAAAGGCTTTACCCCACAGGAAGACTGCGAAGACAACACACCTACCTTCATTTTCTATGAAGGAACGTTTCATGGGCAGGATGTCCGTTTAGGCGTAAGATTAACCCCTAAAAGTAAAAAAGTTGTCAATCTTAGTATTTTCTACAAAATAGATTTAGGAGAAGATACCAATGCAACAGAACTCGAACACCTTAGCTCTACTATAAAGTCCCGATATAATGTTGATAAAATCACCTCCAAATATGAGGGTGAAATAGTATACCATTATGTCAATAATTATACTGGATGTATCGCCTTACATTATGTTTCTCCAATTGTAATTACATATTTTGATATGGAGAACCATAATCTCTACAACTCCGAATGTGAGGAGGACATTTGAGATAGGAACTTTTGGACAATAGATAATAAAAGCACAAATGTGTCATAATTCGGAGACACCTATCTTCCAACGAAAAACATTATCAGAGGTAACTTTATAGTGGCGCCGGACCTCCGGGACGGCTGGCCACCAGAAGAGGCGGAGCACATCTGATAGTTACAGCTATAACATACAGCAAATCAAAATATTACCTAATAAGATGCGTCTATAAAGCTCCGCCTCTTCTGGTGGCCTGCCGTCCCGGAGGTCCGGCGCCACTGTAAAGTTACCATTGCCAAAAGTGTTATATAACAGAAGCGGTGTGTTAAAAAGATGAATTTTGACACACCGCCTTTATTAGTTTAATATAAAACTAATAATCTGTTTTATATTATAGAATCCAGTTACTTTGCGGCATCGGCCACCAAGGCAGTCCAGCCGCGCAAGCGCGTCTCGGTCAACTCCGGGTGGTTCACTTCGTCAAGCAACAGACCTACAGCGTCAACAGTGTTATCGGGACGGGCTTCGGAATGTTCAAACGAATATCCTATTGTGTCGTAGGGCGCAATGAATTCCACACCTGTAGACGCAAGACGCTTGCGAAGTTCCCCTACAGCCGAACAGAAAGTATCCTCCATAGTCTCGTCTCCGCAACCGAACAATGCCACTTTCTTCCCCTTGAGGTCAAGGGCTTCCACACCGTCAAGGAAATCAAACCAATCCTCTTCCAAATCACCGTTCCCCCAGGTGCTCGTACCTAATACCAGCACATCATAGGGAGCCACGTCAGACGGCGCCGCTTCAGCCACATCATGAACATCCCCTGCCGGAACACCAAGTAACTCGGCAATCCTCCCGGCCACTCGCTTGGTAGTGCCCGTGGCCGACCCATAAAATACTCCAATCTTCTTCATAACAAATATAAACGTTGAATCTTAAGCCGTACAATCCCGCTTTAAGGACTAATCTGACGGCCTAATAATTCAACGTATTATATCCTTGGTTGGTTCGGAACCAAAAGCTATGTCGGACTATTTTCGAAGGCGCCCCAGACAACGCACCACCTCACCAATCCAAAGTACTAAGGATGTGCCTCCGATTATAATCAGCCAGTCGGTGAGAGACAGAGGGCATACGCTAAAGAACTCACGTCCGAACTCAACAATAATAATCTGTCCGATAAAGATTGAAAGAGCAATCAACACAAACTCTCCGCAATCTTTGAAGTGAAGCGCCGACCGCTGCGTGGCAAAAGCCTTGGCATTAAACAGATTCCAGAACTGTAGGAATACAAATATAGTGAAGAAGAGGGAAATCTCGTAGGGTGTAAGGCCTGATGATTCGGCTTGGAACGGCACACGCCAGATATCGGTCAGGGATGTCACATCGGTATGCTCGAAATACCATAACAAACCCAAAAGAAAGAAGAACAATAACCCGCCTATCGCTATAACGTTAAGGCGTATGGGCCCGGTAAGGATGAACGCCTTGCGCGACCTCGGCTTATCCTTCATCACCGAAGACGATGGGGGCAGAGATGCCAGCGCCATCGCCGCAAAGGTGTCCATTATAAGGTTTACCCACAACATCTGGGTCACTGTAAGAGGAGACTCCATTCCCATAAATGCCCCGGCAAGCACTATAAGGCATGCCGCCACATTCACTGTGAGTTGGAATAATAGGAACCGCTGGATATTACGGTAGAGCGAACGTCCCCACATCACGGCGCGGCCAATCGAGGCAAACGAATTATCGACAATCGTTATGTCGGAAGCCTCCTTGGCCACAGATGTGCCGTCGCCCATTGAAAGCCCCACATGGGCGCTCTTTAGTGCGGGGGCATCATTAGTGCCATCGCCGGTTACAGCAACCACCTCGCCATTTGCCTGCAGAGCCTCCACAAGACGTTTCTTATCCATCGGACGTGCACGTGCTATTATTTTCAGGTCGCCCACACATTCGCGAAGCTGCGCATCGGTAAGAGCAGCGAACTCCGCACCGGTTATAATATTCCGTTGTGAATCCGTGGCATCGTTCCACAAGCCAATCTGACGCCCTATCTCCTTGGCGGTCCCGGGGGTATCGCCCGTGACAATCTTAATCTTTATGCCCGCGTCAAGCACTTCGCGCACAGCCTGAGGCACATCGTCCCTCACAGGGTCGGCAATCGCCACAAACCCGAGGAACTCCAGACCTACCTTCCCATCCGAGGCAAGACTCTTCAAATCCGGGATATATCCCTGCGGCAGATCCGCATATGCAAATCCGAGCGTACGCATCGCCTGGTTCTGATATTGCAACAAACGACCATCTACCGCCTCTTTCGAAGCTCCGGCAGGATATTCTTTGCAAAGACCGTACACAATCTCCGGGGCTCCTTTCACATAAAGTCTCTCCCGGCCATCGGCACGTCTTATCACAGTAGCCATAAATTTGCGTTCGGTAGAAAACGGCAGTTCTTCCACCACCGTTA
The DNA here is from genome assembly GCA_910584735.1 of uncultured Muribaculaceae bacterium. Taxonomy (GTDB): domain Bacteria; phylum Bacteroidota; class Bacteroidia; order Bacteroidales; family Muribaculaceae; genus UBA7173. The sequence goes on from CAJUBM010000009.1 coordinate 7,914, forward strand.
CTCCCTGGCGCAACGCCTTATAATCCATCCCCTCTTTGTCAAGCCATAGCAACAACGCACCTTCCGTAGGATTTCCCAAGGCCTTAGGACGAGAGGCGTCCGTAAGGTCAAGCTGTGCAGTAGAATTAACGGCGATTCCTTCAGCTATTATACCGCTCAACAGGCCGGAATCAAGCGTCTGCCCATCCAGCCCGTAGAAGTCCGTATTGGCCACCTGCATCTGGTTACGCGTCAGCGTCCCGGTCTTATCCGTACAGATAACGGTAGTTGCACCCATGGTCTCGCAGGCATGCATCTTCCTCACCAGGTTATTCGTCTTCAACATACGGCGCATGGAGTAAGCCAGCGAAAGTGTCACAGCCATTGGCAGACCCTCCGGCACCGATACCACCACCAGTGTTACCGCAATCATGAGGGTCTGTAGAAAATAAGCCAGGAAGTCAAAGAACTCAAACTCAATCTGCGGGCTGGTCAGATACATGAAGACACGGCCGGCCACCACAAGCACGGCAATGCCATAACTGGCATATGATATAAGACGCCCCAGACGGTCCAACTGCTCGTCAAGAGGCGTCTTTACCGAGTTGTCAATCTGCGCCGCCTCAAAGACCTTGCCATTCTCAGTGTGATCGCCCACAGCCGTGACCCGAATCACACCATGCCCCTCCATAACGGTAGTGCCTCGCATGGCGGTGTTCGACGGGAAGGTTGCATCAGGGTCAAACTCTTCAGGATTTACGGTTTTATGCGCTATAGGCTCGCCGGTAAGGGTGGACTCGTCAATGTTCAAAGAAACAGCCTCCAAAAGCTCGCCATCGGCCGGGACCTCGTTACCGGTGTTTAGAATCACAATATCACCGACAACCACATCTTTTCTCGGTATCTCGATAACATTATCGCCGCGCACCACCTGCACAGGCTCGTCATCATTAACCTGGTTGAGCAAGGCGAACTCCTTACCCGCCTTATATTCAAATATAAAGCTCAGCCCTGTGGCGAGCAAGATAGCTGCGAATATACCTATCGGCTCAAAGAACACTTCCACGCCCTTATCCAGGTAATAATACTCGTAGAGCGATATACCCACAGATAACGCACCGGCCACAAGCAGGATTACAATCAGGGTGTCACCAAACTTGCTGAAGAATTGCTTCCATACCGAATCTTTCTTTGCCGGCGTAAGAATATTCACACCGTGAAGCCTACGGCTTTCAGCTACTTGTTGGTCGGTAAGTCCCGTAAAGTTCTTATTCTGGCTCATAAAACTCTGTCAAAAAATAATTCATAACGTCAGGCATCTGCCCTCAAAAATATCAATCAACAATGTTATACATCAATCAACGGGCAAAGCGCTGCAAAATTAGACAAAAAAATCCGCGCATTACAAAAAGCTGAATTTTCTTTTGTTAATTTTACTAAAATGAATTTCTCTATGCTCCATCTGTTTCAGATATTTGTTCTATTTTTGTAAAATATTTTGTCCACACGGTAATACGGCAGATAGATGCCGCAGCCTCCCATAAAGAGATACCGATATGTATTGACAACAATTTATGAAGCCTATTTTTTCATCATTTATTTCGATTTCCTTATCTGCCATATGCTTATTGGCCGGGACAACAGGATGTTCGCTCCTCAACAAGCAGCCATCCAATGTTGTGAAAGGCTCGGACGGCATTGTCACATCCGAACGGCAGGCAGACAAACACTCTACGAATATCAAGCCGTTGGCTCCCCCCAAAAACAACAAGAAAAAAGATAGCGATTCACAGGCGGGTATGCCGGCGAAATCGCGAAAAAACACCAAGGGAGTAAAAAACAACAAGAAAAACGATTCTAAAAAACAAAAATCTTCCGATCCCCAAAGGGAGGAAGCTACCCGGCGTGAAAGCCTTGATGATGCTTCAAATATAACCATCCCGTGCGACAACGAATCGGAACACCCGCATCCCCTCCTTCAACAACCCGCCCCGGTCCCTTCCGATTTCTCAATCAACGGCGAATGGACCATATACAGCGTGCGCGGCAACCTCGTCACCGGCGAGGAGAGGCCATACATCAATTTCGATCTGGCAGCCAACCGGTTCTATGGCTCAAACGGCTGCAACTATCTCAACGGCGACCTGTCACTCGAGCCGAAAGGTGGATTGAAGATGGACAATATGGTCACCACCATGAAAATGTGCCAGGATGCTGAGTTCGAATATCTCATCAACCTCGCGGTTTCAGATGTAAGGTCGTTCTCTGTACGCCCTGACGGCTCGGAGACATATCTTGACATGAAGTCTGCTTCCGGCAATACAATAATGGTGCTGAGACGCCACAACATGGACTTCCTCAACGGAGCCTGGCGCATAGACACTCTCAACGGCACGAAGCTTAACGAAGCCGATGATGCCACTATCACCATAAATATCCCCGACCAGAGGATACACGGATGCACCGGATGCAATATATTCAACGGTAATCTGTTCATTGACCCGGACAAGAAGAGGTCGATGCAGTTCGCCAACATATCCACCACCCGTAAGTCGTGCCCTAACGACTCTCGCGAGACAGAACTTCTGTTGGGTCTGGAGGAAGTGGAACATGCCAAGCTGACAAGCAAAGACACCGTGGAGATGTACGGAAAAGACGGTCAGCCAATTATGATGCTATCACGTATGGCACTCTCTCAGAATTCTGAAAAATAACTGATCTTTACCCAATATAGGAAACAGAACTTCTTATCGCCGAAATATCCGTGCGATAACAACACAACAAACCATATTTATCTTATGAAGCCTACTCTTTTTGTGCTTGCCGCAGGAATGGGAAGCCGCTATGGCGGACTCAAACAACTCGACCCGCTCGGCCCCAACGGCGAGACGATAATGGACTATTCTATCTACGATGCCCTACAGGCCGGATTCGGCAAAGTAGTATTCGTTATACGTAAGGATTTTGAGGATGATTTCCGCACCAAGATACTATCAAAATATGAAGGCCACATTCCCGTGGATGTAGTTTTCCAGGCCATTGACAAACTCCCTGACGGATATGAATGTCCTGCCGACCGCACCAAGCCATGGGGTACGAACCATGCAGTGCTTATGGGGCGTGAGGCTATCAACGAACCTTTCGCCGTTATAAATGCCGACGATTTTTACGGACGTGATGCTTTCAGCGTAATCGCCCGGGAGCTAATGAACCCGCGCGACCGCAATGGGGATTATTGCATGGTAGGATTCCGTGTAGGCAACACCATGACCGAGAACGGCTCGGTATCACGCGGCGTATGCACCACCAAGGACGGCTATCTTGACACCGTAGTTGAACGTACCGCCATAGCATACAATGATTCCCACAACATCGTATTCACCGATGAGAACGGAGCGACACAGACTCTCGCGCCCGACACCCCTGTGTCCATGAACCTCTGGGGCTTCACTCCCGATTATTTTGATTTCTCACAGCGGGAATTTATCAAATTCCTCGACAAAGACATCAATACTCCCAAATCGGAGTTCTTCATCCCTTCATGCGTCGACACATTAATCCGCAACGGCGAGGCAACCGTAAAGGTGCTTGACACCACATCGAAATGGTTCGGCGTGACTTATCCGCAGGACCGTCCCGGAGTCGTGGCAAAATTCGCAGAACTCCATGAGAACGGCACCTATCCCTCAAAACTTTTCTAAGCGATATCAAACATGAAACCAAGAATACTTGTCACCGGCGGCACCGGATATATCGGCTCCCATACGGTAGTGGAACTGCAGAATGTAGGTTACCCGGTAGTCATAATTGACAACTTATCCAACTCCAACCGTGATGTACTTGACGGAATAGAGCGTATCTCAGGCATACGTCCCGACTTCGTGGAGGGTGACTGCACGGACATGGCCACTCTTCGCAAACTATTCCAAGACTATCCGGGAATAAAGGGGATTATCAACTTCGCGGCATCAAAGGCCGTAGGGGAATCGATAGAGAAACCAATCCTATATTATAGGAACAACCTCGATACACTTTTGAACCTGTTGGATATAATGGGGCCCGAAGATGTGAAAGGCATCGTTTTCTCTTCCTCCTGTACTGTCTACGGCGAACCTGATAAGAATCCCGTAACGGAGAACACGCCGATAAAAAACGCCACATCGCCCTACGGCAATACCAAACAGATTTCGGAAGAGATAATAACAGACGTTATAAACTCAGGCGCCCCTTTCAAAAGCGTAATCCTCCGCTATTTCAACCCGGTAGGGGCACACCCCTCCGCCGAAATCGGAGAACTCCCGAACGGCGTACCTCAGAACCTTGTACCCTATATCACACAGACTGCTATGGGGATACGTAAAGAACTCAGCGTATTCGGGAACGATTACGATACTCCCGACGGCTCATGTATCCGCGACTTCATCGATGTGGTGGATCTCGCCAAAGCCCATGTAATAGCCGTAGAAAGGATGCTTGACGACAAGAGCAAGGAAAAAATAGAAATCTTCAATCTCGGGACAGGTCGCGGAGTATCTGTTCTCGAACTGATTGACTCATTCATGCGTTCGACCGGCGTAAACGTACCCTACAAAATCGTAGGGCGCCGCAACGGAGATATAGAGAAAGTATGGGCCGACCCCAGGCATGCCAACGAGGTTCTCGGATGGGTAGCCGCCACACCGCTTGATGAGACCATGCGCAATGCCTGGGCATGGCAGTGCAAACTGCGCGAACGCGGAGTGATGTAAATTTCGAGGAGAGGAAAAAGAGATGACTGGTTTTTCCGCCCCTATCGGGGTGTTCGATTCGGGATATGGCGGCCTCACGATTCTGAATAAAATCAGAGAGAGACTGCCGCAATACGATTATCTGTATCTTGGCGACAACGCGAGAGCGCCTTACGGCACTCGTTCGTTTGACGTCATATACCGTTTCACACTCCAGGCGGTGAGATACCTTTTCTCCCAAAGTTGCCCCCTCGTAATCCTGGCATGTAACACAGCCTCTGCAAAGGCGCTGCGCACCATACAGCAGAAAGACCTTCCGGGCATTGATGCCTCGCGAAGAGTACTCGGTATAATACGCCCTACGGCTGAAGCTGTAACAGCTATCAGCCGTACGGGCCATATCGGGGTACTCGGCACACCCGGAACCATACAAAGCCGATCCTACGATATAGAGATTTCCAAACAGAATCCCGACTTCGTAACGGTTGGTCACGGATGCCCGATGTGGGTGCCGCTGGTAGAGAACAACGAGGGGGATAAGCCGGGAGCCGACTACTTCGTGCGTCAGGAAATAGAGCGTCTTATGGCCCGCGACAAAGAAATTGACACCGCCATACTCGCCTGTACGCATTACCCCCTCCTACTCCCTAAGATACGTCATTTTCTTCCCGGGCATGTCTCGATAATATGCCAGGGGGACATAGTGGCCGAATCCTTGGCCGACTACCTGCAACGCCATCCTGAAATGGAAGCCCGTCTTTCCACATCGGCAGAGACGCAATTCCTGACAACGGAGAACGCTGTAAAATTCTCTGAGATGGCATCATTCTTCCTCGGAGAACCAATCCACGCCGATACGGTAACCTTATCTTAGAATCAATTTGAATGTGTCGAGGCCAAGGCTATGACCGATAGCCGCGCCGAGGGGACTTGTCGGTGTATTGCCTCACAACAGGTCAGAAGGGTAGCCCCGGTGGTTACAACATCGTCTACCAGCATCACATGCTTCCCCTCTAAATCTTCGGGGTTTTCAACCCGGTAGGTATCACGCACATTCACCAGCCGCTCATAAGAACTCTTGCGTGTCTGTGTGCCATGACGTGCTCCCCTTAGGGCTTCACATACCGCAATCCCGGTTATCTCGCCTATCCCTTTTGCAATCTCCTCAGCCTGGTTATAGCCACGCCTTACCTTCTTCAGCCAATGCATCGGCACAGGCACCAACAAATCTACCCCGGCGAAAAAGCCGGCAGGCAATAATTCCGAGGCATAAAGCCGGGCAAGTTTCCGTGCTATTTCCGGGTGGGAATTATATTTTGCCTTCGTTATAAAACGTGAATACGGGTTATTCCGCGCATAATGGAACATAGCAGCGGCATGCACCAAAGGCACATGCCCGATCAGCTTATAACGCAACGGATTGTCGTAGTCAAGATGATAATGCGTTCGCGGCATACCGGCATCACAAGTCAGACACATTACCTCCTCCCCCTCCACAAGCGGACGGCCGCAAACCCAACATACCGGAGGGAAGAAGATGCGCCACATGTCGTCAAACCATGCCCTGATGCCCTTTATGCCGTCTGCCATAATATCCACAAAATTACATAACACTCCCTGTAAGGACTAATCTCCATCAGCCGGACTACCATCCCACAGTACTCCGCTTCTTATTGCCGCAGCAACAAGCGCCGGCTCATACCCTTTCGACACGCCGAAACGATAGACCTTTGTACGCCCATCGAAAGTATTGCCCTCCTTAACGGATTTGGCTTTTGAACGAAGCGCCTCTATCATAACAAGGCGATATTCATTCTCATCTATGGTCTCTAACGCCTCTGTTATATTATCGGCAGAGATACGTTTGGCTCGCAGTCCGGCAGCAATCTTGCGCCGGCCCCATTTTCCGTAAAGCACCTTATGCCGGGCGTAAATCTCGGCAAAACGCGCATCAGAGAAGAATCTGCGAGCCTCAAGGTCATCCAAAATCCGTTCTCCCGTTTCGAAAGGAACCATCCAGCCGCGCAATTTGGCGGACAATTCATAGCGGCAATGCTCAGCCCTGCTACAGAGAGCCTCCAGCCGCTCAGCCGCCATCTGCGGATTCATAGGTTGCTTGGGTTTCATCAGGATAACACCCTAAATTACGATACGTTTTCTCTTAACGTGAGATTTTGGCAAACCTGAGATTCCCAAAAGAATCCCTTACTATTTCCACTTCTCCAAATCCCTCACTATGCGCCAAATCCACAAGCGCTTGGGCATAAAGAGGATTTATCTCAAAGTAAATCTTCCCTCCGGGAGCAAGAGAATCCTTTGCGAGGGATAGTATACCCCTATAAAACCTCAATGGGTCTTCATCAGGGACAAACAGCGCCAGGGAGGGTTCATGCCGTAACACATTCTGCGGCATCCCGGATTTCTCTTTCTCACAAATGTATGGCGGGTTGCTTACTATTATGTCAAACGCCTCTCCGGCCGGTTCACCTTTCAGAATATCAGCTTTCAAGAACTGTACGGATGTTTTGAGCCTCTTATTGTTCTCACGCGCTACAGCAAGAGCCTTATCGCTTATATCGGTAGCGACCACATCGGCAAACGGCAGATTACGCGCAAGGGCAATGGCTATACACCCCGAGCCTGTACATGCGTCCAAAACATGCAAATCTTTCCTTTGGTTCTCTCCGACTATTATGTCGACCAGTTCCGCAGTCTCCGGGCGAGGGATAAGGGTGTCTTCCGTAACCTTGAAATTAAGCCCGTAGAAATCGGCATTGCCGAAGATATATTGTATAGGCTCGTCAGCAAGGAGGCATCCTACCACCGAATCAATCTTTCCGGCGATGAAATCGCTCACCTCCTCATTGGCTTTCACGGCTACATCTACAGGATTCCATCCCTTGAGATTCTCAAAGATGATGCGCATCATGGCCTTCGCCTCGCGCTCTCCGTATTTTGGAGTAAGAGAGTCTACAATCCTACGTGCTTCCTGAAATACCTTCATTTTGTTATAACAATCGAAAGGGTATTATGCCTCCTCGTCCGGCAACGTTATAAGGGAATCGTACGCGAAATCACGACATGCCTTGGTGCCGACAACCTCGTCCCAACGCATAGGGCTTATGCCGTTGCCGGGGCGTTTCACCGTCAGATTTTCCTGTGTAAGTATCTCACCCTTAGCAATGTCACGCGCGGCGATGATACTCTTGCGGGCCACCTCGATATTCGGGCGTTCCGCCTCGGTGACACGTTTGATTCCGTTTCCGAGAGCTTTTTCAATATTACGTATCGCCGTAACCATCTCCTTTAGCTCGGCAGGATCAAGCGACGCACGGTGGTCGGGGCCCGGAAGCGTCTTATCAAGTGTAAAATGCTTCTCTATCACACGCGCTCCGAGAGCGGCGGCAGCTACAGGGACCTCAATCCCCACGGTATGGTCGCTATATCCCACACACCCCGGATTCAACCGGGCAAGCTGGAACATCGCCCTGAGATTTACATCCTCCATAGCCGTGGGATATTGGGTGGTACAATGCAGCAAAGCCACGTTCTCACGCTGTGTTCCGTTCTGTTCAAGAACCTGTAACGCCTGTTCCACCTCCTCAATCTCGCACATGCCGGTGGAAAGTATTATATGCCCTTTGAATCCGGCTATCTTACGCAGATATGGCAGGTTGGTAATTTCCCCGGAAGGAATCTTCCAATAATCCATACCAAGAGGCGCCAGACAGTCAATTGACTTCAAATCGAAAGGAGTAGACATAAACCCTATCCCTGTCTCGCGACATATAGCGGCTATTGATGGATAATCCTCCAATCTAAGGTGAATCTTACGACACATCTCAAGCTGGCTCTCTGCCTCTCCCGTAGTCTCTTTCTGATACTCTGCCTTAGGAGCGATAGAGGATATGACCAGTTCAGGTACGGCTGTTTGGAATTTCACATAGTCCGCCCCGGCCTCCTTAGCGGCATGAATCATGGCTACGGCCCTGTCATAATCGCCGTTATGGTTCACACCGGCCTCTGCTATTATAATTATTCTGTCTTGATCTATCATAGAGAATCTCTTAACTCATAAAATATCATCTACGAGGAACATAACTTCCTGCATATAACGGGTCATACGCATTTTATCCTTCCAGTCGAACGCGGGAGAGGGCTTTATCCCCAAAGCCTCCTGAAGAATCCACATCGGAATATCAGCCCCTGCATACACCGAACAGACAGCGCCCCCGCCCAACCGTGGATTAATCTCCATAAGCAGAAAGCGCTTCCGGCGTTTGTCATGAAGGAACTGGAGGGTTACAGGCCCTGTGAAACCTATCTTTGTAAGAACCTCGGCAGAAAGATTCATCAACGCTATATTACGAACAGTCTCGGTAACGCTCACCTCTCCGCCGGTAACTTCTATCCTACGCCGTGGAACAACTCCCAGAACCTGACCATCACGTCCCACATAGCAGTCAACCGTGTATTCATCGGCATCCTCCACATATTCCTGCAAAAGATAGACATCCTCCGGGAATAATCGCCCGGCCATATCTGCCTCGTTCCTAACAATAGCTATACCCTTGGAGGCTGAACCTTTGCGAGGTTTGGCGATGAAAGGAAATTTCGGCGATGAGGACGATATGGGCTCAGGCACAGGGATCTTCTTATTTCGGAATATGCTGTCAGCCACAGTCTTGTCAAACATGGCTTCCGACAGCTGCGCCGTAGAGGTCGCTGCGAACACATCGGGGCGCAACTCTTGGAACTTGGCGGCTACCGCTACCGCAGGGTCTACAAACGGCACAATAATATCGATACCAAACTCATCTACAGTCTCCGCCAAATGGTCGTATAGGTCGGCATCCTTCCATCTACGCCCTATTACTATCTCCCCCTCGGCTGCCAAAGGCACACGCTTGTCAAGTTCATAGCCGAATATCCCGACCTGTAGGCCGAGCTTTCGTCCGGCGTCCTTGAACAGTCGTGCCATAGATACTCGTTTGGCACCACCCAAGAAAAGTATATTAATCTGCTTCATAGCCCATTACGAATCGAATAACATACTAACGCTCAACGGTTATAAATATCCGATTTATATCGGGTCAAGTTTTGGGGGTCTGTAAACCACTCAGATGTCCGTCTCAGTCCCTCCTCAAGAGAGACCTCAGGCGCCCAGCCGGTGAGAGTCTTTATCTTCGTATTGTCGCCACAAAGTCTGAACACTTCACTCGATGAGGGGCGAAGCCGCTGCGGGTCAACCACGAACTCCACTTCGCGACCCATTATGCGGGCTATGGTTGCGAGAGTGTCAGCCATTGAAATCTCCGTGCCGGTAGCAATATTGATTTCCTCCCCTTCTATTCCCTCCGCCTTCGCAAGGGCTATGAAACCACGGCAGGTGTCTTCCACATAATTGAAATCACGTGTCGGACGCAGGTCACCTACCTTTATGCGGGTCTCTCCGTTTGCAATCTGTGAGATGATGGTTGGTATGATAGCCCTCGCGCTCTGACGCGGGCCGTAGGTGTTGAAGGGACGTGCAATAACCACCGGGAGTCCGAAAGCATTGAAAAAACTTTTTGCAATGGCATCTGCGCCTATCTTGGTGGCAGAGTAAGGCGATTGCGGCTGACGAGGATGTTTCTCATCTATAGGCACATATTGAGCCGTGCCATATACCTCCGATGTGGAGGTGACTATAAGTCGCGCCACTCCCGTATCGCGGACTGCCTGACACATATTCAAAGTCCCGGTTACATTTGTATCCACATAACTTTCCGGCGCCAGATAGCTGTAGGGTATGGCTATCAAGGCGGCCAAATGGAACACCGTATCGACATCACGGCATATGTGGCGGCAGAACGCAGCATCACGAACATCGCCGCATACAATCTCCAACCCAGGGTCGTTACGTCCTTCCAGCCATCCCCAGTTGTTAAATGAGTTATACTGGCACAATGCGCGCACCTTCACGCCTTGACGTAACAGCATGTCAACCAAGTGGGAACCAATAAACCCGTCCCCGCCGGTGACAAGGGCATGCTTTATATCTCGTTGCTTCTTTTCAGCCATTGACTATTGCTTCTTTAAAGTGTAAACAATACGGGAGCCATCAACCGCCGTAAGTTCAAGCTCCATCTCACCGCCTGAATCTTTGAGTATCTTCAAAGGTACATCTTCCTCTGCAGGCAGCCTCAATACGGGGAATATCTTATAGAGGTAATCATTAGCGCCGTTCCCCTTGTGGGAAAGATTCAGGCTGATATACCCCTCGCTGCGTACGAATGTACCCCAACGACGCTGGGCGCTATGCGACAGAGGATCGTCCTCCAGCGTGAACGCTATAATGTCGTTCTGAAAACTCCAGAAACAATTACCTGAATAATCTTCAGCAAGCTGTCCGTCAATCAGGATAGCCGTCAGCTTCCATGTCCCGAACAGCGAGCCGATATCACCATTGTTATGGGTACAGCTTACGAGAAAGCAGGCCAGCATTAGAAGCGGCAATATATATAGTTTTCTAACAATCTTTTTCATGTCTCTATCAAACCTTTTTAAACCGACAGGCACGCTATGGCTCACTTCTATTTACGTCCGAACGAGAAATCCCCTTTATAACTTACGGAGAAACATCCTCCCATACGGTTACCAAGCATCGTGCCGTGGTCTAAAGCTACCTGAGCCGACACCGACAACCCCGCAACACGTTCAGGCGAATAGGTAACCTCGGCCATGAACGATGTGTCGTGCGTACTCTCCAACGAGGGGTAATATCCGTTGCCCCATCCCTTGCGGTAACCGCCTAACACTCTATAGCCCAAAGACTCCATAGGAGTTCCCTGTATACCGATATGGAATCCGCGTACACGGTTATTGACAAAACCGAGGTAGCCGTCGCGGTTATATATAGGAGAAGGAAGGAAAGGCGTACCTATAGCCATGCCGTAATAAGCATACGAATTGTACTCATGGTTGTTATAATAGTCATCGGCACCCTCGGCACGGGTGGTTATGGTGCTTCCGGGAGCATCATCCGGGTCCCAATGAAGCGGGCCCGACTGGTTGGTGAAATCAAGGTACTCCACAACCACCCCGTCAACTATGCCGGGGAACGGAGCCTTATATTCAAGTCCCCACAGGCCGTCGAAACCGTTCATGAAACCGATTCCTGAGCCATCCTCCCATGGTTTCTGCAAATAGGCTTTCAGATAGGAACCGTCGCGAAGCCAGTAACGCGCATGTATATCCCACGACCCCAGCGAGCTACCCGAATAGTATTCCTGTCCGCCATCGGTCGGAACCAATATTTTGAAAAACTCCTTAATCCCGCGTGAGAATTTACGGGTCTGCGTCACCTTCCCCTCGGAATACCATGTGGTGGTACCTCCGAACATAGCTCCGACCTGCATACCCACAGTCACCGAAAGTGGGGCTGAGGGCTTCGTACGGAAATAACAACGTTTATAGGAATACAGGGCCCCCTCGTTCATATGCCCCGTATAATAATTGAAATGATTGCGCAACCAGCCGTTATCGGTAAGCTTGCCATATGATATTTCCCCCTGGATCTGCACCCATCCCTGAGTGAAAGGAATATCCTGAAAATCATTGAACCCTATGCGGACCTCGGGAATCGGACGGGAATTACCACTCTCCACAAGATCGCCGCTCGACAATCGATTGTCAAGCAATGCCGAGCCATGCTCTTTCAACCCCACGGTCATAAACACCCCGCGATAGCGCATCTCGCCGTAAAGCTGCTGCACCCACACTTCCTGCGGCCTTTGGTAGTTCGCCTCCCACGTGCCTTTCCCGGATTCGCGAGGCATAAAGCGCCGGTACTCCGTCGCATTGGAATAGTCAGCCACGAAATCGGCGCCGAAACCGTAGCTGAATCTCGACGAGCTATCCCATTGGCGCGAGATGCCGGCAAGAAGCAACGCCGTATTTGTCTGCGTAATAAGGCCGTGACGGTTAGACGCCACATAATATGGCGCGAATTTGCCATCACCTACATTCGCTATAATCTCAGCCTTGTAGTCTATCTTATACTCGGCCCGGAGGGGGAAGCCGCATAGCCCAGGCAATAGAATGGCGAACGTAGCCAGATACAGCCGACAACAGCCTTTTTGGGACTCAAATATCATTTTAAACCGATCCATATTCGCAAAACAACATTATGCAAGTGCATCATCCTGATGATAAGTGTCGATATGCCGCTGCTTTTTCTCCTCGAATATCTCCGATATCGTAAGGAATATGCCTGTCTCTTCCACGTTGCCGAACTCATCATTTATGGCCGTACCGAAGATCTTCATTGTCGGCGACAGACCCATATAGGCGTTTACCAGCGGAGGAATATTTATACCATGGGCCCGGATAGCGCTATTAAGCACCTTATAATCCTCCTTAAACGAGGTCCCGGGCATCATCCGGTCAAAACGGCTCAAATCATAGGAAAGCTCCAAAGGCTTGAACGGGCGCACAAGATTCTCGTTATCGGGGAAATGCTTGTTGAGGAAATACAGCAGCATGTCGCGGCAGTCGCGGTCATATTCGGGATACATCGTAAACTTTCCAAACAGATAGCGGATCTCGGGATATACCACCGTAAGGGCACCAAGGCCGTCCCATAGGTTGTCAAGGGCGAAAATCGCTTTTGCCCCCGCTTTTGACGACTGATATTCCAAACGGACGAACGAACGCCCAAGTTCAATGGTCTGCGGCAGGTATTCCTTGAGAAAACGTTCGGAAAAACGGAACATGTGTGATGTCGCAATCCTTGGCGAACCGTCAGGATTGTAACATACATTCCGCCCGTGTATGAAACGATAGCCGCCCGTGATAACCCTCTCCTCAGGATCCCATACAATCAGTTGTCTACAGGGCGGCTCCATAAGGTCATACATGTCAATATCACATTCCTTACCCGTTCCGCCCCCCGCCGTACGGAAAGCGATTTCACGAAGCCGCCCAATCTCACGCATTACATTGGGAGCCTCGCGGGCCTCTACGATATATATCTCGTTATTACCCTTATTCGTATGGCGCAAGAAGCGCTCTGGAGTTAGTTCGGCCTCTAAGAGGCTGACTGGGACAGGTTCAATTATCTTTTCGGACATGACAGATTCATGTGGGAATACGTGATTAGCTGACAACGGGGTCATTCTTACCCGGCCTCATAACCGGGAGCATGTAGACATAACTTCTTACAGTGGCGGCATACCCTTCGGCATCGCCGCCAGAGTCCATCTCATGCCAGGACAGCGGATTGCCAAGAGTGATGGTGAATTCCTTCCCCTTGGAATTGAATATCTCACGCGGCAGATAAAGCTGTTCGATATTAAACCGCAATCCAAGCCGTTTACGCCAGTTGGCTATCTTATAGAAACGCATTGAATTGGTGCCTGAGAAGAACAAAGGCACCACATCGCGTTTATAACGGCAGCACTTGGTGACAAAGGTCTTTTTCCATTGAAGGTCGGCCACCATCTTCTGCCGTCTGCCATTGAACGGCACCTTGTGCAGACGCGACACAAGTCCGGCGGGGAAGATTATGATAGGGTCATCTCCGGCGAAAGCGGCATCCATCTGCCTGATGGACTCGCGGCTCTGCGACCCGAATTTATTGATGGGGAGGAAGACCGGACGCAACGGAGTGACATGCATCAAAAGGTCGTTCACTACAAACCATACCTGGCCACCATAGTATCTTTGGACGAAATCAATCAATATCATCCCATCCAAAGCACCCAGGGGATGGTTTGAGACGAACACCACTCTGCGATTCGTCTTGGGAGGCATGTATTCCTCGTTAATCACCTTGTAGGAAATATCCAACGACTTGAATACGCCACGACAGAACTCCGCGCCCACCTTCCCCCGGTTCTCTTCAAGGAGCCGGTTCAACTGTTCCTGGCAGATGGTACGTTCCATCCAGCCGACAAGCCGACGCGGAATTAGATGAGACAGGCGCGGGAGACGCTCACGCAGCACCTCCTGAAGATCTATCCTCAGTGCCTTATCATCTTTCATAAGGGCAAATTTACGGCTTTTTGGTCTAAACGCAACCAATATTTCATAGTTTTTTCATAGATATACCTTGCCGAAGTCTACAAACAAGTACATCTCAGCGAAAAAACGCCCATGCAGTCTTAACTAAGACGTTACTACTTCGGGTTTCCAACAGAAAACACGAAACTGTTACGTTTCAACAATGTAAATATGGAAAATAGGGCAAGGAGTACGGAGCAGACAATGAAAGCAAACCCCGTAACATTGTCTGCATGGAATATATTCCGTAGGAAGTCAATTATGAAGGGAGTGAGGACTATCGCGAGATAGTTGGCCGTAAGCACCAGAGCCAGGGAAAGAGTCGCCTTGTTCTCGGATTGCACGGCAATGCTTGCCTTGTCGTATAGAAGAGGCTGGCAGATACCGTATCCGAGGCCGGCAAGTGCAGCCCCGGTGCATAGTGACCAGCCGGAGGGGATAACCGCGAATAATCCGATGCCGATTGTCATACATACTGCTGAGAACAAAAAACACTTTCCCTTCAGATGCTTCACAAACCATGGCAGTATGTAGCCTGGTAGGAATATGAACAAAAAATATAGCGCGGTAGTCGTGCCTGTGAGGGTTTCGCTCCATCCTTCCTTTTCTACGAGATACGGGCAGTAGTACGAGATGCTTATCGTTGCGAAAGTTATAAAGAAATATACTCCGGTCAGAGCCACGATTCTACCTATGTAAAACCCGTCCTTGACAAGAGGTTTACCGGCAAGGACGTGACTCTCCCCTCCGTCCGACGCATCTGCCGGAAGGGCGCATCCGGCATTGGCGGCACAGTCGGCATCGGGTGGAATAGCCGAGGCCATATCCGGATTTGTTTCAGAACGATGCATACCTCCGAGCCAAAAGGAGAGAAAGAGAGGAATAAGGCCTATCAGATATACGGCAAACGGCATATGCCAGTTGTCTCCGCGACATAGCCAACTAACAATAAAAGTAGCCAGCATCACAACGGTATTCGATATACCCGACTGTAATCCCATCGCCCACAAACGGTACGAACCACAAAAGTTGTCGGCGATAAGCCCGGTAGAGAACGGTATCAACAAACCTGTACCACATCCCAACAGACAACTGATTACTATCAGTTCGGACATAGTGTCAGCGAACATATATGCTATCGCGCTCGCACAAAACAACACGAGCGCCGTCACTACAATCATTATCTTATGGCGCGCCAAGGACATCTTCCCTGAAAGAAGCACAAAGGGAATTATGAGAAGATTCGGAAGCACGGTCAGCATCTGGTCCTCAATCTGAGTAGTGTCGGGGAAAATACGATGCAGGGTGCCAAGCATAGGAGTAATCGCCAATCCGGGCAGATTTACCACCAGCGAGAGTGACATTATGGCGCAAAACGTCATAATTGATATCGGTTTTCTGCCGGTCGCTATCATAATGTGTTTCTTTCTAATTATTCCTTCCTAATAAGTAACGAACTTATATCACGTAACATCCACGGTAAAAATGAAGGGCAAAAGGAGCCAACCTCTCACCCTTCCGTACTACAAGTTACTCTTTACAGTTTTCCCGGCCTGAGTCTTACTCCTTTCCATCGGAACTTATCGTCACCGTATCGCCGCTGAATATATTCAGGTCGAGCTTTTGCATGAATTTCTTTATAGCCGCCTGAGCCTTGACGGAATTGCCGGCATCATCCAACGGTGGCGCAAAAGCTGCAATACCGAAGAGGCCGGGCATCACGCCCATTACGCCCCCGCCGACGCCGGTCTTTGCCGGGATCCCCGAGGTGTAAAGCCAGTCGCCTGTATGCTGGTAAAAACCTACCGAGGCAATCATCGTAGTAATCTTTGGAGAGATTTCCGGGTCAAACACTTGTTTCCCGGTGACAGGATTCAGTCCGTGATTCGCTATTGTAGCCCCCATAACGGCAAGCTGCGCCGAAGTTATCCCAAGAGAACACTGACGTGTATAGAGGTCAAGGCTCATATCGACTTCGTCATAGATGCGATTATAGTTCTTCAGGAGCCACGAAATAGCACGATTGTTGAAATTGGTCGCGGTCTCGCTCTCATAAAGTTCCTCTATCAGCACAGGTGACGAGCCGCAGAGCTCCGTGATATTACGGGTAATCTCATTCCATTTCTCTGCGGCATCACCTTGCGGCGCAATCATAGAGCATGCCGAAATTGCGCCTGCATTGACGAGCGGAGTGGACGGATGGTCATTCTCCAGGAGTATGGCAAAAATGGAATTGAACGGCAGTCCTGTGGCATCAGCGCCAATCTCCCGCAACACCCCTTGGGGCGTATGCTGAATCATGGCAAGTATGGCTGTCGGGACTTTCGATACCGATTCAATTCCGAACCTGTAGGCGGTATCTCCGAAATTGAACGAAGTCCCGTCAACGAGCGTCAGACTGAGGCCGAAAAGGCCGGAATCCACATTGGCAAGATAGGGTATATAATTTGCGTTCGCACCTCCGCTTATATTCTTTGACTCTTCATAAGCCTCCTGTGCCGCCTGCCTTATCTGAGAAATTGTTATAGTTCGATGCATTATTGAGACGTTTTAAATGATTTACATGGCATCCTTGGGATATTATCCGTGTATATAGAAAACAACACTCCATAATAATGATGGTTCGATGTCGGTTAAATATCTGTACATTTTTCAAAGGTCAAACATCATTTTATCAAGAACAAGTTAAAAACAAGCTTTAAGGTGGAGATTTCATAGTTTTTTCATAGATTTGCACAACATTTTCCCACATGCAGTTATGGCAACAGGCTTTTTAGACCAATTCTCCACATTCTCACAAAATCTCTCATCCTCCTTAAAAAGTGTAGCTCGGATGGCTCTATCAGCCTCACGGGCCACCATACCGCACAAAAATAAAGCCGATACGCCGTTGATAGTCCTTGGCAACGGCCCGTCGCTGCGCCGGAATCTCACCGATGACCTCCATTTTCTGACGCACAACCCCTGCATGGCAGTGAATTTCTTTGCCAACTCCCCGGAGTTCGCGGTAATAAAGCCCAAATACTATGTACTTGCCGACCCCCATTTTTTTGAAAATGCGGAATCTGACAGCAATGTGGCGAAGCTCGTAGAGAATATCAGGCGTGCGGATTGGGATATGGATCTGTTCGTCCCGGCGAAGGCTTATCGGAAAGCCAAGATATTGTTTAGAGACAGCCCTGCCCGACTGTATAAATTCAATTTTTTAGCCGTAGAAGGATTCAGATGGTTGGAAAACCTGGCCTGGAAGATGAATCTCGGCATGCCACGTCCACGCAACGTGCTTGTGCCGGCTCTTATGACCGGCATCGCGTCAGGCTTCCGGCGGATATATCTCCTCGGAGCCGACCACTCATGGCTCTCAACCCTGGCGGTGACGGACGACAACCGGGTAGTCTCCATACAGCCACACTTCTATACGGAGGACAAAGGGGAAAAAGCCCGTGTGCAGAGCGTCTATTCCGGCATAAGGCTTCATGAGGTGCTTGAAAGCATGACCATCGCCTTCCGCTCATATCATTCCATAGAACGCTATGCCCGCCGCCGGGGCACAGTGATTTTGAATGTCACTCCCGACTCTATGATTGATGCGTTCGAACGTGCCGATTTTTCCGGACTTACAAAAAGCTCCCATCAAAATGTCTGACAAATTTCTAACCATAAACACGCGGGCCGAGGCATCGCTGACTGAGAAGCGTAGTCGTTTCCTCGCCTTCGCACTACCTATTGAGACAGCCACCCAAGCCCGGTCCATCATAAAGGAGTTCTCAAAGGAATACTACGATGCGCGCCATGTATGTTGGGCGTATATGCTTGGGGCAGAACGGTCCGAATTCCTGTCAAGCGATAACGGAGAGCCTTCGGGCACTGCCGGGAAACCCATTCTCGGACAGATAAACTCTTTAGGCCTTACGAACCTGATAGTGCTTGTGGTACGCTATTTCGGAGGAATAAAGCTCGGCACCCCAGGGCTTATAGCGGCCTATAAGGAATCAGCCCGTCTCGTATTGGAGTCGTCAGAGATAGTTGAACGCCATGAGACTGCCCGAATCAGCTTCACGTTTCCATATCTCTCTATGAACGATGTGATGAAAGCGGTAAAAGACCCTGAAGTAACGGTTATCGAGCGACAGTTTGACAACGCCTGCGCCATGACCGTAGAGATACGTTCAGACCTGGCTCCATCCCTACGCGATGCTATAGCCGACATCCCGGGCGTATCATTGGGGGACTGACCATCAGGCACTATCCAACGTCCCTGTTAACTGTCAAAAGTTTACTTACCTATCAAAAAAGGGTGATTTTGACGAGGCCGATACAGGGATTGCAAAATACTGATATACGCCGTCACCGAGAAGTCTCAGCCGGGCGGCAGCCATACCCGCCGAATACATCACACGTGTATCTACACTGCAGTCTGATGCCGTGGCCGCAGCCGAACCTAATGCAATGCCTACATCAACACAATTGAAGGCGCAAGGGACCTCCGAAGGCTTAGCCATACATGTAGGGAAGCCGCAATGCCCGCAATCCAATCCCATGGTCTGCGGGCGTGTCCCGACAATAACCACGCATCCTGCCTGCCGGATATTTCCCGCATCGCGATTGAAGACCGGGCGCCCCGTCTCCTCATAAAGCCGCAACATCTCATCTGCCAGCCGGCCAATGTCATCGCCAGTGACCAGACAACATTCAAGCAGGTCAAGCCCTTTGGCTTTCGGTGCGGTGCGGGCGGCGGTAACCATCCGGCGCCCCGCTTCGACAACACGGTCTATGCGTGTGTCCCGTTCGTTCTCTATCATATAAAAAGTAAGGAGGGCTTACAAAAATATCTATCAGTCGGCTATTCCTTTTATCAGTCAACTATGAGCATGGCATCGCCATATGCGCCGAACTTATACCCTTCGGCCACGGCTTTCTCATAGGCCTTCATCACCAGGTCATATCCTCCGAAAGCACAAACCATCATCAACATAGTGGAATATGGCATATGGAAGCCTGTCACAAGTGCCGTGGTTACGGTAAAGTCATAGGGCGGGAATATAAACTTGTTGGTCCATCCGGTGTATGTCTTCATATGGCCACCCATGCTGACGGCCGATGCAATGCCGCGCAGTGTCGAAGTGCCGACAGCACATATCCGGCGGTTCTCGTCCTTAGCATGGTTCACCAGGTCGACCAGTGCCTGCGACACATTCATATCCTCGGAATCCATGCGGTGCTTGGTAAGGTCTTCCACATCGATATCGCGGAACGCCCCTAATCCGCTGTGCACGGTAAGGAATCCCTGCTCAACTCCCTTTATCTCAAGACGCTTCATAAGCTCGCGGCTGAAATGAAGTCCGGCAGCAGGAGCCACAACCGCCCCCTCGTTACGCGCAAAAATCGTCTGGTATGCATCAGCGTCCGCCTCCTCGGCATCACGCTTTATATATTCAGGAAGCGGGGTCTGTCCGAGTTTGAAAAGGTTGGCCTTGAATTCCTCATGCGTACCGTCATAAAGGAAACGGAGCGTACGGCCACGCGAAGTGGTGTTGTCTATCACCTCCGCAACCATTGACTCGTCATCGCCGAAATACAACTTGTTCCCGATACGGATCTTGCGGGCAGGCTCTACCAGCACGTCCCATAGCTTATTATCCGCGTTCAGTTCCCTGAGAAGGAACACCTCGATTCTCGCACCCGTTTTCTCCTTGTTTCCATATAGACGGGCCGGGAACACCTGGGTGTCATTGAACACCATCACGTCCCCCTCATCGAAATAATCAATAATCTCTTTGAAAACACGTTCCTCTATTTCGC
The DNA here is from genome assembly GCA_910584735.1 of uncultured Muribaculaceae bacterium. Classification (GTDB taxonomy): domain Bacteria; phylum Bacteroidota; class Bacteroidia; order Bacteroidales; family Muribaculaceae; genus UBA7173. Next base: position 28,466 of record CAJUBM010000009.1, read on the forward strand.
CACTTTTACGGTGAACCACCATCATCCTACATTCGTCACGACGGGGTGCGGGGTACTGTGCTATCAGGTCTTCGGGAAGTTTGAATTTGAACTGGGAAAGTTTCATCTTATATTATAGGCTTGCTCAGACAGCAATTATGAAAATTTTATATCTAAATCTCGATTAGTTGTTCCGATAGGGAAGTCTCTACACAAGGTTGTCATTCCGGGGCTTCATCGGTGGGCTTTATACGCATGTTCCAGGGAAGTATATCCGCCTGGCTTAATGTTGACATCCTCGGCGCCGCCTCTGTGAGCGGAGGGACCTCCAGCAGAGAGCCATCCTCAGCCGTGACAGCCATCGGAGAGGTTCGCACCAAATGCTCCGCCTCCTCTATACCGAGACAACCATCTATCAGATAGTCCCCTACCCCTTCGCGGCGCAGGGAAGCAAGATACCCTCCAGAGCCAAGTGCGATCCCTATATCCCTGGCCAAGGCCCGGATGTAAGTCCCTTTCGAGCAAATGACCCTTATGGTGATTAGCTCAGGGGAAAAACTCAGTAAGGAAATATCATCAATAACGAGTACTTTAGGTTTCAACCCGGGGTCTTCACCCTTGCGGGCCAAGGCATAGGCGCGTTTGCCGGCAACCTTGCAGGCCGAATACGAGGGCGGAACCTGCTCGATACGCCCGATAAAACGGCGCAGTGTCTCGTCAACAAGCTCCCTGGTGATGTGCGCCGTAGGGAAAGTTGCATCAACCGGGGTCTCGAGGTCAAAAGAGGGCGTAGTGGCGCCTAAAGCAATCTCAGCCGTATAGATTTTACGGCCCGCCTGTAGAGCATCGATCTGTCTGGTAGCTTTCCCCGTACACAGCAGCATAACCCCGGTTGCCAATGGGTCAAGGGTACCCGCATGTCCTACCTTGAGCTTGCGTATGCCAACACGCCTCAGGCGTGCCAACAACGCTCCACGCAGTTTCTTCACCACGTGGAACGAAGACCACCCCAAAGGTTTGTCTACCGCGAAAATATGTCCGTCAACCGGGTTTATCATCAATCGGTATAACTGTTCTGTATATCTGTTATATAGTAGATTTCTCGAACGTATAGATGTCCAGGATTATGAAAGCAATCAGTGCATACACTGCCACAGGATGCAAACCACACCGGCAACCACGCAATAGAGAGCGAACCACACAAGACGTCCTTTCTTTACGAGATTAAGCATCCAGCGACAAGCCGCACATCCTACAAGAAAAGAGGAGAGAAAACCTATCAGCATCGGAAGGAAGCCGATAGACTGTGTGGCATCGCCGCTCTGTGAAAGGTATTTATACAAATCCAATGCGGCCTCACCCAGAATCGGTATTATCACCATGAAGAACGAGAACTGCGCAACCTTTTCGCGGTTATCGCCAAGTATGATACCTGTAGCAATAGTTGTGCCGGAACGGCTAAGACCGGGTAACACGGCAATGGCCTGCCCTATACCGATTACAAAAGCATCCAGCCAGCTTATATCGCGACCGCCGCGACCATTCTTGCCGGCAGTATCGAAAGCATGCGAGGGGCGGATATTGCGTCGGGAAGCCAACTCGGCACGGGTGCGGGTAAAGTATGCCACAGAAAGCAACAAAGCCGTGACACAAAGGCATACCCCAACCACCATAAGCTGGCTATCCCCTGAGTTATCAACCCCGAAGAAGCTCTCTACTTGTTCTTTGAAACATATTCCAACGATACCTACCGGGACACACGAAAGAATAATCTTCCAGACATAGCGCGTGTTGCCATCATTGCGGAAGGTAAAAAACGATGTACACAATGGTACGAATTCACGCCACAACACAAAGATGGTGGAAAGCACTGTGGCCACATGCAGGATCACATTGAACTGAAGCGCGTCAGCGCCCGAAAGGTCAAGCCCCAATATGGTGCGGAAAATTTCAAGATGTCCGCTCGAACTTATAGGAAGATATTCAGCCAGACCTTGCACTATGCCAAGAATCAGGGCGTCAAGCCAACTCATTTCTTTTTATTGCTTTTGTTTTTAAGTTGTTAGAAGGATGGAGGGACAAGAGAGGCAACCGGGGTATAAGAATCACTCTTCCGGCAAATGTTTCTTAGGCTTTATGATTATCGATATTCCCAAGGCTATGAAACCGATGAAAGCAATGGTGGGGCCTACGACCAGACGGCGGGGAGAAAAAATCTCGGGATTGAAAGCCTCGGTCGTGGAACCGCTGCCAAGCATGAGGGCGAATCCGGCAACAATAAGTATGGCCGAAATCGTCATCCATATAAAATTGTTGCGCCCTAAGGGAAATTGCGAAGGGGTTTCAAGCTGCAATCTATCCTCCTTACCTTTCTGAGGGATTGCCTGACTTCTCTTATAACTATAATTGCTTTGGGACATAAGTTCTAAAATCTAATCCTTTTTAACTGTACCTTTAAAACAGCGGCCCGTATCGGATCGCTCAGTCGAACATCTCGTCATAGTCCGAGCGCAGATACCGGTTGGTAGCCAACATGGCCGCGATTACACAGATAAGTACTCCCAACACCAATATTCCACCCAGGACTACGAACGTAGCCCCCCACGGCATCAAATCGCCCAACGGGGGGTACCAATCCTTGGCCCACGCGACAAGTGCGCAAAGCAACGCACCGCCAAGCAAGCCTGACACAACGCCCTGCAAGGTGTTCCACCATAGGAACGGCCTGCGGATAAAGGCGCCGGTAGCCCCTACCAGCTTCATAGTGTGTATAAGGAACCGGCGGGAGTATATGGTCAGCCGTACGGTATTATTAATCAATACAAACGAGATAAGCAGCAACGTGGCCGCGATTATGAGGAGAACCGTGTTCAGCACTTTGGCATTAGATGCAAGATTTGCCGCCATCTCGGTATTTCCCGACACCTCCTCGACTTCCGGCATCACCCGCCATTGTTCCATAATATGTGTCAGTGAATCGGGATTGGCATACAGGGCTTTAACACGTATATCTATCATCGGGGCATAGGGATTGAAACCTATCTGGTCCAATAATGCCTGTCCTTCGCCCTGGGTCTCTGAGTCCAGCACATCTGCCGCCGATAAATATTCATATTCCTTAATATACGGGACTTCGGCACACAGCTTTTTCAGATGCGCTACCTGCTGAGGGGAAAGGCTGTCGGACAGAACTGCCGAGAAGCCTATTTTCTCTTTCACGGAACGTTCCACCCCCCCGAAAGTTATGTTTATTGCCGCCACAAGTCCCAGGATAAACAGCACCAGTGTCACGCTTATAGTCGATGTCACCCGGTCTCCTATACCCGAGATGCGCGTTTGTTTGTTATTCTCCATAATAAATAGCATGCTACCTTGTATGCAAGGAGCCATAAAGCCCGCGCCGAGGAACGCAGGCATAGGCGTAACTCCGGCACAGGTCTATTTTAGTGCAAAATTAGTATTTCAGAAGGCCGTTGTCAACAATCCGACCCTTAAAATTCCTAAAAATGATGATTTTTATTAACCTAAGCCCCATCTCAAGCAAGCTCGCAAAGCAACGTCGCGGAAGAAGAACCCACTACACGCACTTTTACAAAGTCTCCCACCCGGAAATCTCCACGGGGAAACACACAGGTTTTGTTCTGCTGCGTACGTCCGATCCAACGGTCTGTACTACGTTTCGACACGCCTTCCACCAGCACTTCGAACTCCTTGCCCTCATCGCGGCGGTTAGACTCGGCCGAAAGTTCGTTCTGCAGCGCAATCATACGGTTGAGCCTGTCAATCTTCACATCCTCCGGCACATTGTCAGGCATCGTACGGGATGCAAGCGTTCCGGGACGTTCCGAGTATTTGAACATAAACGCCGAATCAAACGCAGCCTCCCTCATGAGCGACAACGTCTGCTGGAAGTCCTCCTCGCTCTCACCGTGGAAACCAGTGAACATATCGGTTGATATACCGCAATCGGGAATGGCCCGGCGTATGGCCGCTATCCTGTCCAGATACCACTGACGCGTATATTTACGGTTCATGGCCTTCAACACGGAATCCGAGCCTGACTGCACAGGCAGATGCACGTGGTTGCATATATTCGGGCGCGAGGCAATCACCGCAATCGTATCGTCCGACATATCCTTTGGATGGGAAGTGGTGAAACGCACACGCATGTCAGGAGCCGCGTCAGCGACACACGCCAGCAGACGGGCAAAATCTATAGTGTCGCCACCGGTCTTATCCGTGTAACGGTACGAATTGACATTCTGTCCCAACAGAGTGACTTCGCGGAATCCTTTTTTCCGCAGGTCGGCAACCTCATTAAGGATACTGCCGACCTCACGGCTACGCTCGCGTCCACGCGTATAAGGCACTATGCAATAGGAACAGAAGTTATTGCACCCGCGCATAATGCTCACAAATCCGCTGACACGGTTGCCGGTAATACGGCTGGGTATCACATCCCGGTAGGTCTCGGTGGTTGAAAGTTCCACATTGACAGCCTTCTCCCCCATTTCGGCAGAAGCAAACAGCCCCGGAAGGTCGAGATATGCGTCCGGGCCGGCCACGATGTCCACCTCCTGCTGCGTGACAAGCTCATCCTTGACACGTTCGGCCATACAGCCGATAACCCCTATTATGAGTCTGCCCCCCTTGCGTTTCTTCCGCAAAGACCTCAGATATTGCAGACGGGAAAGTATTTTCTGCTCGGCATTATCGCGTATAGAGCAGGTGTTAAGCAGAACGGCATCGGCATCTTCCGCACACTCTGCCGGGGAATATCCCCCCATCTCCATTATCGCGGCCACAACCTCGGAATCAGCCACATTCATCTGGCATCCGTAGGTCTCTATATACAGTCTTCTATGTTTATCCATTCCTAATATCATCAACCGGAAATATCCATAACACTCCCCGCCGGAAAAATCAGCAAGTCCGAGAATATGCTGCAAAACACTATCCCGTTCTTTGCCCATGTCGGCGAAAAGGATTATTTTTGCGCAAAATTAGTAAAAAAGACGTGCTTCATTATAATTTGGAGCGGCTTTTTTACATGATAAGACACCGTTAACCCGGTCTGGTACCATTAAATCAACCGACAAGTAACCACAAATAATCTATGGCTTACAATTTCATTACGGCTGACGAAGCCGCTCAGATGATTAACAACGGCGACACCCTCGGTCTTTCAGGATTCACCGCCCCGGGCGTTCCTAAAAGAGTTCTCGAGGCCGTGGCCGAAAAGGCAGCACGCGAACACGCCGAAGGTCGTGAATTTAAAGTGAACATATTCTCCGGCGCCTCTACCAACGACCACGTAGACGGCATCCTGGCACGCAACAACGCCATCAACATGCGCGCGCCATACCAGAATACCCCTGACCTAAGGAAACGCATAAACGCCCACGACACTCATTATTTCGACCGCCATCTATCGGAAATGGCACAGGAGGTGCGTTACGGCTTCTACGGCGACATAGATTATGCCGTAATCGAAGCTGCCGCCATCGATGAAAGCGGCGAGGTGCTTCTCGGCTGCGGCGTAGGCAACATACCCACCTACGCCCCTATGGCAAAGAAAATATTCATCGAACTAAACGAGGCCCTTCCGCAGCAACTGCTCGGGATGCACGACATATACAAACCTCTCGATCCTCCCCGCCGCCGCGAAATACCCATCTACTCCCCCACAGACCGCATCGGACGTCCGACCTTGAAGATAGATCCGTCGAAAGTGGTCGGGATAGTACGCACTAACGAGCTCGATGGCGTGAAAGCTTTCTCTAAACCCGACGAGGTTTCAGAGCGCATAGGCGCGAACGTAGTTCAGTTCCTTATCAGCGAATACCGCAAGGGACGCATCCCCAAAGAGTTCCTCCCCTTGCAGAGCGGCGTAGGAAACGTTGCCAATGCCGTGCTTAACTACCTTCTTCATGACAAGGAACTTCCCTCGTTCATGATGTACACCGAGGTTGTGCAGGACTCCGTGCTTGAGCTCCTCCGCCAAGGGAAATGCAAGTTCGCGTCAACCTGCTCCATGACCTTCTCAAACGAGGTGGAATCGCAGCTCTTCGCCGACATGTCGTTCTTCCACGACAAAATCGTGCTACGCCCCGCTGAGATTTCCAATAACCCCGAGGTTATCCGCCGTCTCGGCGTAATAGCGATGAACACCGCCCTGGAGGCCGATATATTCGGCAATGTGAACTCCACCCACGTTCTCGGCACCCGCATGATGAACGGTATCGGCGGCTCGGCCGACTTCTGCCGCAACGGCTATATCTCGATATTTTCATGCCCGAGCATATCGAAAGGCGGCCTGATAAGCAATATCGTGCCCCAGGTTGCCCACCTTGACTCATCGGAGCACTCAGTAGATATACTTATAACCGACCAGGGAATCGCCGACCTCCGCGCAAAAGACCCCGTACAACGCGCACACGAGATTATCGAAAACTGCGCCCACCCGGACTACCGTCCGCTGCTGCGCGACTACCTTAAAATCGGCATAGCGGGCCAGACACCGACCTGTCTACACTCAGCCTTCGCCTTCCACCAGGCCTTCGCCGACCAAGGCGATATGCACCTGGCCGATTTCTCCCTGTGCTGCAAATAACCGAATCAACTTATAACACCCTTATAACTAATGGAATGGCGGTGTGTCAAAAAATGAATTTTGACACACCGCTTCTGTTATATGACACTTTTTGCAATGGTAACTTTATAGTG
>CAJUBM010000010.1 GCA_910584735.1 uncultured Muribaculaceae bacterium
AAATATTAATATTTTAATAACAGTGGTAAGATTTTTATCGCACCACTACTATTTTCGGAATATGAGCAATCCTCTCCACAATTTGACGCAGATAAATCCAAGACTCGTGGTAAGATTTTCATTCTCGATAGCGACATTACCGGAGACGGCCATATAAACATTGACGATTTACATTGGGAATATCTAAAGAGCGATGGTGATTTCCGCAGTGAAGAGGTGACAGCTCTCCGCGATGAGGCTGATATTATAGTTACGAACCCTCCATTTTCTCTGTTCCGCGAATTCCTTGCATGGATAACTGACGCGGATAAGCAATTTATAATAATTGGGAATATAAATGCCATTACTTATCCACAGGCATTCCCCCTAATTATGGCTGACAAGATGTGGCTGGGTGTGACCATTCATTCGGGAGATAGGGAATTTGAAGTTCCGCAAGAATATCCGTTGAATGCTGCCGGATGGCGCGTTGATGAAACTGGAAGAAAGTTCATTCGTGTTAAAGGCGTTCGATGGTTTACAAATATTGATCATGGCGATAGGCATGAGCCATTGGATTTAATGACAATGACGGACAACATACGTTTTTCAAGGCATAAAGATATTGTCGGCAAGGAATATCGGCATTATATAAATTACGATGCAATAGAAATTCCTTATGGAGATGCAATCCCATCTGACTATGATGGGGCTATGGGCGTACCTATAACATTTCTCGATAAATATTGTCCAGACCAATTTGAGATACTTGGTATAGATGGTGGAGATATGGGAGCTTCGTATGGGATTAGTGCGAATCTTACTCAAGAAGAGTGTAATGCTTTATTCAGAGAACATAAAGGCTTTCGACGTGGCAAATTATGCTATCGTAATGACGATGGTAGATTAGAAGTATGTTATCGTAGAATTTTAATCCGTAAAAGATAATTAATCATGACACCGACACTTCGAATAGATTTTACCGTTGAGGATATATGTAAAGGTTTTGTTTACAACAAATCCGAAGGCAGAGGATTATTTGGATTAGATGGCAAACTTACCATTCAACCTGAATATCAGCGCAATTATATTTATAACGATGGAAAGAAAGATGTGGCAGTAATAGAGTCACTACTTAAAGGTTATCCCCTTGGTCTAATTTATTTCAATCAAACTCCGTCTGGCCAACTTGAAGTATTAGACGGACAGCAGAGAATAACCTCTTTCGGTCGTTATGTCACGGATAAATTTGCTATAATACGTAATGGACGCGAGACTTACTTTTCAGGTCTTGATGATAATCTAAAAGAAAGGATATTGAAATCAAAGCTCGTGGTTTTTATTTGCGAAGGAACTGAGACTGAAATAAAGGAATGGTTCGAGACCATCAATATTGCAGGTGTACCACTTAATGATCAGGAACGCCGAAATGCTGTGCATAGCGGTTCATTTGTGACTGCGGCAAAAAGAGTATTCAGTAATTCTCAAAATTCGGCTATACAAAAATGGAGTCACTATGTCAGTGGAGATGTCAAACGCCAGAAATACCTTGAATGTGCCCTTGACTGGATAAGTCGTTCCAAAGGAATATCTATTGACGCTTATATGAGTGCACATCGTTTTGACACTTCTATTGAAGAATTGGAAAATTATTTCAATTCTGTGATTGATTGGGTGTCCGGATTATTTGAGACAACAGAGAATATGGCAGGTTTGGAATGGGGCCGATTATATGAGGTATATCATGAAGTGCCATACGACCATACCGCTCTCAATTTCCGTGTTAATGAATTATTGCGGGACGAATCTATCCGCAAACGGTCAAACATCTATGAATATGTCTTAGGAGGGGAGGAAAAGCCTATTCTCCTCGAAATCCGGATATTCGAGGAATCGACAAAGAAAATTGTTTACAATCGGCAGACTGAACAGGCAAGAGCAAACGGTGTATCAAACTGTCCTTTGTGTGCCTTCGGAAATGATAGCAACCGAACTCGCATATATAAACTAAAAGAGATGGATGCCGACCATGTCACCGCTTGGAGCAGAGGCGGCACGACAACCATAGATAACTGCCAGCTGCTTTGCAAAACCCACAATCGAGCAAAAGGCAATAAATAGAATATAACGTAAAAGTTTATATTCGTTGCTTATTAAGCCTCTGTCTCCTCTGAGTTTTTTGCGTGTTCTTTTAATTGATCCAATACATCATCTATCGTGGATCCTTTCCTACAGAGGTTTATCAAGCTAATCAAAAGATATATGCCTGCTACAATAGTAAGAAGTATAAAAATGGCTTCCCATACTGCGGATTTTATGCCAAGAAAGTTTGTATCAAATGTTGCGGTTAAGTCAGCAAGAAGTAATGCGATGAAAATTGCTAATGGATTTATCCAATCGGTATTTCGCTTTAATTTAGCATGATGGTCCTGTAATATTAGTTTCATTCGATCGATGTTCACTATTACTATTTCTTGAGAAATATTTTTATGAACTACCAATTGACTACCAATATCGCTGTTTAAATCGATATTCATGGATTTTCGTTGTCCTTTGCCGTTTGGGGTACTCATTTTCCTTCGTTTTGATTTAACAATCCGAGCACTCCTAATGCATGGTGACTTATAAAACCACAATTGGCACATACAATTCCTATACTTGGGATTGATGGCCCCCCTAAAACCATGCTTTGAAGATCTGCATTTATAGGCGAATTAAAGTATCCATCGGTAATGATGAAATTACTTCTATGGCACATAGGACAAACTAGATTAGAAATGCGATTTGATAACACATTCGCGATTTTTCTTTTTTCGTCCTCCGTGAGTGTTTGTTGAGGTATTGTATTCATATTAATTTAGTTATAATCATGTTGGTGGATGCTCCAATAACCGGCTTTATCGCTTCCATTACGTCTGATAAAGCCTAATTCGCGTAGCGACTTTGTTGCTCGTTCAACCGTTTTGACTGCAACAGAGATTACAGCAGCAATTTCAGAGTGAGTTATTGATGGGTTTTGTTTAATTAAATCAAGTACCTTAGCTTGCGTATCTGTCAATTTTACACCGACATTTACACCGACATTTACACCGACATTTACACCGACATTCTTAGCGACATCAGTGTTGTCGGTGTCTGTTAACCGTTGGATTGCGGATTTGAGGGGGAAGGTGACTGTGGCGATGGTGCGGTCGCTTTCGATGGTTGGTTTGGTGCCGGTCAAGGTCTCCCAACTTGTGAGCTTATTCATGCCGTATCCGGCGTTTTCGGCTATGCCGACGTAGCGGAAGAGCTTGGCTATGGTTGGGTTGCGAAGCTTGGAGTATATCTTGCCAAGTATTTCGCTTACAGGCAGAGGGAAGGCACCTCCGTTCATAAACTCGATATGATCGGTATATACTCGAACACACGAGCGCAATGAATCGAAGTGGTCGCAGTGCATCACCATATTAGCCAATGCCTCGCGGAGAACCTTGTACTGGCTTTCGTCTGTTGTTGCGAAACCGTCATCCTTGATGTGTATCGGGGCATCAACAAGGGTACGGAACCGGCGCAGTATAATCTGCACAGCCTCCCAGATGTTCTGCTGTTCCGGAATGCGGTAGGTATATCTGACCTCCGCCTGTTGGATTGTCGGTGCCGGAATTTCGATATAGTCAACGCAGAATGTTGGGACGTAGCGTAATACATAGGGAGTCTTACCGAACATCAAGAGACCCGCATAAGTGAGCAGCCCTTTATTGGTGATATTGACCTGCTCGCAAAACTCGGCATCGCTGACTTCGCGCAAGTCCACAAGGTTGCTTGTCTCTCCAAGGGCAAACCGATAGTTGTGCAGGGTATCAAGGTTTAACATCTCAATCCCGGAATCTGGAATTGTCTCCTCGGTTTTCTTCCCGAATGACTGATTGCGGAACATGGCACGTATTTCTCCTTCCGTCGCTCTTTGGTCGCCACTTCCCATTCGGATAAACGTATTGGTGGGGCTGCCGAAATATACAGGCTTTGTCTCCACTTCCGGGATGTAGAAAGCGAGCAGTTTGCAGCCGTCAACCGTATATTGCTTGGAGAGTGCGAAAATAGTGGTATTGAACTTGCCGGAACGCAGTGTGCCAAGGAAATCTTGTTCGAGTTTCTCTCTGTTATCCACACCTTGAATCTCGAACGTCTTGCCGGATTGCTTCACTCCAAGCACAATCCAACCGCCGGAGGTATTGGAAAACGCGCTGACAGTCTCCCATATATTCTTCGGCAGTTCAGACTTCGCGGCCTTGACCTCGAAATCTTCCCATTCTATGTCGCGCAGCCTCGCTGCAAGTTCCTGTTTCGTCATTCTAATGCAAAGTTAGTCAATTTTCGCCATTACGACAATAGCCATCAGGCATTTAGGACGATTTAGTAATAAAAATTTTTCTCTCACGCGCGTGAGTGGGAGAGAATATATTATTTATATCTATATAATATATGTCCCCAAAAGTGTCCCCAAAGGTGTCCGAAGATGTGTCCCCAAAGGTGGTGGAGAATGAGGCGCAAAAGGGTCTGTTTATCACTCCTGCCGTGGGTGTGACAGGAGTGAATAAGCGGCTTATTTGAGTAGGTTGAAGCCCTGGATTACGCTGGTCTGGAGGACTTGGGCGTATTTCTCCGTCATTGTCACGTTGGAGTGGGCGAGCATCTTGCTCACTGTCTCGATTCCGACGCCCTTTGTCAAAGCCCATGTAGCGAAGGTGTGACGGCCGACGTGCATTGTCAGGTTGATGTGCAGCTTCGCCATGCCCGCAATCAACTTGAGCTGGTCGTTGCACTTCTGGTTGCTCATAAGGTTGAGGTTGTAGCCATATTTCTTGAGTATGGCTATCGCCTTGGGGAGCAGCACTATGGTGTAGGGCATACCGGTTTTCAGGCGTTTGTCGCGTATGCAGTAGTCGTCTCCCTGCCTGAACACGTCCGACTTCTTTATTTTCACGAGGTCGGAATAGGCAAGCCCCGTGTAGCAGGAGAAGATGAACATATCGCGCACCTTCTCGGTCATGCCGTACAGCTCAAGGGCATCCACCCGGTCGCGCTCCTCCTCGGTGAGGAACTTTATCCCCTCCGATTTGCCGCGTGAGATCCTCATGCCGTCGTAGGGGTTGGCCTCCAGCTTCTCGAACTGGATGGCCTCTATTATATAGGGCTTCAGCCGCTTGTGGTAGCCGTGTACCGATGACTGGGCCGTGACGCGCTTCCGTATGAAATCGTCCCACAGTCGGATGTTCTTCGGCGTGAGGTCGCAGAAGAAGCGGATAAGCCCGAACTCGCGCAGGCATTTGAGCATGACGAGGTGCTGGCGGCGCGTCGATTCCGTCACGGGCCTCATGTAGATGCGCTCCTCCAGCCAGTCGAGGAAACTGCCCGACGAGCCTTGCACCTTTGTTTTCTTGACTTTCTTGAGAAGGGAGAGGTCGTACTCTCCCTTTTTGGAGGCGATTGTCGCCATCTTCTCGTGCAGCCCGTCATAGACGCGGCGGATCTGCTCGTTGAGCCTGTCTGCCTCGGGGTGGTTGACAACCTCCCTTCCGCTCCACTGCTGTTTCAGGACTGCGACACCTGTGGAGAGCCGGACACGCTCGCGGTTGTACGACACCTCTATCTCCACGGTGCCGGGGTTGACTGCCGAAGCCTTCTTGCGGCGGTCGAAAATCACTTTGATCTGGGGGATTCCTGCCATAATCTAATGGTGTTAAGGGTGATACATTGTTTTTGGTGGGGTTGTGGTACACGAAAAAGCGTGTACCACACAGCCCGGAAAATGTACCACAAGTGTACCACACACCATTTCAACGTCTCGCGGTAGCGACGTGTTGCCGCCCCCGAATCTTTTGGAATGATTTAGCACAAAATAGCAAATATCAGAGAGTTGGGCTGCAACACACCCACCCGTGCCTGTTGCGTGGCCGGGTGCCTGACGGCGGTCTGATATATTGGGGAAATGCCGGTACATTTGTGGTACATTTTTGTGGTACATCCACGAAATTTGTACTAAAGATAATGTGCTAAACCGAGACTAACAAATGCTATAACGGGCTACGGGCTGAAAATGGCAGGAGTGCTAAATCGTTACAAGTCAAAGTGTTACCAAATTGCTAAACATTGGCGCAGTGACAGTTACGGACACGAAAAAGAGCCATCGAATGATGACCCTTGTGTGATCCGAGGGGGATTCGAACCCCCGACCGACTGCTTAGAAGGCAGTTGCTCTATCCAACTGAGCTATCAGACCAAAAGCAAAGCGGTAGAATCAAGGGCGGCAAAATATATGGCGCCTTTAAAGGATGCTTTGCAGATGCAAAGTTACGACTTTTTTTGAAATTAGAGGGTATCGTGGCTAAATAAAGTCCGGCAATGCGGCTAAAGCTGACGCAAGAGCCTTGCGTGTGGGTTCTGTCACAGGCACGAGGGGGAGGCGGAGTACGTCATCGGCGAGCCCCATCTCGGCCAACAGGGCCTTTATTCCGGAGGGATTGCCATCTGCAAACAGGTAGCGATACAGGGGCTGCAACGGACGGTCTATCGCCCCGGCTTCGGCAAAACGTCCTTCAAGAGCCAGACGCACCATACGCGAGAACCGGGCCGGGAGGGCGTTGGCGACAACAGATATAACGCCTTCAGCCCCCATTGCTACCAAGGGAAGGGTAAGGGCATCGTCCCCGCTGAGAACAGTGAAACCATCGGGTTTCTTCTCTATAATCTCGCGAATCTGACCGATACGCCCGGAGGCTTCCTTCACACCGATAATCTTCCCGGGATAATTGGCAGCCAGGGCCAGGGTGGTGGCGGCATCCATATTGGCGCCTGTCCGCGATGGCACGTTATAAAGTATCACCGGCAGAGGGGAAGCCTGTGCCACCTCAGAAAAATGGCGCAATATCCCTTCTTGTGAGGGACGGTTGTAGAATGGCACTACTGACAATATGGCGGAATATCCCGCGAAGTCCATCTTGCGGAGTTGCTCGCAGAGGAAGACAGTGGCATTGGAACTCATTCCCAGCACCAGAGGCACACGCCCGGCGGCATGTCGCGCAACGAACGAAGCTACTTCCCGTCTTTCCTCCCATGTCATCGTCACGGCCTCGCCCGTGGTGGCCAGAACCACGATATAATCCACGCCGTTATCAATCTGGTAGTCCACCAAACGCCCTAAGGCATCGAAATCTATGGTGAAGTCTTTTTTGAAAGGGGTGGCCAAGGCAACTCCCGTGCCACGTATATCTATATTGAATCGGTCGCTCATTAATTTTTCTATTATTATCGGCAAAGTTACGAATTTTCGGCGAACATACACCTATGCCCATACGTTGTATTATAAGAAACTAAAACGAATATGATATGAGTGATTTCAACGAGATAATCAAAGAATCGAAACCGACCTTGGTGGATTTCTTTGCATCATGGTGCGGCCCCTGCAAGATGCAGGCCCCGATATTGGAACAGGTGAAAGAACACATCGGCGACAAGGGAAATATCGTGAAGATAGATATTGACCGCAATGCCGAACTGGCGGCCCGCTACCGTGTCCAGTCCGTTCCTACGCTGATTCTGTTCAAGAACGGTGAGCCGGTATGGCGCACGGTAGGCGTACAGCAGGCTGAACTCCTTGAGGCCAAAATCATGGATTATGCCGGCGATAAGAGCGATGAAGTATTTTCCTAACCCCCACTAACACATCCTACCTCATGACCGATTTTCAGACAGCCCTTAACGAGGCTAAGCCACTGCTTCTCGAACTTTTCTCACCAAGGTGCTCGCATTGCGTCAATATGATGCCTGTAGTAGACGAGCTACGCGAAAAAATTGGCGACAAAGCCAATATAATCCAATTGGAGGGACGTGAGAACAAAGACCTCATGCGGCGTTACAAAGTAGACGCCTATCCGTGCTGGATTCTCTTCAAAGACGGCCAAATCGTATGGCGCGATTATGGAGAGAAACCGCTATCGGAACTGGAACAGGAAGTTCTTAACGTTATATGACACATATTCCCGCTACGGGAACATAACGTACACATTAACCCTGACGGGCATGGTATCAAAATCCCGGATTTGATACCATGCCCGTCAGTATGTATTCATGCCTGGCTGCACCCGAGGCAGATTATTTCACACGATTCGGATTCTTGGCAATAAATTCCTTCCAGGATTTCGGCCCGGGAGCTATCTGCGGGCGTGAGGCCTCGTAGTGGTGGCAGAGAGCGGCGGCAAGGGCGTCCGTAGCGTCAAGTTCAGGCAGAATCATGTCGGCAGGTATGGCGAGGATGCGTCTGAGCATCTGCTGCACCTGCTCTTTCGAGGCGGCGCCGTTGCCGGTGATAGCCATCTTTATCTTACGGGGCTCATACTCGGTGATAGGGATGTCGCGCTCAAGAGCCGCCGCCATGGCTACTCCCTGCGCCCTCCCTAACTTCAGCATCGACTGCACGTTCTTGCCGAAGAACGGCGCCTCTATAGCCATCTCGTCAGGCAGATATTGCCCCACCAAGGCGGACACGCGTTCATGTATATGCCTCAGACGCAGATAATGGCTGTCGAAACGAGAAAGGCGCACTATACCCATCGCAATCATCGAGGGATTCTTCCCCTTTATCCCCAGTATGCCGTAGCCCATGACGTTCGTGCCGGGATCGATACCGATATAGACCTTATCCCATTCGGAGGAGGAACGCGCCTGCCCCACACCCAGGGTCTCAACTCCCGTATGGCTCATAGGGTTTCCATGTAGGTGGTAAACCAGACAACGCGGCTTCCCCACCGGGCATGGACGTCATCCTTAAGCAGCGAAGCTGTAGAATCATGCCATCTTCCGGCTTCTTCTACGGAGCCGCATACACACCTGCATGCGAAACTGACAGCCCCGGGCTCTGTAGGGGAAAGGATACGGGCAATCTCCGGCTTGCCGGTGAATATACCCGATTCCTCGGCAGACCTGGCATATACCTCGGCAAGCCAAGTCGCAACCTGTTGCGCAAGGCTCTCCTCCGCGAAAAAAGTAGTGTTCAGTATAACCATCTCAATTAAAACCTTTCTCCACCCGGCGCCTGCGCAGATAACGCGGCACAAACTTTATATGCCTCCACAGGGTCGGCAGAACGCCATAATAATAGCACATTATCTGAAAACGTTCTCGCAATGAGGCCCGCCGGTTATTGGTAGTCAACCCTTCGTAGAGATAATCAACCATCACCCCAGGAAGCAGCACATTCGAGCGCGAATGTTGCAACACGCGTATGCACCAGTCATAGTCGGCCGAATAGCGGTATTTCACATCAAAACGCCCGGAAATCCGGCGCAGTGCCACGAATGCCTGATGGCACACTACCATCCCGTCAGCAAAACTCTTTAAAGTAAGACGGAGCGGAGCCTCAAGATGGCGTCCCGCCAACTTGTTTCGCCCGGCGTCCACAATATCGGTCTGGCCATATACCACACCCGGGTAATTGTTGGCAAGGATGGTGTCTGTAATCTTTTGAAGCGTATCCGGGGAATGGAACGTGTCACCCGCATTTAGGAATATGAGATATTTTCCCGAGGCCATACTGATACCCTTGTTCATGGCGTCATACAGCCCGTCGTCGGGAGCGGAATAGAGTTTCTCCCTCGGGGTTGCGCCACGCCGGCACACGGCAACGGTCTCATCGGAAGAAGCCCCGTCGATTATCAGGTGTTCGAAAAGCGTACATGTCTGTTCCCTGACACTGGCCAAAGTGACACCCACGCTCTTTTCCGCATTATAAGTGACGGTGATAATGGAAAACAGCGGGCCGTTCTCCTCCTCAACCTCATGCTTGGTGATATTTCTCATCTCATATATTGTGATGTGCAAAGATAGTCCAAATCCGCCACATACCCAAACATTCCGTGGGCTGCTGTCAATTTGAAACCACACGTCTTTCCCGGGGGAAGAATCTTACAGCACAAAAGCCACCTCTTTGAAATAAAACGAACGCGATGTGCCGTCGGCAAGATTCAATGTCAACAACCCGTCAGGCGCCACCAAACCTACCGATGCTTCAAACAGCGTACCGTCCGGCAGACGGAATGGGAACACGCCATTCCCGCGCCAAAACCGCGCATGATAGTCATTATGGAGGGCCATGCGTCCGTCACCCAAGGGGTTGTCAGCCTGCGCCAAGCGGTGTAGGATTCTCTCGGAAATACGCTCTAACATTTCCTCCAGGCTGTAAAGAGTGCCGGTAATCTGATACAGCGATACAGGGTTGGGAGCATCGGAATAGAACCGCCGTTGGTTTATATTCACCCCCACTCCGGCAACAGAATAGCTTATCGCGCCACCGCCCGCTATGGTATTCTCTATCAGGATGCCGCAAATCTTGCGATCGCCCACGTAAATATCATTGGGCCATTTCACCATGACGCGCTCACCGGAGGAGAGATACTCTTCCAATGTCTCAGCCACACCCAACGCCACAGCCTCCGATATATAGAACTGCTCTGAAGGGCGGAGGTTACGGGGCTTAAGGAGCATCGAGAATGTGAGATTCTCTCCCGGCGTGGCCTCCCAGCTATTGCCGCGTTGTCCGCGCCCGGCAGTCTGGCTACGCGCGGCCAGCACATATCCGTGTGGGCGCCCGGCAACAACGGCCTTAAGCTCCGAATTGGTAGAACCTACCGTATCAACCCATTCCACCGTGGGCAACACCGCCTCCATCACTCTGCAAGGCCGCGTATCGCCAAGGTGCGCGAGTCGTCAGGATTCACCTTTATCTCAACCACCACCGTATCATCCGGCAGCAGCGGCTCTATACGCTCGGGCCATTCAAGAAGGCATAAGGCACCTGAATCGAAATAATCCTCGACACCGATTTCAAGAGCCTCCTCAACACTCTCCAGACGGTACAGGTCGAAATGATATATCAATTCGGCGGTAGTGTCGGAACGATATTCGTTTATGATAGAGAACGACGGGGAGTTGGCCTGGTCATCCTCCACTCCCAGGGCTTTCGCGAGGGAGCGGATGAAGGTGGTCTTTCCGGCCCCCATAGGGCCGTGGAACGCATATACGGTCTCATCGCCCATAAGGGCTACGAACTCGGAGGCCGCACGGTCAAGGTCGGCAAGCGAGCTTATAGTAATCTCTTTTTCCATCACTGGTTCTTTGGTGTGAGCGTGACCAACGGCACCAGCATCTCCTCCAGCGATATGCCTCCGTGCTGGAAGGTGTCGGTGTAGTATTGCACGTAATAGTTATAATTGTTAGGGTATGCGAAAAAGTCGTTGTTGCCCGCAAATACATATGTGGAGGAGACATTGGGTGAAGGCAGGCCAAGAACCTGGGGTTTCTTCACCTCATAGACCTGCTTGGCGTTGTAACCCAGATTCTTCCCTACTTTGTAACGGAGGTTGGTATTGGTGTTCTTGTCGCCGACAACTTTCACGGGGTTATCAACCCTTATAGTACCGTGGTCGGTGGTGATAATTACACGCGCCCCTGTACGCGCCATTCGTCTGAAAAGCTCCATGGCCGAAGAGTGGCGGAACCATGATTCGGCCAGCGAGCGATAAGCCGCATCAGTGCGGGCCAGTTCACGTATCATCCTACTCTCCGTACGGGCATGCGACAGCATGTCTATAAAGTTCAACACTATGACATTAAGCTGGTTCTTCTCCAGATTGGAGAACTCACGCAGCAGTTTCTCCCCGCCGGTGGAATCGTTAATCTTATTATAGGAAAACTTGCATTGGCGGCGATAACGTTCGAAATGGGTGGCGACAAGTTCGCTCTCGTTCAGATTCTTCCCCTCATCCTCGTCCTCATCAACCCACAGATGTGGGAACATGCGGGCTATATCGGCGGGCATAAGGCCGGAGAATATCGAGTTGCGGGCATACTGGGTGGCCGTGGGAAGAATAGAGGTATAAAGCTGCTCATCGAAAGTGAAATATTCGGCCAACAACGGCTTGACGGTGTACCACAGGTCAAGTCGGAAGTTATCAATCAGCACGAAAAACACCTTCTCACCGTTATCCAGCAGAGGGAAAACCGCCTGTTTGAACACATCACGGCTCATAACCGGGCGTTCGTCTGCGGCAGAGGTCATCCACCCCTCATAGTTGCGCCGAACATATTTGAAGAACGAACTGTCAGCATCTGCTTTCTGCATACGCAGCATCTCATCCATATTCGTCTCCGATGATGCGAGACGTATCTCCCATGCCACCAGTTTCTCATAAAGTCGATACCAGTCGTCCATTGAGGCAGCCGAATCTATAAGCGAACTTATGCGGGCGAATTCCTGACGGTAGTCTGCGGCAGTTGTCTCGGAAACAAGTTTCTCGCTATGCAGGTTTTTCTTTATCGACATAAGAATCTGCATGGGGTTCACCGGCTTTATGAGATAGTCCGCGATATTGTTACCCACAGCCTGGTCCATAATGTTCTCCTCCTCGCTCTTCGTAATCATGATTACGGGAGTCTGCGGAGCCACCTCCTTGATTCTCTGCAAGGTTTCCAGTCCGGTAAGACCCGGCATGTTCTCATCAAGGATAACCAGGTCGAAGTGACGGTTTTCCACAAGCTCCAAGGCGTCACGCCCGTTATTGACGGTCACCGGCTCATATCCTTTCGAGCGGAGGAACAGTATATGGGGCTTCAGCAGGTCTATCTCATCATCGGCCCAGAGTATGGAATATTCACTCATAAGTGTAAATCGTCAATATTGTTTACCATTCGATCAATCCATCATGTAAGGCATGATGGATATTATTCAAGAAGCGGATCGTCACCCTCCGAGCCCTCGGGATAGGAAGGTAGCTCAGGTTTCTGAGCAGGTGCGGGCCCAGGTTTCGGTGTCGGCTTTGGTGCGGGCCCGGATGCAGGCTTTGGAACAGGTACTTCCTTAGGAGCCGGCTCTGCGGTCGGATTCGGAGCAGTCTCCGGCTGAGGGGATACTTGTGGCTGAGGTGTTGTCTCGGGTTGTGGAACCACAGGTGGTACAGGAGCCTCCTCTACCTCAGAAGCATCCTCAGTTTCAGGCATGTCCTCAGTTTCAGGCACATTCTCAATCTCAGGCGCCTCGGTCGTCTCCACATCTTTTGCGGTCTCGGCAGCTTCGGCAGCCTCCGCCTCTTCAAGCGACTCGATTAGCTCGGGGGGCAGCACTGTCTGCTGCGTCTCCTCATAAGTCTTGTCGCGCATGAAGTTGAAATAGTCATCAAACGAACGTCCCGACTGCAACAACCTGTCAAAGTTCTTCTGCGATATAACCACGGGACGCACCTCCTCAGGTAGGTTAAGCTGTGGGCTTTCGTTCATCACCTTGCGGTAATGGTTGAGCTCGTCAACATTGTCAAACCCTTTTATTATAAGGAGACCGAGGCGTCCGAAGTTCATCTGCTCCAGATCAAAATCCTTCACCATGAAGGATGTGAAGTTATGGCGCGCTATATTGTAAAGCAGCACGTTCTGCGATATAACATCTGTAGGGAACAGCAGGATAAGCAGTTGCTCATCCTGAGGGTTCACCTCAAACTCCACATTCTCAGCCGATGTGGGGGCAGAATCGGCAGTCAGCTTTATATCCCACAGCATACCACGCATGTTCTTCATCCCCTGTTGCAACTCACGGCCCTGGGCTATACCTTTGAGATAGGAAGAGGCATAGGGACTGAGGTCTGTGTCAGGATAACGTTCGAGCATATCGCGAAGTGTGTTCTTGAAACCCTCGGGATTACGGTCTGTCACATAAGCCAGGGCCTCCAAGAACATGAAGCGGGGCATGAGCTTCGTCAGCGGATAATCGCGGCTGACGGTTCGGTAGAGACTGTGTACATCGCTGTTGCGGTTATCAAGATATGCTTCAAGGGTGCGGTCGTATAGGTCTTCTTCCACCTGCTGCATACGGCGTAGCTGCTCTATATAGTCGGGATCACGCATGGCGATACCATAGTTTGATTCGGGGAAGTCCTGTAATATCAGCGTCCTGTATTTGTCGGCTTTGGCACGGTTGCCGGCTCGCATATACATGAGGTACATATTATAGTATGTATCCAGACGATATATGTTGTCGGGATAACGTTCCAGCAACTTCTCAAACTCATCTTCGGCAGCCAGGAAGTCCTCCATCTTGTCCTTCAGGATTACGCCCATATTGTAGAGACCCTCTTGAATGACGTCGTTGGAGGTCTGCTTGTCAAGGTCGGTCTTCGGTATCTGCTTCAGATAATACTCAGGGTAGTGCGGATCCTGTTCACGTTTTGCGGCTTCGGGGTTTTCGGCCACGGAGTCGGTAGGCTCGCCATCGGAACCATCAGGACTGCCTTCTTCATCTTCACCATCGGATGGCGTGTCGAAATCATTGAAATTGAAGGATGCTTTGTTTCGGCGGCGCCAATCGTCCTCGAGCTTTCTGTTACCCCATTTGCGCTGGAACTCGGTACGCCCGGAATTTTTGGCCGCAGTGTTGTAGAAATACCATGAATCATCGCCATTGTTCATGGTGAACGTCTGAGTGTTGGTGTCCTGCAATCCACCCTGCCCCTCAGTCTTTGCAAGGAACTCCTCGCGGGCGGCGGCATCGGCCTCCTCTTTCTCCTTTTTCTTTAACTCTTCGATAATCTTGTTCACCACCTCGAGTTGCTGCTCGGGTGTCATGGCGGCCAGCCGCAGCAGCGAATCCTGTAATTCTACGTTCTGTGAGTACACGGCAAGCTCGTCAAGCACATCACTGCGCCGCTTAAGGGTGCGGTAGTCGGGCCATGTCTCGGGAATCTGCGGCATAGCCTCGGAGTAACAGGGCTGGGCCTTGGCGTAGAGATGGCGGTCGTAGTACAGACCTCCGAGGGTAATCTGGGCTATGGCCTTGTCAATGCCCGAACGGGTTGACTTCTCCACCGCAAGCTTATAGTTCTCGATAGCCTGCGCCGTGTCGCGCCGACTAAGGTAGAGATTGCCTATGGCATAATACACCTGGTCAAGATACTCTTTATTGCGGTCGTAACGAACCATACGGCGCAATGCCTTTACTTCCGGCTCTATATCGGCGCCGGTATAGACCTCGCTCTGCTTTATGCGGGCGTTGAATTTAGTGCGGTAGGTGGCTGAAGACGCGCTTCCGGCATCGCTGAACGCCTTATAGGCCCCTTGGTTATCGCTGGTGCGCTGCAACAACTGTCCCAGCAGAAAGTTAAGGCGTATTTTCTGACTACCCGAAGCCAGAGGCACAGCCTTGCGCAGCATCTCGGCGCCCTTGGCATACTCCTGGCTTTTGACATAGAAATCGGCATAAGCCGTATAATAAAGTTCCTTAAGGGTGTTGTTTACAAGCTCGTCTTGTTTTATACGCGTCAGTATTGACTCCGACTCAAACAACCAGTCCATGGCGCTATAGGAACGCGCCTCCCAAAGTTTAGCCTCGGTAACGGTTTTCGGCAACCATGTGAAATGCTTCGACACGTAGAAGAACGTGGAGGCGGCGCCGAGGAAATCGCCGTTCATATACTGGCTGCGACCCATCATCATCCAGGCGTTGTGGAGGAACGGGTTATATTCGTCGCGTTTAAGCCATTCTTTCTGTTTGGGATCGGAGGAACGGCCGGGTTTCTTTTTCGGCTTCTTCTTGATTGAACGCAGCTGTATAGCTTTCTGCGCCTTCTCTATAGAACGGTCGAAGTTGCCCGAAGGCTGCGGGGCGCGCTGGTCGCCCTTGGCCACCGCCGGATGGATAAAGAGCAGCCGCGAATAGTCATCCTCATAGGCCGTCTCCATCTCCTTGAGAGTCTCCTTATAATGGGTATCACCGTTATAATAGATATTGTAACGTGTGATGAAAGCCTGGTAGTTTCGGGTGGCGGCATTGTTCTTGCGGGGAGAACACGAAACGGCCACGGCCATAACTATCATCGTCACAGCCGCAGCGAAAATCCAGCGGTAAAGCCTCATCGCATGTTTCATCTCATGAAATAACGCATCTACCCCCGCGAATATTGCCCTAAAGTGCGTAACTTTGCAAAGTTAGTAATCATCGCCACTATCATGGGTAAAATACCACAATCAATACTCTTCATCGCAATTGCCTGCATAATATCCTCATGTTCCGGCCGCAAGCAATGGCAGAAAGAAGAAGGCGCCGTATGGGCCACCACCTACCATATAACATATCTATCTGAAAAAGAGCTATCCGATTCTATACAGGACGTGATGCGTCAAGTGGAACTGTCGCTCTCGCCCTTCAACCCTCAGTCAACAATATCGCGGATAAACGATAATCACACGGACAGCACTGATGCTTTGATTGACAGTGTGATGGCAATATCGCTACGTGTGAACCGTATTAGCGGAGGGATGTACGACCCCACGGTCTCTCCGTTGATAAACCTGTGGGGATTCGGCTACACAGGTCATCCCTCAGACGACCGCCTGCCCTCCCCCACCCAGGCCATGATTGACTCGGCTCTGAATCTTGTGGGTATAGCTGAATGTAGCATAGCGGACGGAAGGATGATAAAGAAATCACCCGGCACCACATTCAATTTCTCCTCCGTAACCAAGGGATTGGGGTGCGACATGGTAGGCGCTATGCTCAAAAGAAACGGCGTGACTGACTACATGGTGGAAATCGGCGGCGAGATGGCTCTGTCAGGCCGCAATCCGCGTGGAAAGAAATGGCGCATACAGATAGCTGACCCCGCTTCCGACCGTGACGGACAACAGGCGATGCGCGTAATCGAACTCACCGACTGCGGCATTGCCACCTCAGGCAACTACCGCAACTACCTCACTGACAAAACGGGAACGCGCCACGGCCACACAATCTCACCCCTGACCGGCCAACCAATCCAGACCGATATCGTCTCCGCCACAGTCATAGCGCCCACCTGCGCCGAAGCAGACGCCCTCGGCACAGCCTGCATGGCCTCCACCCTCCCGCAGGCCGAGGCGATGCTCCGCAGCCTCCCCTCCGTGTCAGCCATCCTGGCAACCTCCCCATCTTCCTCCACAGACTCCCTACAGATTATCTCCATCAACATGCCGTGACATACAAGACACGTAAAAAAAGAAATCTTATAAACAAATACAATGGCAAAGATTATAGTCAAAGACACCACGATAAGAACAATGTCAAAAAACGATATTGATTATATCTGTATTACCGACATTGCAAGGCAGAAGAACGCGGTGGAGCCAAAAGATGTGGTAAAGAATTGGATGAGAGTTAAAAACACCCTTGAATATCTTGGATTATGGGAGAGCCTCAATAATCCTAATTTTAATGGGGTCGAATTCGACCCCATTTTGAGAGAGGCGGGTTCCAATTCCTTTACTATGAGTCCAAGCCGTTGGATAGAACTTACAAATGCAATCGGAATCATCAATAAGTTGGGGCGAGAAGGGGGTACATATGCACAACGGGATATAGCCTTTAAGTTTGCAAGCTGGGTTTCCGTTGAATTTGAACTATATCTTATCAAGGAATTTCAGCGTCTTAAAGAGGAAGAACAGAAACAACTTGGTTGGTCAGCAAAACGAGAACTCTCCAAAATAAATTATCGGATTCATACCGATGCCATAAAACACAATCTTATTCCGGCAGAGATAACAAAAGTACAGGCGAGCGTCATTTATGCAACAGAAGCGGATGTGCTGAATATTGCGATGTTTGGAATTACAGCCAGACAGTGGAGTGATGCCAATCCCGACCTCAAAGGGAATATACGTGATTATGCATCCATCAATGAACTTATATGCCTATCAAATATGGAGAATCTAAATGCAGTTTTCATTGAACAAGGAATGTCACAATCGGAACGACTGATAAAACTCAATCATATCGCCATACATCAGATGAGTATTCTGGGAAATGGAGAGGACGACAGAAAACTGCTGAAATAGTAATACTAAAATCAGCATACCGATGTCAAATCATAGGCCGAGGCAATGCTCCGCCGCCCCTCCGCGTCAGCCATACTGGCAACCGCCCCATCTTCCCACTCCGACTCCCTGCAGGTCATCTCAATAAATCAACATGCCGTGACAGACAAGACACGGGAAGATTACATGATTAGTTTCTCATATTTCTTTGGCGATCTATTTCCTCCAATAACCTTCGGTTAACTTCCGCCTGAAGTTTCTCCCGCTCTTCTTTTTCCTTTCTCTTCTTCTCGCTTTTGTTTATAGCATAAACCATTAATGGGAAGCACACTATTGAGCCTATTATCCCGATACTCAGATATTCTGCCACGCTAAGTCCCGGCAACATATCCCCGGGGGACGTATAGTCTCTATTGAGGCTCCCGTTGCCTATCCCCACCAATATAAGGGGCATCCCCCAGCATATGACAAAGCAAAACAATATCGCTCCTAAATATTTCATAGCATCTCTTTTATCTGCTTACAAAGTTAATTATTCCAAACGGCTAAATATATCCCCATGTCTAAAAAATTCCGATGCTCTTCATTCCCATTTTCATTGGCTCAATTGCGCAATATCAGAAGGGGTAGCCGATGGCGAGGTGGAAGTTGAGGGACTTCCAGAAGGATTCCATGTTGTAGTAGCCGCCGTGGCCGGTGTTGTAGGGAGCGTGGATGCCGATGCCGAGGTCGCCGCGAAGCACCAGCATACCAATGTCGAAGCGTAGGCCGGCGCCTGTACCGAGAGCGAGGTCACGGAGGAACGTGGAGGCACGCAGTTCGCCGCCGGGACGCAGCGGGTCTTTCTTGAGGAGCCACACGTTTCCGGCATCAATGAACAGGGCGCCGTTCAGCGGTCCGATTATCGGGAAACGGTATTCGATGTTAAATTCAAATTTGAATGTACCCGTCTGGTCGAAATAGCCGTTACGAATCCATTCGGGCGCCTTATAACTTCCCGGACCTATGGAGCGCACGGTGAAGGCTCGTACGGAGTTGGCACCACCTACATAGAACTGCTCGGCGTAAGGCACTTCCGAGGAGTTCCCGTAGGCATATGCCGCACCCACCATGGCGCGGGTCACGAGCCACTGGTTCCCGGTAAGACGCCGCCCGTAGACAACCTGCGTAGTCCCCTTGATGAACTGCGAGAACGGCGTACCGAACAGTTTTTTCTCACCCTTATTGCCGCAAAGCCTATATACACTCCAAAACAGGTTTCCGGCCTCCTGCACGGTAAACTGCCAGTTGAAAGTATTGTCGGGGCCGAAATTCGTGTCATACATATACGAATAAGCCAGCTGGGGAATGAACTGCGAGCGGAACGACTGCGCAATAGCCGGGTTCACATTTATAATGGAATCGAACTCAGCCGTGGTATGCATCAGCTTGGTATAGGTGAGCTTGAACGGAGTAAGCGTATGCGAGGAGTGGCGTGAGGACTGCCAGTCGTAGTTGAACGAGAAGTTGAACTGCGCCATCTTGAAATAATGCGGACGGTTCAACAGGTTGGCATCAAGTTGCAGACGCGTCCAGTTGAGGTTGCGGTTACGGCGCCGTATGAATCCGGGAGCTATCATGCGCGGGAAAGCAAGAGACGTGGAAAGCCCTACCTCATACGAATTGAAAACCGATGATGCATGCTTGCCGGTCTGCCATTCATAACTGCCGGTGAGCGTGACGCCGAACTGCTCCCCTCCTCCGAAAAGATTATGGTTCGTTATTCCGAACAACACACCCGGACCGATGTAGGAATTCGATTTCGACGAGGCGTTAAGCTCTATAGTGGCTTCCAAAGGCGTGTCGAACGTACAGGCCACCTCCACATCAAGCGTCGGTTCCGCAGCAAGGGAATCAGGGAATACGTTTATATCTATGGAGTTGAATATTCCCAACCGTGCAAAACGCGTCTGGGTGGAGTTCATCCTCCTCACCGAGAAATAACGCCCCTTACGGAACGTCACACACTCGGGAATCAACTCCTTGCGCAGACGTGAGGGCTGCATCTGTATGAGCGTGGCGCGGGAAGTCGGTATGGTGTCAGGCGTACCCCCGCCACGGTTGCGGAAAGCATAGACCGTCACATTCCCCGTCTTGTAACGCATCAGCATCTGCGGCGGTATATTTGATGCCAGCATCATACGCAGCGAAATCTTCATAGGCGTCTGTATGGAGTCGGCAAGATACTCTATATAGTCCGGGCGGAAGTAATAATATCCCTGGTTACGTAGGGCATTGGTGATACGTGTACGCGCTACAGACAGAGAATCAACGCAATAGCGCTGCCCCGGCTTCAGATAAGGGTCAAGACGTGCCAGCGAGTCAATGGAATGGTAAAGATGGCACGTGTCGGGAAGAAGCTCTATCGAATCTACCATATATGCCGGGCCTGTCTCCACCTTATATAACAGCGCGGCTTTCTTCAAATTCTTTCCCTGCACAAGTTCGTAAGACGCCTTCCCTCGGAAATAGCCGTTATCGTCAAGAATTTGGTCGACCGACCGCACCCTCTCCTGCGGACGCACATCCGACACCAGCACAGGCTCTTTGGCTAACTTCTCATAGAGCCAATGTTTGAAGCCTTTCTCAGGGTTAGGCCAATTGTTATACACCCACAGACCGAACGGAAGCGGGAATTTCAAAGAAGACGAACCGAAGATGGCATAGTTGGGAGGATAGGCCACGGCTGAGTTCACTTTCGACACTACTCCTTCCGGGGTTTTCTCCCCTTCGGGAGGTATAATCTTCACCTTCTTTATACCGGTGTAGAGCATCTCCCCCTCGGGTATGCGCTTCGTTGTGGAACACCCCGTGACAAGGAGCGCCACCATCAGCATTGACAATAGTCGGGATATGGTTTTCATCTGTCTGTCAGGGATGAAGTTTTTGACTCTGAATTACCTAAACTCTCTTTCGGACGGTCTGCCGGCTCAGGCGTTACCGTATCTGAAGGAATCTCTGTCGGAGGTGGTGCCTGCTGCGGAAGGGCCAAGGCGGCCGGAGCCTCCGCCCCGTCACGTTTCTTTCTCCGAAGGAAATTGAATATATCACCAAGACGGCGTATGCGCCTCTTATAAACGAAACCGACACCGGTCTGGGTAATCTCTCCCTCAAGGATAGACTCGTAACCGGTATGACGGAAGAGCTTCACATACATCGTACCTTGTTTGTTGAGCAGATATTCAAATGATATATCGGCTATAAGGTTCTGGGCAAAATTCTCATCGGCATCAGCATCGGTAGTGTAATTACCACCTACCACAATCTTGAATCGGTCATCGAACAACGACTTCGACACCTTGTAGCTGTAGCTCATGGCCGATGCATTGCCGGCACGGTCAAGCTGGTTTATACCGAACGAAAGGTCAACCCCCTTTATAGTCTTGGCCGCAAGGTTGTTCAATTGCGATTCCAGGAATGAGAACAATGGGTTGCCACCAACGGAAGCCTTTGTTCCCGGGCCGGCATAAGTATTGGTTACCAGGAGGTTCATGGCCGAATTAGCCCTCTGCTCGGGACTCATCGACTTAAGTTCGTTCTCCACAGTGAGATCATCCGGCGTAGAAAGGTCGAACACGACGTTCATATTCTCTAACGTCCCGGTAACATCAAGCGACACATTGAAAGTTACCTGGCGCGAATCGGCTCCCTGCTGGCTGACATTGGCCTTTATCTCGTCGTAAGCCTTTATGTTGAGAACCGGATTCATCATATCTCCGTTGAAAGCCACATAGCTTCCCTCTTCGAAATTGAACATCTTCTCCGACATAAACGGCGGTGTATAGCGGGCAAAGCCCTGGTTTATGTTTATACGCCCGGTGAAATTTTCATCGTTCATATAGTCCAGCGAATAGTTCACCGTCCCTTCGGCCTGAAGCTGTACCTTGTTCTTCCCGTCGGAAGAAAGATCCACACTTACGGTGGTGCCCTGGGCTATGGTGAGACGCGCGTCAAGATTCATCAACATCGATGGAGCAGCAACCGTGTCAGCGGCAGCAACGGCGGCAGTATCGGCAAAATTCACGAATTTCACCATCTCACGGTTGCTTTGGTTCGCTATGCTCGATGTAAGTCCCGGCACCACATATGTGACATTTGAGCCGGCAAGCAACTCGGCAGCGGCATCAACCTGCATAAATCTCGTAGAACCCTTTACACGGGCATCAAGATCAACAAACGCACGACCGTAGACATCAGCGCTACGCTGGCGCTTGCCACCTACAATCTGGGTATTACGTGCGAGTACCGACAGATCCATCTTCATAAGCGACATATCCGACATGTCAACCCATCCGTTGATTGTCACCGGGTTATCGTTCACAGCCTTGATTGTGAACGCATCGAATTTCACCACGTTATCCTCCACGGGAATCCTCTTCTCCGAGAAGGCAAGACGTGTGCCTAACATCGTAGGTACCACCGCCGCCGAATCAAAGGCAAGCCATCCGTTAAGACGCGGCGCCGAGAATTTGCCTGTTACATCCATCTCTCCGTTGAGTGTGCCGGACATAGTGGCCGTACCGGGAGGCAGGAACGGATTGGCAATTCGGAGCGGGAACCTTATCACCCGCAGATCAAGTGTCATCGGATGGGGGGCGGTAGTGTCATTCAAAGCCCCGGTAAGTGTAAGGGCCTCCTGACCGTCAACCTTCATCCCGGCAGATGCACGTAGCGCACCACCCGGCGTTGTCAGCACGTCAAGGTCTATATCGAAATCCCCCACACGCTGACGCCCGTAGAAGAAATCAGCCAGCGACACCGTTCCACGTCCGTTAATATCCTTATCCTTGGCTCCGACACGCAGGTCAGCCGACAACTCTCCCCTCATAGGAGGAGCGAACGGGTTGATAGCAAGCCAGTCGGCAATCTGTATATCTTTCAGCCTTACTATAAGATCCTCCTGTACGGAATCGCCCGGGTGGTGTTCAGTCAGAATCTCCACCGTACTCTGGTCGTTGTGCAGGTTCAGGTTGGCATCGATATGTTTGGTACGCAGGTTATAGGACACAACATTGTCACGGTTAACCTCCCATTCCTTATAGCCGATAATAGGATGATAGGGGACAAACCGCAGGGCCACGGTGGCAGAATCGGGCATATTGATAACCGAACCGAACGAGAAGCCTGTATCACCCTGTATGTTCTCCTGCTTGAAAAGGAGCGCGAATTTCTCAGGGCCAAGGAATCCCTTGGCATTAACCTTTGCAAAGTTATCCAACGTTCCGGGGAGATTATCTACGTTAAGTGTATAAAGGAGGAATCTGCCGCGCTGACGTATATCAAGCGATATGGAGTCAAGACGCGTCTCACCCGTTTTAAAGTCAAGCAGCGAGGCGGATGCCGTGATTACAGAATCGTTGGCGGCATGCATCCTAAGACTTTCAAAACTGAGGTTCAAATCCATCAGATAGTTGTGCAGCAGATTGTCCTGGCCGGCAGCGACATCGAGATTGAACGGCGGCAGGGCGCGTTGTATCGAATCAATCCGTACGATACGGGTCTTCATGCAGTTGTCAAGAATCGCAGAGGCCTCCGAGAAGTTCGTGGCGAGGCGTCCCACCGGCGCGTATGCCATGAAGTCAGCCGAGAGATCATGATTACGCAGTTTGGCGGAGGTAGCCGAGGAGTCGGCTGCCAACGACAGGATTATATCGTTGCCGTTCACCGTCATATCGGGCATACGCCAATAGAAGTCTTCCACCTCGAAGTCGGCTGATATTGCCGAAATGCGGTCGGCAATGTTGTCGGACGATACAGCCTTCTTGGCTGCCGACCTGCCCTGCCTCGGCCTCTTTCCTGCGGAGGCTGCGGGAGCAAACAACGGGGTAAGCAAACCGTAGCTGCCATCCGCCGCAATGGAAGCTGTGCCGGTGAGTTTAACCGTACCCTCCGACACCGTGGGCGACATATGCAGCGCCTTAAGGTCTATGCGCCTGATATCGCCGTCAAAATTCCACCGCAGTGTATCACCAAGAAGATTCCCGTCGGCAGATAATGTGAAATTGGCATCCCGGTTAGCCGATTTGGCTGTCAATGAAGCCATCCCGTCAGCCAAAGCAGCCGACAGCGCCACATCCCTATACTCATTTCCCTGATACACCACATGCCTGAGGTCCACGTCAGCCTCCATATGCGTACCGACCTTGAATGGGTCAAGTCCGGCGCCGGAAGCCGACACGGTGGCATCAATATCTCTTACTCCTAATCCGGGCATGATACTCTGTATCGGAAACTTATCTGCGTCAATATCTACCTCGTAACCCTGCTGACGATTATTCCACGATGCAGAAAGTGCCAGTTCTCCCCCCCGGGTCAAGGCATCCAGACTCCCGGACAGCACACCCCGGTCAGCCTTAAAGTCTCCCTCTATGGTCAACGGCGGGAAGTTAACGTCCTTACCTGTCTTCGCGTCCAACAGAATCGGCTTAAGGAAATTGCCGTTGCGCATGGAGCCTTTCAGTTCCAGTTCAGCCTGCATGCGGTCAACACCGCCCATCAGGTCACGGGCCTCCCCGGAGGCCGATACCTCCAGATGTCCCGGGACACGCACCATCATCTCTCTTACCGATACAAGGCGCGAGGCCACACCCTCTATATCCACCGAAGCCTCCAGACCGCTATAGGGAGGGAGCTGGGCCACCATCGAGGTCATAGGGAACGGCACCAGACGCCGCATATCCTCATTGCTGATTCTCGCGGCAAGTTTCAGCGCCAGGGGAGTATCCATTATGGAAAGGCTGTCGCCCGGTGCCGCCATACCCATATATCCGTCAACGGTGATGCGCGAGGACGGAGTGGCGAGCAAAAAATCCTTCGCTGCCATCCTTACGGAATCCATGTCGAAGAGACCCGAAGCCTGCAGAGGCACACCGCAACGCTCCATCGCCGAGATGTTCCTTACCGGGGCGTAGACCTCGGTTGCACGGTTGCGGAAAGAGTCGATAGCAATCTCAATCTCGGATGCCTGTATATATTCAGGATCGAAAGCCGCCGTAGGGGGTCGGTGCCCCAGCAAGGCATACAGAGCGTTGCCATGGGTCAGACGTACCCGTTCCGCCGTCACAGTCCAAGGCACGGTAGCGATCGTATCGGGTGCAACATATGCCTTAACGGGGTAGGAGGCCACATACTGCGGGGGATAATATAGATATTTCGCATCTATGCTGTCAACACTTATCTCACCCACGCGCACACGGTTGGTACGCATGTCTACCTCCGCATCTTCCAAAGAAGCCCGTTTAAGCACACACGACAAATCATTGATTATCGGCTCAAGCTGCATGGCATAGTCCACGTCTTCCAATTGCGCCTCTTTCAGACGTATATGCCAGTTCACCGGCACTGAGTCTTTCGCAACAGGGGGCGCTACCGAATCCGGTTTGAGCCACATCCTCACCCTGGCGCCGTCACCGCGAATAGAGCCGACATTTATCTCCTGGGCGGACAGCCGCACAGCGGCATCCGTTATACGGGCATTATTCAACGCCGTGACCATATACATAGCCGAGTCCGGCGAGCCGATATTCACCCGGGCGTCACGCGCCCCCACGTTCCAAAGCGCGATTTCCCCTGACAGCAGAGGCAATACCTTAACAGAGGCATCCATCCTCCCTGCCGCTACATCAAGCCCCTGCATCCGCATCCGGAGCGAATCCACAGCCAAATCAAGGGGAAAGGTAAGACGCACCTTTTTCACGGAGATATGCATCGTACCACTCTTGTTTACACTTTTAACGGCCATACGTACGGCAAAATCCTGCACCGGCGGAAGATATACCAGTACACACAGCAATCCTACCAACGCTAACACGCCGATAAACATCCATTTAAGTATTGACAGCAGGACATGCCCGAAACCGCGCTGTCTTTCGGGAAAATCCGCCATGTTTTCAGCTTTCTTGTCAGCCATTATGTAAACGAATGTGATTTAAACAGTTGAAACGCTTTAATCTTAACATCGGACATTCTCTCAGCCCGTATGCCTTATTAACACATCATACCCCTTTATAGTTGCATCGCGGCAGCTATTTTGCAAAGTTAGCCATTTCCGCCATAAAAGCCATAACCGCATCACCATCGCCACGCAAATGTTTAAAAATTGTTAGGAAAATAAGATTCACATGTAGAAATAAATGGCAATGAAAAGAATTTGAACTCTTCATTTACAAGTAAAATATTTGTTGTATATTTGCGTTATGAAAGAAAAGTTAGATTTACACCCTCGCTTATCTATATATATACCGACAGAAGAAAGGGAAATCGCAAGAATTTCCTTTGTGGTTTCCAATCAAATATACGATTTGATGCAGAAACGCGGACTGTAAAAGAAACAGTTTGCCGATACCTTGTGTCGCCATCCGAGTGATATTTTCAACTAAATCACAATCAAGACCAATGAGTCCCAAACTATATATAATAGCAGGCTGTAATGGAGCCGGAAAAACTACAGCGTCAATGAGCATCCTCCCTGATGTACTTGACTGTAGGGAGTTTGTTAATGCCGATGAAATAGCCAAAGGCCTATCCCCCTTTAATCCTGAAGAAGTGGCATTGGTAGCCGGTAAACTTATGCTACAACGTATTAACTACCTCTTACAAAGAAGGAGTACTTTTGCTATAGAGACCACCTTGGCAACCCGTAGCTATCAAGGGCTTGTTGAAAGAGCTAAAGAAAAAGGATATGAGGTAATTTTGTTGTTCTTTTGGTTGCCTACTCCAGATATGGCAGTAAAGCGAGTGGCTATGCGGGTGGCAGAAGGAGGCCACAATATACCGGTTGATATTATAATTCGGCGATATCATGCCGGAATCAGAAATTTATTTGATATATTTGTGCCGATTGTCAACTATTGGTCGTTATATGATAATAGCGAGAGTATCACACCGATAGTTGAAAGAAACATTGTAATAGATTTGTCAAAACTGAATATCATCAAGGAACAATGTCTGAAAAAGAACAAGTAACGTTATTTGAAAAAATACTGACCTCTACGAGGAAAGCTCAGCGTAATCTGTTTGAACGTAAGGCCAAACTTGGAGAAGATGTAGTGGTCGCTGATGAAAACGGGCAACCTTTGGTCATTCCTGCTTCCGAAGCTCTAAAACGTCTTTTAGCCACCGAAAAAGAATGAAAACCAAAGGTCTTTTCTGCATGAGGGAATGTTGACTATTCAGCACATCGTATTCCACAGATTACACCATCCCTTTGCTACGCTATGTATCAAGAGTGGATGTGAACATAAAATGGTCAGCGTTCTCCTCAATCATTCCAATGTTGCTACAACGCTCAATCTTTACGTCCATCCGAATCTCGACCAAAAGAAACGCTGCATAGATAAATTAAACAAGTTCCTCCGGCTTAAGCCCGACTGTCCATAGTTGAAGCGAGAAAAGAGGCCAACGAAGGCAGTTAAAAATCTCTAACGCCTCATAAATATCTTAAACCCATTCGTTGCCGCTTTCCAATAACTGCTTAAAAAGGACATCCTTAGCAACTAAGGTATTACAAACTATCCTGATTATCAAGGTATTTGTATCAATGAGAAATTATTGCTAAATTTGCGGCATATAAAGCAGCCCGCCAATAGACGCGGCCAAAGTGCTGACAAATGATTTTCAAAGTCATAGCATACCTTAACAACAGGAAATCCAACAATATACCATTTTGCGGACGCCTCTGCGCCATCAAGGCCGCAGTGGTATTTTTTGCATCTATCCTGCTTTTAGGTGTGGATGCCACAGCCCAGCGCGCGACAACAAAGCCGGTAGCCCGGGGGCAGCATACGGCGCCTCCGACAGCCGCCACTCTGCCCGACTCCATTCCTCTTGGACAGCCCCTTCCCGAGGGTTCACGAGCCGAGGTGGTAGAGGACGAAATCATTTCGGCAGGGGATTCGCTGCGAATCATACCTACCGACACCGTGCCGGTACTCACCGCCGGGGAAGCCCTCGGAGCGCTTGAAGCCGACTCCATAGCCCCGTTCCCCGAAACGGTTACCAAAAACGATGAATGGGAACCGCGAGACATAGAATTCTCTCCCGATCCCACCAAGGCCGTATGGTACTCCGCCCTCTTCCCCGGTTTAGGACAGATTTATAACCGCCGGTATTGGAAGCTGCCGATAATAGTAGGAGGGTATCTCGGACTGGCATATGCCACAAACTGGAACAACACCATGCTCTCCGACTATACACGCGCATATAGTGACCTGCTTGACAACGACCCGTCCACCAATAGCTACATGGACATGTTCGCCCCCAACGTAAAGGAGGAGGATCTTGACAAGACATGGCTGCAGAACGTGCTTCGCTCCCGGAAAAATTACTTCCGGCGCAACCGCGACCTCTGCATCATAGGCATGGTCGGTGTCTACCTGCTGGCAATGGTTGATGCCTACGTAGACGCCTCCCTGAGCCATTTCGACATATCCCCGGATCTGTCGATGGACGTAGTGCCGTCCCTATTGCAGGACGGCCGCAACAAACTCCCTTCCGTGGGGATGACCTGGGCCTTGAACTTTTAGCCCGCCTCTCCGCCATCACCCGATTCACAAACCACGATATGAGCTACATCAAAAAAATACTTGCAGGAGCCGCCTGCATAGCTGCCGCGATTTTCTCCGCCGGTGCAAAGCCATCCGTGCTACAGATTGCAAAATACAACAACGATTCCACCATCGTATTCCCTGAAAGCGTGGAAACCGATACCCACCGCATGATGCAAAACTGGTATCTCCGAACCTACACCGCCCTTGACCAGGGAGTGGAATCGCGCCCCGATGTAGAAGTATCGGAAGAGGAACTCATATCACGCCTCGGAGCCATCCCCACCACCATAGAGATGCCCTACAATTCAGTGGTACGCCAGTACATCGACCTCTACACGCAGCGCCGCCGCTCGTTGGTGGAGACAATGCTCGGGATGAGCCTCTACTATATGCCTATTTTCGAGGAAGCACTCGAACGGCAGGGGTTGCCACACGAACTTAAGTATCTGCCGATAATCGAATCGGCGCTCGATCCGAACGCCGTGTCACGCGCCGGTGCAACCGGCCTTTGGCAACTTATGCTCCCCACGGCCCGAGGTCTGGGAATGGAGGTGAACACCCTCGTTGACGAACGCCGCGACCCTATACGCTCAACGGATGCCGCCACACGCTACCTGCGTCAGCTATACGACATCTATCATGACTGGTCGCTGGCTATAGCGGCATACAACTGCGGCCCCGGCAATGTCAACAAAGCCCTGCGCCGCGCCGGAGCCTCGGAAGACAATGCCGAGAGAAAGGACTTTTGGGCGATATACCCCTATCTGCCCCGTGAGACACGCGGCTATCTGCCGGGATTCATCGCCGCCACATACGTAATGACCTATTACAACAAGCACAACATCTCCCCCGCGTTGGCAAAACGTCCTATAATCACCGACTCCGTACACGTGAACAAACGCGTACACTTCCAGCAGATTTCCGACATACTCCAGGTTCCCATAG
This sequence comes from uncultured Muribaculaceae bacterium, assembly GCA_910584735.1. Classification (GTDB taxonomy): domain Bacteria; phylum Bacteroidota; class Bacteroidia; order Bacteroidales; family Muribaculaceae; genus UBA7173. The sequence goes on from CAJUBM010000010.1 coordinate 29,373, forward strand.
AGGAACTAAAGATACTTAATCCACAGTATCGCCAGGATGTCATACCCGGCGATATACGTGAATATTCGCTCGTACTCCCTGCCAACCAGGTCTATTCCTATATAATTAGCGAGGACGCCATTATAAACCACAATGCAGACCAATATGCCCGCCGGGAAGTGGTAGAACCGGCCTCGGAGGAACAAGAAGCAGCCATAAGTGATGCCTCCGGCCAGAACGGCGAATGGGTCACCACCGAGCAAGTCCGTTATCACAAAGTAAAGAAAGGGGAGACCATGGCCTCCATCGCCCGCCGTTACGGTGTTTCGTTATGGAGCCTGAAGCATGCCAACGGCAACATATCCAAACCACGGCGCGGACAAAAGCTGAAAGTAATCACCACCAAACGTGTATTCAAGCCCTCGGAGCAGCCTCAGCCACAGGAGGATGACAATCTGTTGGTTAAAAATCCCGAAGCAGCACAGACTACGTCCCCCGGAGCAGACACTGCGCCTGCCGCTGACACCGTTGCCCCACAACAGACCGCCGATGCACAATCCCAGACCGCCCAAGCCACCACGGAGGCATCCACCTCCCAGGCCGGGGACCAGGTAGCCGGCTCATTCCAGGCATCACGCAAGAAACAGGAAGCACAGGCATCACATTCACAGGAATCCACAAAAAAAGCCACCGCATCCAAAAACGGGAAAAAGGCCGCGAAATCAAAGAAAAAGCAGCCCAAGACAGTCACTGTCAAACCGGGTGACTCCCTCTCCCGTATAGCCAAGCGTAACGGCACTACCGTAAAGGAACTCGAACGTCTGAACGGGAAGAAAGGGAAAAACCTCCAGCCAGGCGACAAAATCAGGGTAAAATGAGCAACCAGATACCACAGCCGAATCTCGAACTGATTCTTATAAATATATCGGGCCAGGACCGTCCCGGCGTAACCGCCGCGCTGACGGCCATTCTCGCCAAATATGATGCGACTGTGCTTGACATCGGGCAAGCCGACATCCACCATACCCTCTCGTTAGGCATACTCTTCCGCACTACCTCGGAGGTATCGGGAGAGATAATGAAGGATCTTCTTTTCAAAGCCTACGACCTCCAGGTAAAAATACGTTTCACACCCATCTCTATAAGCGAGTACAACTCATGGGTGAAACGACAGGGAAAGAACCGATGGATTATAACCCTGCTCGGACGCCAGCTTACGGCACGTCACATAGCGCTCGTATCCGAGATTGTTGCCGAACAAGGACTGAATATCGATGCCATACAGCGACTTACAGGACGTCCGCCGCTGACAGACGACAGCACATCTACGGAACACCAGGCGAAGGCATGCATAGAATTTTCCGTGCGCGGCACCCCTGCCGACCGCGAGGAGATGCAGAGCCGCTTCATACGCATCGCCGCAGACGAGGATTTCGACATATCCCTGCAAGAGGATAATATGTACCGCCGATGCCGCCGTCTGATATGTTTCGACATGGATTCCACACTCATACAGACCGAGTGCATCGACCAGCTTGCACAATGCGCAGGCGTGGGCGACAAGGTGTGTGAAATCACCGAACGAGCCATGCGCGGGGAGATTGACTTCACCGAGAGTTTCCGTGAACGAGTGGGGCTGCTCAAAGGACTTGATGTCAGCGTTATGGAAGGTATAGCCGAACATCTCCCAATCACCGAGGGAGTAGGAAGGATGATGGAGGTGCTGAAACGCGCCGGATATAAGACGGCAATCCTTTCGGGCGGGTTCACCTTCTTCGGGGATTACCTTAAGCGCAAGTTCGGGTTCGACTACATGTATGCCAACGAACTCGAAGTAAAAGACGGCAAACTCACAGGGCGCTATGTGGGGGAAGTGGTTGACGGACGCCGCAAAGCCGAGCTTCTAAAACTCATCGCACAGGTTGAGAATGTCGACATAGCACAGACAATCGCAGTAGGCGATGGCGCTAACGACCTCCCGATGCTGTCGGCTGCCGGACTTGGTATAGCCTTCCACGCCAAGCCCAAAGTAAAGGAGTCTGCACGTCAGTCAATATCCACCATAGGTATTGACGGCGTACTGTACTTCCTCGGATTCAAGGACTCTTATATTTCTGAAACTTAATGATTTCAAATGCCACATTCGGCACACTGAAAGCCCTCTATCATACATTCGGCTGCAAACTGAATTTCTCGGAGACCTCCTCTGTGGCCAACGAACTGGCAGAGAGGGGAATCTATCGGGTCGCCCCGGGTGAGACTCCCGATATAATAGTGGTAAACACATGCTCTGTAACCGCCCTGGCCGACAAGAAATGCCGGCAGACAATCCGTTCCTTCCACCGCCGCTACCCTGATGCCGCCATAATCGTAACAGGATGTTATGCACAACTTAACCCGGATGAAGCGATAAACCTGCCGGGAGTGGCAGTAGTAGCCGGAAGTGACAAGAAGGCTCAACTCGCCACGCTGCTCGACAAATTCATCAGGGAACATACGCCCGTAAACGAAGTTATACCTTCAAAGGAGATGACCATATTCTCCCCATCATGTTCGCGCGGAGAACGCACGAGGTATTTTCTGAAGGTACAAGACGGCTGCGACAATTGGTGTACCTACTGCACAATCCCCGCAGCCCGTGGCCGCAGCCGTTCGGCCACAGTAGCCCAACTTATAAAGCAGGTAGAGGAAGCTGCTTCCGAAGGTGGACGCGAGATTGTTCTTACGGGTGTAAACATCGGCGACTTCGGGAAACGAAGCGAAAGCCCTGAACGGCAGACGTTTCTTGACCTTATACGCGCCCTTGACGCCGTGGAGGGCATCGACCGCTACCGTATCTCGTCAATAGAGCCCGACCTGCTCACCGATGAGATAATCGACTTCTGCGCCTCATCACGCGCGTTTATGCCCCATTTCCACATACCCCTGCAATGCGGATCGGACACGGTGCTTAAACTCATGCACCGCCATTACGATACGGCCCTGTTCCGCAGCCGTATAGAGCGTATCGCAGCCGCGATACCCGATGCGTTTATAGGCGTGGACCTCATAGTGGGAGCGCGTGGGGAAACAGATGAGGAATTCCAACGTTCGTTTGAATTTGTGAAGTCACTCCCCATAACGCGGCTTCATGTATTCCCCTATTCCGAACGCCCCGGCACAAAGGCTCTCGAGATAAGCCACGTTGTAAGCCAGGAGGAGAAACACCGCCGGGCCGATATTATGCTGCATCTTTCGCAGCAGAAAGTGGAGACGTTCGCGAAATCATTCATCGGAACCGTACGACAGGTGCTTTTCGAAACCGCTGACAGCCACGGCTTCATGAGCGGGCACACCGACAACTATCTAAAAGTCAAAGCAAAGGCGCCACATGACGCCGAGAATACAATCATCCCGGTACGCCTGCTCGATGTTGAGTGCCGCCCCGGCGAAGACCCATGTATCTACGGAGAAACAGTCACTACACGATAACATAACAATAAAATAATGACAACCACACGCCGCAATTGGAAATACCTTCCTTTGGACGCCCTGCTGCACATGCTCGCATGGATACCGTTGCGTGTGCTATACGTGCTGTCTGATATCGCGTTCGTCATTCTCTACCATCTCATACGCTACCGCAAGAAAATAATATTCCGCAACCTCCGCTCATCCTTTCCCGACAAAACAGAAAGAGAAATCAACGGCATAGCCCGTAGATTCTATCACAATTTCGCCGACCAGGTGGTGGAAACCATAAAATTGCTCCATATCAGTGACAAGGAGATGCGCCGGCGCATGACGTTCGAGCCATCCGATATAGTCCGTATTGACAGATGGCTTAACGAGAAGCGCCCCGTTGTGGCGTTCTTCTCCCACTGTTTCAACTGGGAATGGGCTCCCTCGATAACACTCTGGAGCAAGCTGCAACCGGGCGTTGACGCACAGTTCTGCCAGATTTACCGTCCGTTGCGCAACGACTGGGCCGATGCTCTTATGCTGAAACTACGCTCGCGCTTCGGGGCCGTGTCACTTCCTAAAAAAGTAGCCTTCCTTGACCTTATGCGCTATCAGAAACGTGGAATACCGACTGTCACAGGTTTCATGAGCGACCAACACCCGTCCTCGGGAGACCCGGGGCATATAGTAGATTTCCTAAACCACCCCACGGCCATGATTACAGGCACGGAGACCGTGGCTCGCCGGCTGGACGCCGCAGTGGTTTACTGGGATATGCACCGCATAGGCCGGGGCCGCTACCACATAAAGATGGCCACAATCACCGATTCCCCGGCAACTCTGCCATCCGGGGAAATCACGGAAAGATATGCCACCCTGCTACAAGCCACTATAATGCGCGACCCCGCATCGTGGCTATGGTCGCACAACCGCTGGAAACATGCTGTAGCCTTTCCCGAAGAAAAAGACAACCTGAAAGCAAACAACAATGGAAACCAATCATAGTACACTGCCACCATGCGCCGTGATAATACTTAACTGGAACGGCGAAAAACTGCTCCGCGAATTTCTTCCGAGCGTACTAAAGGGGACGAATCCGTCCTATGGCCGTGTGATTGTAGCCGATAACGGTTCTACCGACAACTCCCTGTCCGTGCTTCGTGAGGAATTCCCCCAGGCAGAAATACTCCGGTTTCCTGAAAACTATGGCTTCGCCGAAGGCTACAACAAGGCCCTGGCCTGGGCGCTCGAAAAGGGATACAGATACACCGTGCTGCTAAATTCCGATGTCAGCACCCCTCAGGGATGGTTGGAACCGTTGGTTGACTACATGGAATCGCATCCCGGCTGCGGGGCATGCCAGCCCAAAATACTTAGCTATAAAGAGCCGGAGAAGTTTGAGTATGCCGGCGCTTCCGGCGGCTTCATTGACCGTAACGGCTATCCGTTCTGCCGGGGGCGCATATTCGACAAGGTAGAGACCGATACGGGGCAGTACGACAATGAAAGAGAAATTTTCTGGGCCACTGGGGCCGCTCTGATGGTGCCTACGGCGCTCTACATCGAAGCCGGAGGACTGGATGCGGGATTCTTCGCCCATATGGAGGAAATCGATCTCTGCTGGCGAATACACCTGCTCGGCAAGAGTATCGCCGTAGTCCCATCCTCACACGTGTTCCATCTCGGCGGGGGAAGCCTCCCGGCCTCCAATCCACGCAAAACCTACCTCAACTTCCGTAACAACCTGCTGCTGCTCCACAAGAACCTCCCGGAAAAAGACTTGCTCCCTACCCTTCTGCGCCGTCGGCTACTTGACACCGTGGCATGGGCCAAATTCATACTTACCTTCGATTTCCCCAACGCCAACGCCATACTGCGCGCCCACCGCGATTTCCGCAAGATGCGCCGCAGCTACACCACCCATCCCAGCCGCAATATCCTCCGCGAACCCCTCCAACGCCGCAACATCCTCTTAGACCACTACCTGCGCCGCATCACCCGATTCTCCGACCTCAAAATGTGAAACTTACAGGTAATAACCGACCTACATGGGGGGTGTCAAAATCCATTTTTTGACACACCGCTTCTATTATATAACACTTTTGGCAATGGTAACTTTATAGTG
>CAJUBM010000011.1 GCA_910584735.1 uncultured Muribaculaceae bacterium
TCCGCCTCTTCTGGTGGCCTGCCGTCCCGGAGGTCCGGCGCCACTACCATCCGGCGCCTCATTTAAGTCTCCATTGCCAAAAGTGTTAATAACAGAAGCGGTGTGTCAAAATTCATTTTTGACACACCGACACATGTATGGGGGCTCCGTTGTTTGGGTTGTGTTTAGTCGCGCGAGGCGCCGAAGAAGCGGAGTAGGTAGATGAACAGGTTTATGAAGTCAAGGTAGAGCGACAGGGCGCCCCAGGTGGCTATGTTCTGCGAGGCTATTCCGGGGTTGGCGGCGGCAAGGCGCTTGATGTTCTGGGTGTCATAGGCGGTGAGGCCGATGAAAATCAGCACCCCGGCGCCGGAGATAATCCAGTCAAACACGGAGTTTGCCCAGAAGATGTTCACTACCAGCGCGATCAGCAGGCCGAAAAGAGCCATGTAGAGGAACGAGCCTATCTTTGTGAGGTCGCGGGTGGTGAAGTAGCCGTAGACGCTCATGGCGCCGAATGTGCCGGCACAGATGAGGAATGTCTTGAACAGCGAGGCATACGAGAAGGCCAGGCATACTATGGACAGTGTCAGGCCGTTGACAATGGCGAATAGGTAGAACAGGCCGGTAGCCATGGCAGGAGCCAGTTTGTTGAGACGGGCCGAAATCCAGAGAACCAGGCCGATTTCCACTATTGCAAGACCCCAATAGAGCCAGCGGTTGGTGGCAAGATAGAGCGAGAAGTCTGTATGGAAAACCGCTACGAACACCGAGGTGGCTGCTGTAACCAACAGGGCGAGAAACATCTTTATATAGACCTTCTTCATAACCTGCGACACTTGCTGGTCGAGGCTCATGCCCGAGGGCTGCTGCCAATATTGAGGCCGGGTGTCCTGTCTGGGCTGATAATAGTTGTTCATATTTCTTATATAAAAGTGAGAGTGATTTTTTATTAGACCTGTAGTATATACAAACGTTTAACCGGGTTGGTTTATTGTTGTCTTCAGGCTACAGGCGGATTACATGCGTTCGGGCACACGGATTCCGAGAAGCGCCATGGCGGTGCTTACCGTGCGGGCGCATACCTCGGTCAGGGCCAGGCGCAGGGAGCGTTTGGCGGTGTCCTCCTCGCGCAGCACGGGACAGTCGTGGTAGAACTGGTTGTACTGCTTCACAAGCTCGTAGGCATAGTTGGCTATAAGCGCCGGAGAGAATGTGCGTCCGGCCTCGGCCACTGTGGAGGGGAAGTCGGCGAGGGTCTGTATAAGCGTTATCTCGCGGTCGCAGGGCTGTACGGCGGTGTATTCCGAGGTTGCCATCCCTTTCTCGGCGGCGTTGCGCAGCACGGAGCGCATGCGGGCGTAGGTATATTGGATGAAAGGGCCTGTGTTGCCGTTGAAGTCGATTGACTCCTTGGGGTTGAACATCATGTTCTTGCGTGGATCCACCTTGAGGAGGAAGTATTTCAGGGCGCCAAGTCCGACGGTCTCGGAAATCTCGTCAATCTCCTGCTGAGACAGGCCGTCGAGCTTGCCGAGTTCGCGCGAAACCTCGCGGGCTGTGGAAACCATCTCGTCCATGAGGTCGTCGGCATCTACCACCGTGCCCTCGCGGCTCTTCATCTTCCCCTCGGGGAGTTCTACCATGCCGTAGGAGAAGTGTACCAGGTCTTTGCCCCATTTGAAGCCGAGACGGTCGAGGAGGAGTGACAGCACCTGGAAGTGATAGTTCTGCTCGTTGCCGACGACATATATCATGCGGTCTATCGGATAGTCCTGGAAGCGGAGTTTGGCCGTGCCTATATCCTGGGTCATGTACACGGATGTGCCGTCAGAGCGGAGCAGCAGCTTGTGGTCGAGTCCGGCATCGGTAAGGTCGGCCCATACGGAGCCATCCTCCTTGCGGTACATTATGCCTTTCTCCAGCCCTTCGAGAACCTTTTCCTTCCCTTCGAGATAAGTGTCCGACTCGTAATATATCTTGTCGAAATCCACTCCCATACGGGCGTAGGTCTCATCGAATCCGGCATATACCCACGAGTTCATCATCTGCCACAGCGAGCGTATCTCGGGGTCTTTCTGTTCCCAGAGACGGAGCATGTGGCGCGCTTCCTCCATGAGGGGAGATTTCTCCTTGGCCTCATCCTCCGACATCCCCGAGGCTACGAGCGCTTTCACTTCCTCGCGATATTTCTTGTCGAAAAGCACATAGAAGTCGCCGATAAGATGGTCGCCCTTCTTGCCGGTTGATTCGGGAGTGGCGCCGTTGCCCCATTTCTTCCATGCGAGCATCGACTTGCAGATGTGTATGCCTCGGTCGTTCACGATGTTGGTCTTTACCACGCGGTTGCCGCAGGCTTTCAATATCTGTGACAGGGAGAAGCCCAGGAGGATATTGCGTATGTGGCCGAGGTGTAGGGGCTTGTTGGTATTGGGCGATGAGTATTCCACCATTACCAGCGGGGAGGCGTCCGTAGCCGGTGTTATGCCGTAATTGTCGGTGGTGGCGATATGCTCGAGTACCGAACTCCAGAACGAGGGTTCGATGACGAGGTTTAGAAACCCTTTGACTACGTTGAAGCGGTCAACGGCGGGTTCGTTGTCAACCAGCCATTGCCCGATTTCCTGTCCCACGGCCTCGGGAGCCTTACGTGCGGCTTTCACCCAGGGGAATACCATGACGGTGAGATTCCCTTCGAATTCCTTGCGTGTGGTCTGGGGTACTATCCCCTTGGGGTCGGCTTCCACGCCGTAGAGTTCCTTAACGGCACGGGCCACGCCCTGTGCTACTATATCGTCAATCGACATCGTGGTAAAGTGGTAAATATGAATGTTAGCGGTCAATAAACTAAAAAAGGGTAAGCTGACTACATCGCACCGCTACGACCCCCTACCGCTGCTTCGATCAAGACCTGACGGAGTTCGGGGGGAGCTGGTCGTGTAGGACTTACCCGGCACAAAGTTACGATTTTTTTTCCGACCTGCAAAATTTTCTGTACTTTTGTGTATTGTTAACGGTATAAAATGGATTTTGAATTATTAAAAAGGCTTGAATCCGGGGCTTTGGAAGGAGTTCCCGCAAGTGTGGACGATGCGGAGGCTTTATGGCTCTCTATCGGTGACGATGAGGATTTGGCGCCGCTGTGCGATGCCGCCGGCAGGGTGGCGTTGCGACGTTGCGGCCCGGAGATACAGACCTGCTCTATAATAAATGCCCGATCGGGGCGATGCACCGAGGATTGCAAATGGTGTTCGCAGGCCGGTACGCACCATACCGGCTGCCGCGAATATGATTTCTGCCCGGAAGATGAATTTCTTCGCGGCCTGCATGATTGTGCCGTGCGCGGTGTGCAGCGCTATTCTATGGTATGCTCCGGGCGCAAGGTGCCGATGAAGGATATACGTGTGTTCGCCGCGATGTACGATGAGGCCCGTAGGCGCGAACCGGGAGTGCGTCTGTGTGCATCCATGGGGCTGCTGAACAGGGAGGAGCTGCAGGCGCTGTATGATGCAGGCGTACGCCGCTACCATTGTAATCTTGAAACGGCCGAATCATATTTCCCGACCCTATGCACAACGCACACACGTGCCGACAAACTGCGCACTATCGCTATGGCTGCCGAGGTGGGGATGGAACTATGCGTGGGGGGTATCATCGGTATGGGTGAGACCATGCGGCAGCGCCTTGAACTGGCCCGCGAAGCCCGTCAGGCCGGGGCTGTGTCGCTTCCCTTGAACCTGCTCATCCCTATTCCCGGGACGCCTTTGGAATCGCAGCCCATCTTAGGGGAGCGCGAGGTTGTGGCTTCGGCTGCATTGATGCGCCTGGTAGCTCCCGATATGAGCATACGGTTCGCCGGAGGCCGTGCGCGGCTTAGCCGCGAGGCTACCGAGCGGATGCTCACCGGCGGTGTGAACGGCGCCATGGTGGGCGACCTCCTTACCACCCGGGGCAATTCCCCGGAGGAGGACATGGAGATGTTCGCTTCTATTGAGAATAATCCTATTGCATGATATTATGGTTGACAGTGACAATAACATAGTTATAACCGTAGGGCGCCAGTTCGGTAGTGGCGGACGTGAATTTGGGCGCAGGCTTGCCGAAACGTTAGGTTTTGAGTTCTACGACAAGCGGCTGCTGCTGGAGGCTGCCCGCATGGCGGGGATGGATGTGTCGTTTTTCGAACGTAGCGATGAGAAGTTCCCGACTTTCGTGTCCGGTTCGATGGCTTTCAATCTGGGTTATAACCCTATGCCGTGGTACACCGCCTCGTCCATATCTGATGAGTCCCTTTACCGGGATATTGCCACGATGATAAACTCGTTGGCTGACAAGGGGTCGTGTGTAATAGTGGGACGCTCTGCCGACTATGTGCTGCGCAACCATCCTACTGCACGTGTTATCAGTCTTTTCGTGCATGCACCTATTGATATTTGTGTGCGGCGCATCTTGGAGCGTGGCGACTGCGATAATCCAAAGGCCGCCCGGCAGCTTGCCGAGAAGAGTAACAAGCTGCGTGCCGAATATTACAATTTCTATACCGACCGTCAATGGGGGCATGCCGCCACCTATGACCTGTGCCTGGATTCGGGGTCAATCTCTATGGAAGATGCCGTGGCGCTTGTGCGCCACTATATAACGCTCCGTTATCCCGATGTGGAACTTCCTGAGGCGGCTCATAGTTAAATTGCGTAGAATTAGAAACTTATCCCCGGGCGTATGTGTTGTTAAGGTAACAGCATATGCCGTGGCGGGATTAGAAATCTCCATAGAGACGTTGGAAGCGACGTCTGCCCGGATGGCCGGAAATTGCGGACGTCACTGCTCCCGTTTCCATGCAAAATGCAACGGCGGGACTATCTTGTTGAAAAACAGATAGTCCCGCTGCTGCATATGGAATGTGGAATGATATATTTTTGAAAGAAAGGGAACTTTTCGGGCCTTAAAGTTGTAGGATATTAAAACTTTTGTATAACTTTGTTCCATGGAAAGGAGGATTACCACATATGGCGGATATTTTGAGGAGTTTATGGAAACTCTTGATGATAAGACGCAGTTTAAGATTAAACAGGGATTACTGTTGCTTGCCACTCAACCGCGACTTTCTGTAAAATATGTGAAATTAATACAGGATGGCCTTTACGAATTAAGAACTTCATGGGGTGGTAATATCTATCGTGTGTTCTTTATATTTGATAAAGGGAATATTGTGGTGTTGTTTAATGGGTTTCAAAAAAAGACCCAGCAGACTCCAAGGAACGAAATTAACAAGGCTCTAAAAATAAAAGTAGAATATGAAGAATATAGAAGAGAACAAGATTCGGGATTACACACCCGTTCTTGAGGCCACTTTCGGCAAGGTTGGAACTGCCGAATGGGATAAGTCCGTAGAAGAGGCCGAAGCCTTTTATACAGGCCAGATGCTGCGTGAGAGTAGGCGTGAAATGCATATGACCCAGAGCGAACTGGCTGCTAAACTAAATGTTACAAAATCATATATATCAAGGATTGAAAATGGGTTCATAACTCCGAGTGTCACTGTTTTTTATCGGATTATAGCTGCACTCGGTATGCGCGTGGAAATTGTTAAACCCATTGGTTGATCATTGGTTGATATACATATCCTGGGTGTCAAATTGAGTGGTGTCAGAGTTCATTCCTTTGACATACGGCCATGTCTGATGCTGTCGTAGTCGAGCGAGCGGGTCACGGTGATGCGCGGAGGGCAGATGTAGGCCGGGGAGAGGATGTCGCGGCGCGGATTATAGAATGGGGAGGACGTGGCGCCTGCGAGGGATAGTGCTGTCTGGCCGATATTGTCGAGCATCCCCGGGCGGTTTACGGCCTTCAGGACTGACTGCCATTTCGCGGGGCGCAGGGCTTTGTAGCTGTCTGAGGCCCAGATGAACATGGGAATCTCGAACTGCCGGCGCAGCCATCCGGCGATGTCGCCCGAGGGTTCGTTGCGCACGGAGCAGTCGGAGGCATCGTACATCTCTTCGCCGTGGTCCGAGAAGTATAGCATTATCGTAGGGGTGTCGCGGTAACGCCGCATTATCGAGGCGATGACCGAATCGTTATAGAAGGTGGCGTTGTCGTATTCGGCGATGGTCTGTCGTTTCTGCGGGGTGAGCCAAGGGCGGTCGTATGGAAGGCTGTCAGCCGTCCATCGGTCGAAACCTGCTTCGGAGGGATAGCGGTCGGCAGGGGCGAAATGTTGTCCGTATAGATGGTAGATGTCAAGATTGCCTGTTGAGCCGTCAAAAGGGTGTTCCCGGTTGACGCGGCTTATAAAGTCGCCATCGTAGCGGTCGAGTGAATCGGTTGCCCATTGGTAGCACTCCTCCATCAGCAGCCGGCTACGTATCAATGCCGAGAGTTGCACGTCAACGATATATTTCGGGGCGGTCACCTGGTTGTCGTATAGATGTACGCGCCAGCCGCCACGGGCTGCTACCAAGGGGAAATATGCCGATTCGTACCATGGCTCTCCGTCTCCGGCAGAGTTAAGGTTCAGCATGTTGCGGAGCGAGGAAGAGGTGAGGTTGGCCGATGAGATATAGTCCGTGAATACTGCCAGACGCCCTGAATCGGCCTCCTGTTGAAGTCGCGGATTTGTAGGTAGGGGATAGCCGTAGAGCGAACTGTGTCCTTTTATGAACGATTCGCCGATTATTATTACAATATTCACAGAATCAGCTTCGGTGAAGCGTTCTGTCGGTGTTGCGATGACCTTGCGCTGATATGACTCCCATGTGGGTAGTTCGCGTGTGTTGAGGTAGAGTCCCCAAAGGGTAAACGGCACGTTGGTGGCCGCATCGCCCAAGGTTATTTCTTGGAAACGGAAAAAATCGGATCCATAAGGGCTTCGGCGTGTAGTCCAGTTCTCAAATTGTTGCAAATCGGCAACCATGAATCCGCTCCACAACGATGTCAGTCGCAATGTGCCGAAACAAAAAGCCGCCGCTGCCGCGCATATGAGCCCTATACGTAGCTTTTTCCCACTCTGTGGCATGAACCTCTGTCGAAGATTCGTTTTTGCACCGAACCATACCAAAAATCCCGATATTAAGGCAAGTGCCGCAACTCCGGCAATCTTCCCGGCGGTAACAAACTGGTGGGCGAAACTTGCGGCCTCGCGTGAATCGGTTTCAAGCACGAGTGTCAGGGTTTCGGGCGAGAAAGGTTTCCTTCCGATTATTAGGAATGTCCCCTCGAGAAATGCCGCTATGGCGGCTAATATTAATAGTAGCCACGACGTCCATCTGCGGCGGGTGAGTGTGGGGAGCCAAGCAACGCACCAGGCATATACGAACCCTTGGCACAGCGATGATATGAGCAGCTTTTTTGTGTCACCCCCCGATATGGTAAACATTATTGCCGTAGGGATGGCAAGCAGCAGCGTTATGGCAATCACAAACGCTCCCTCTTTCCGCAATGGAGTGGAAAAGAAAGTATAGAATTTATGTAGTAGCTTATAAATAAGTGTCATATGTTATTCTGCCAGGTCGATACGTACCGCATTTTCAGGCATCCACGAAATTCGACCATAAAACATGTAGATATTGCCGTCACGAGCGGTGAAAGGCCATCCTTGCGTGATAACTTGTGTAGTTTTGCCTGACGAATCTGTCACGCTGAACAGGTATTCGCGGAATTCCCGCCCCGGGAGTGTCTTGGGCCTTTCTGCGCCAACGTAATAGCCGTTCCACAAGGTCATCCTCGCCGAGCCTGGAATGGAATCCGTGGAAATGAATCCGTCCATGGCTTCGGGCAATACAGCGAAAGGTTTGTTGCCATGCCGGTATCGCAGGTTGAAGCAGGCATGCTGGAAAGCACTTCCCCAGAATCCGGCTGTAGGGAGCCTGAGCAGCCATAAAGGCATACCTTTTTTGGTAATCACATCGTGGTACACCGTGCCGGACGGCACGGTGTAAAGCTCTGCGCGCAGAGCTTTATCCTCATCGTAAACATCTTTTTGCCATGAGATTATGCCCCCGTATAAAATCCAGGTAGCGGTGTATAATGTTAGGGCCAAAGCCCATGCGCGGAGGGAGGGGGTGTGCCGCTGCTCATGTAACAGCATCCCTAAGCAGATTGTTGAGTATATCTGGGAGACCCAGCCGTAACGGGGTGCGGCATAGTCGAATAGGAAGCATATAAGTGCGCCGCCGAGAGCATTGAGGGCGCATATAGCGAATGCCGGACGTCGCATGATGGCAAGCAGGTTCCGGCGCCGACGTCTTGTAAATGACATGCAGAGGCATATCGTTGTCAGTAGGACGAGCAGTGTGCAATGTTTGACAGCGATTGTCAGGTTCCCCAAAATGGTAAATGCCGATGATTGTTGCCTGGCGCGCTCCCATATTCCCGGCGAAAGTGCAGATTCGAGAGTGCCCGCGAGAAATACAGTTAACAGCACCCATGCCATAGGGGGGATTCTCATCTTGCGCGTAATCGCGATTATGACGCAGGCGCCGAGCATAGGTAGGGCCAGCCCCTCATGCATCATCCCTCCCGCCAATGCCGCCGGGAGTGCCCATATGAGCCACCATGAAGGCATACGGCGGTCAATGGCGCGAAGCCACGCAATCAGGTATGCCAGGTCGACGGCCGTGGCGAAGATATAGTTCAGTGCATAGTCCGGGAGGGTCAGATCATCGCGCCATGGCCAAAGTGTCAGCACCCCCGGCCAAAAAATCCATGTCAGCCAAAGGGTGAAACGTGGATTTTTGTTGCTTCCTTGCTGTGACAGTCCTACGGTGGCGGCGACAATCCATGCCACGGCAATCCCCGTAAGGATGGCGAACAGCCATCGGGGAAGAAACAGCGTTGCCACCGGCGCCAGATAATTTGCCAGCCTACCGTTGGTGTCCCCCCTATACCACATCGAATAGTCGAGCCATGCGCCGAATGTGTGGCCTCCCGCCTTGTCGGCGAAATAGTTGAAATACGCCTGGAAGGCCAGGTCGTCAATCTGTAGGGGCGTGAACCACTGCCACAGGCCGAAGGCCGTGGCTATCATTGCCAGGGAGATTAACCAAAGCAACCGCAGGTAACTCTCCGGGCAGTGGTAGATATAGTTTCTTAACGTCCTCATTTCACGGTATGCAAAATTACGAAAAAATCGCTAATTTTGCAGATTGAACCATATCGTAGATATTACTTATCCCAAAACAATGGTAGATATAAAGGAAACAGACGGGGGACGCTTTGCGGCCTCTATGCGTGAACTTCCCCGAAAGATAACCGAGGCGGTGAAGATGCCGCAGGTATGGGGCTTCTTCGTGGCGTTGGCTGCTATCGCCCTGATAGCCATAGCTTTCTTCTACCCTGATGCTTCGATGGGTAACGAACTGCGCCAGCATGATATGCAGCAGGGCGCCGCCATCGGGCATGAGGCGCAGGAGTGGGTGGAGGAACATGGAGGCGAACAGCCGCGATGGACCAACTCGCTGTTTTCCGGCATGCCTACGTTCCAGATTTCCCCTTCATATCCGTCAAACGATTTGTTTGATTGGATTTCAACGGTTTACGGGGCAGGGCTTCCTTCCCCCTCGAACCTGCTGTTCATGATGATGGCGGGTATGCTGATACTGCTGATGGCCATGAGGTTGCGATGGTATTACGCCCTTATCGGAGCTGTGGCGTGGGGATTCTCCACATACTTTATAATAATAATCGGGGCCGGGCATATCTGGAAGTTCGTGACCCTGGCATATATCCCGCCTACTATCGCGGGCGTGGTTATGGCCTATCGCGGACGTTGGTTCACCGGGGGTGCCCTGGCTGCGCTGTTCGCCATGATGCAGATACAGAGCAACCATGTGCAGATGACCTATTATTTCCTGCTGGTGATATTGGCCTTGGTGATAGGATATTTCTTCCGCGATGTGCGCGGCGGACGTCTCGCCCGGTGGGGAAAGGCTACGGCATCGCTGGCTGTGGCGGCTACTCTGGCGGTCTGTGCAAATCTCCCCAACCTATATAATACATACAAGTACTCGAAGGAGTCGATGCGCGGCGCCCATTCCGAGCTTACTTCTACCGACACGGCTTCTGCCGGGGAGAAGACCTCGGGGCTTGACCGTGACTATATAACGCAGTACTCTTATGGACGAGCCGAGTCGTTCACGCTCCTTATCCCTAACGTAAAGGGTGGTGCATCGGGCCGTCCCCACCAGGGGCAGATGCAGGCCATGTCGGTGCTGGATATAGACGGTGCCCAAGAGGTGGCCGAGGATTATAGGCTGAGCCCGGAAGAGCAGCAGTTCCTCGGATATATGAGCCAGTATTTCGGCGAGCCGGAGTCGACCAACGGCCCGGTGTATGTCGGGGCGCTGATATTCGCTTTGGCATTGCTGGGGTGCGTTATAGTACGCGGCCCTGTGAAATGGGCGCTGATGTGTACCGCGCTGCTGTCGGTGTTGCTGGCTATGGGACGCAACTTGCAATGGCTCACCGATTTGTTTATCGACTATGTGCCGATGTACTCACGTTTCCGCACTGTGGAGTCGATACTCGTCATAGCCGAGTTCTCCATCCCCGTGTTGGCCGTGCTTGCCCTGCACAAACTTTTCACTACCCCTGACGGCCTTAAGCGCTACCGCCGGGCCATATATTGGTGTTTCGGCATACCGGCCGCGTTCTGTCTGCTCGGATGGCTCGCTCCGGCGGTCTACGGCCCCGCGATTTCCGAGGGTGATGTGCAGACCTCACAATATCTCTCCTATCAGCTTTCGGCTATGGGATATCCCTCCGATATGATAAGAGCTTTGTCTATAGATAATCCTGCCATAGCCGGCGCCCTTACCGAGATCCGCCAAGGCATGGTGCGGGCCGATTCGCTCCGTTCCCTGCTGTTTATCCTGTTGGGTTTCGGTGCGGTTATGCTTCCCCTCTACCGGGGTGCCAAGGCGTGGATGGGCGTGACGGTTGTCGGGCTTTTGGTGCTTGCGGATCTTTATACGGTAAACAAACGCTATCTTTCGCATGATTCGTTCTGCACCCCGGAGATTACGGCTTCCGACCCCTTCCCCCTGTCGGAGAACGACCGCGCTATACTGGCTGACACCGCGATGAATTTCCGTGTGATGGATATTCCCGGCTTCCAGAGTGCCGCTCCTTCCTACCACCATAAGATGATAGGAGGGTACCATGCCGCCAAGCTCACTCGTTACCAGGACCTTATAGACCGCCATCTCTCATCGTTCCTTCAGGGGGAACCCTCCGAGGCCGACTGGAATGTGCTTGATATGCTCAACGCACGGTATATAATCGCGCCTGACGGACAGTTGGCGCGGAACCCCGGAGCGCTGGGAAATGCCTGGTTCGTTGACTCGGTCGGCTATGTAGATACTCCTGACGCCGAGATGGGTGCCCTTTCGCGCATCAAACCCTCGCGGGTGGCTGTGGCCGACCGTCGTTTTGCAAATACTTTGGGAACGGCATCGCCGAAATCGCCCGGCGATACGATATTCGAGACCTCCTATGCACCTGACCGTCTGACCTATTCCGCCAGCACGGCAAGAGGGGGTGTGGCTGTCTTCTCCGAGGTGTTCTTCCCGTGGGGCTGGGAGGCCGAGATTGACGGCAAGCCTGCCGAAATCGGGCGCGTGAACTATCTTCTTAGGGCTATACGGATTCCTGCGGGGACACATATGGTGGAGATGTCGTTCCGCCCCTCTTCGGTAAGTACTACCGTGGGTATTGCGAAAGCCGCCGTCATAGCTATATACGTGTTGCTGTTCGCAGCATTGGCTGTATCGATGCTGCGGCTCGGGAAGCCCTCCGATGAGAAGTCTGAATCAGATGCGGTGTGACCGCTAAGTGAGTTCCCTGAAAGTAAGTTAACTACCTTAAATTGCCTGAAAGATGGGACTGATAAAACGTTGGCGCACGAGCCGGGGTTATGGCGTACATTCGCCGTTTGCCTTTAATCTTATCACAAAGGTATTGCGTGAGTTCGAGGCCAATTACTATGCCTATGCCGAGATAGACTCCCTTTGTCCGCAAGGGAGGCGTACAGGGCTGACTGTTAACTTCTCTGGCTTTAACTATGCTATACCCGATGCGAGGTTGTTGTTCAGGATTCTGTGTCGGTTCAACCCTGCGCAGGTGATAGAGGTTGGTAACGGCCATGAAGTCACAAACACTATCCTTGAACGTGCGGTGCCGTCGACCAAAAGATTGAGATGGGTGTCGGACCGACGTCTCGACCTCCTGCCTGCAGGGGATAGCTTCGTGCTGCTCAACCAGATGCGCCCGGAGATTGTGCCTGCGGTGCGTAAGATGATACTTTCCTTGTCCGACCGGCCGGAGGGCGTGGTAGTGTTTATGAGAAACCTGCGGCAGCAGGACAGCATGAAGCAGATGTGGCGCGACCTCTCGGCGGCGATGCCCTACGGAATGGATTTCTCAAACGGACATGTGGGGTTGCTTTGCATCCTCCCCGGTTTACCAAGACAGTCCTATTCCCTGTTCTTTTGAAAAGGGAGTAAAACCTATCTTACTCCCTGCTTATGCGTGAGATTCAGGATATTGACAGGCTCGTGGACGGCTATTTGGCCTATCTCACATTGCAGCGCGGGCTTGCCGACAATACGGCGTTGGCTTATAGAGATGACGTGCGCAAGCTCATTTCCTACATATGTCGGGAGGAAACCACTCTTGCCGATGTGACATATGATACCCTCCAGACATTCGTTGCCGAACTGCACGACCTCGGCATAGGGGTAAACTCCCAGTCACGTGTAATATCAGGCATAAAGTCGCTCTTCCGCTACCTCCGTCTGGAACATTTCATAGAGACCGACCCGTCGTTGCTGCTCAAAAAACCACGTACGGGCACACGTCTGCCCGAGGTGCTGTCGGTAGAGGAGATTGACGATATGATTGCCGCTATTCCGGCCGGGTCGCCGGCGGCATTGCGCAACCGGGCCATCATGGAAACCCTCTACGGCTGCGGTCTGCGAGTGTCGGAACTCGTTAATCTCGAACTGTCGAAAGTATATCTTGACGAGCGTTATCTTATTGTTGCCGGGAAGGGCGCCAAGGAGCGTATGGTGCCGATGTCGGAGATTTCGGCAGAGCTAATAGGGGAATATGTGGCGGGCCCTCGCGGGGATGTGACAGTGTCGCGCGGGGAGGGGAATATCGTATTCCTCAGCAACAGGGGAGCGCGTCTTACGAGGCAGATGATTTTCACCATAATCCGGCAGCTTGCCTCTGCGGCAGGGATTGCAAAGAAAATATCACCCCATACGTTGCGACATAGCTTCGCCACCCATCTTCTTGAGGGTGGCGCCAACCTCAGGGCCATACAGCAGATGCTGGGCCATGAATCGATTGCTACCACCGAGATATATCTCAACATCGACCGCTCACACCTGCGGAAGGAGATAATAGAGCATCATCCGCGCAATATCCGTATCCGCAACGATGTGGATCAGTCCGATTGAATGTGAATGTATATTTACAAAAGTCCGGGTTATGGCGGATGTTTGTTAATTTGTGTGAATAAAATGCATTTTCTTGCCTTAAAACTATGCTATAAAACATAAAACCTATACCTTTGCATCAGTTTTTCATGGTATTAGATTTAAGGTAAGAAGATTATTCGTCGTGACGACGAGTAATTTTTTTTATGTACCCATCCAAAGGGGTAAGCATATGGCTGACAGGCATGCCGATAAGTAAGGAATCCGTTAAACTTACATATATAAAAGTTTGTTCTCATCCTTAAATGAACTATCTTTGCAGAAATTATGTCTACGCTGCCGATTGATTAGAGCCTTCGGCCGGTTTATCGGCATGTAGCAACTCCCTGCTTACAGGCTATGGAAAGAATCAAGGTTAAAATCATAAATAAATCGCATCATCCCCTTCCCGCGTATGCCACGCCGGGTTCGGCCGGGATGGATGTCCGTGCGTTCCTGAAGGAACCCGTTGTGTTGCCGCCACTTGGGCGGGCTCTTATCCCAACGGGACTGTATATGCAGCTTCCTCATGGCTATGAGTGCCAGATACGTCCGCGCAGCGGCCTGGCCCTGCGCAACGGCATTTCGCTGGTGAATACACCGGGTACGGTGGATGCCGACTACCGTGGCGAGATAGGAGTGATAGTGATAAATCTCTCCAACGAGCCTTTTACCATAAACGATGGGGAACGTATCTGCCAGATGGTGATAACTGACTACACCCGTGTGGAATGGGAGCCGGTAGAGGAGATTGACCGCACAGAGAGAGGCGACGGGGCCTTCGGCCATTCGGGCCTGAGCTAAATTCAAACACACTCTAAGTTGTTTTTTATAGGCCTGTAATGATGAGATATTTAAGCCGGATATTTGCCTTGGCCGCAGTGTTGGGAATCATTTCTGCGGCTTTCCTACCTGCTTTCGCCCGTGGCGATAAATCGCGGGGGAAGGCCCGGGTATGGGCTGACGGTGCCGATGCCCGTAAGGCTGATTACTATTTCATGGAGGCGCTTAGGCAGAATTCGCAGGAGCGTGACGATGCCTTCTTCGACCTTCTTTCGGCCTCGTGGGCGCTTGACAGCGCCGACACCGCGCCGGGCCTGACGTTAGGTTACTATATTATGGCCTTAGGGCAGCAGGACACGGCATATGCGGCTCGCGGCTATAATCTTATGCGCCGCCATTTCGACGCGCATCCCGATGATTATTACGGAGCCATATTCTACGGCATGATTAACGACCGTCTCGGAAATAGCGGCGAGTCGGTGCGTGTATGGCAGACGCTTGACTCCCTGAACCCTAACAACTCGGATGTGGCATTGAAATATGCCGAGGCGCTGATGGGGAGCAACGACTCCCTGCTTCTGCGCAAGTCGGTTATGGTAACCGACCGCATAGAGCGCGCCGAAGGGCCTGACTTAGGGCTTACATCGCATAAGGTGAGGGCGCTTATGGCGCTTAAAGACACGGCTTCGGCCCTGGGTGAGCTTGAACGATTCCGCATCGCATCGCCGCGTAACCCTAACTTCTACATATATTCCGGCGATGTATATTCCGCTTTCCAGCTGCCTGACTCGGCAATAGCCAACTATGACCGTGCATGCCTGGTGGATTCAACCTCGGGGCTGGCATACTATAAGAGGGCGGAATTCTATAAAAACAGGGGGGATTCGGCAGCATACGACCGCGAAGTATTCAAGGCATTGCAGATGGAGACCCTCGACCTGGAGGTAAAGCTCGAGATGCTCGGAAGCTATATCCGCGAACTCTATACCGACACGCTACAGCGTCCGCGCATACAGCACCTTTTCGATGTGCTGCTGACTCAGCATCCGCATGAACCGCAGATTCGCGACCTCTATTCATCGTACCTTGTGGCATTGGAGGATTACCGTGGCGCTGCCGAACAGCAGGAGGTGGCTCTTGATGCCGAACCATCCGACATAAGGCGCTGGTTAGGGGTGATGAGCCTTTATTATTCAGCCGATGATTATGCAAAATCCACGGAGGTGGGTGAGCGCGCTTTGCACTATTTCCCGGATGACGGCCAGCTGAACCTTATGCTCGGCGGTAACTACGAGCAACTTGACCGCTGGGATGACGCAATGGGTAGTTTCCGCAAGGCACTTGCAGCCACGCCTGAAAGTGACCGGGAGCAAAGGTCGCAGGTAATGGCGGCTATAGGGGACGTGTTCCACCATAAGGAGAATACCGACTCGGCGTTTACCTACTACGAAAAAGCGCTGGAGCTTAACCCTGACAACCTGATGGCTCTGAATAATTTCGCATATTATCTGTCGCTGGAAGGGAAAGACCTTGACAGGGCTGAGAAATATGCCGGGATGTGTGTGCGTGCCCAGCCTGACAACGATACATTCCTTGACACCTATGCCTGGATTTTCTTCAAGAAGAAAGACTATGCCAAGGCTAAGGAGTATATCGACCAGGCGGTGGATATAGAGGCTGAGGATCCCCAGGCCGATGTGTGGCACCATGCAGGCGACATATATTATATGAGCGGCGAACCTGCCGAGGCGCTTGAGTTCTGGGAGGAAGCCTTGAAGCTCGATCCCGGAAACGCTCTCTTGAAAAAGAAAGTGAAATATAAGACCCATTTCTTTGAATAATAAAGATGGTTTTGGTCAGCCATCCTTATGCCGGGCGGCCAAACCATATGTTCATCCATATTACCTTGCAATGAAAAAATACCATATATTCCTGCTGATTATAGCTTTAGGATTAATATTTGCTTCCTGCGGAGCCCAAAAGGGGGCCGGTAAATCAGGGAGTAAGCAAAAAAATATCCATCCTTCCGCTTCCTTTGTGCCGACACAGGCATATGATGCCCTTGCTTCGTCTTATAAGGACTGGCAGACGGTGGAGATTCCGGTGAAAATCGAGATAAGCCGTCCGATGCAGTTCGGATGTTCGGCCCGTGTGCAGATGATACGTGGACGCTGGCTCGGTATATCCATCCGTATGCTGGGGTTCGAGGTGGCCTACCTGACGGCTGATAACGACTCTGTCCATGCCTATGCCAAGGTGCAGAAGCGTTATGTCTCGGAAAGTATAGACCGGTTGTTTAGTTCTTCCGGCTACAATCTGGAAAATCTTCAGGATCTTTTGTTGGGGCGCGTGTTCGTGCCGGGAGGAACTACCGCCACCCCTGCGGACGCCTCTAAATTCAACCTCTCGGAACTTGACGGGACGCTCCTTATCGTGCCATTGGTGCAACCCGAGATGGCACAGATAGGTTTCGCATCACTCCCGGAGACGGGTAGTCTGCTTACCACTACATGCATGGCTGGTGCCGACAAACAGGTGGTGCTTACATATGGGGCCGCAAAGAATTCTGCCGGCGGGGCTGTAGCCTCGGAGACGGCGGTAACGGCCGCAACCACATCAATAGGTGCGGAGGCATTGATAAAATGGGATGTGAATGGTGCGCGATGGAATCGGCAGATGACCCCGCGCCAGTGGAAAGTGCCATCGGGGGCTCGGCGTATCAAGGTAACGTCTGAACTTTTAAAATCCCTCACAGGCATATGAGGCTTAGGTTCAAGATATTGCTGGTAGGACTGCTTCCGGTGTTGCTCGCTTTATCGGCAGGCGACTGTGCCGTTATGCTTTCGGCCGCGGCCTATCCCGCTGAACAGACCTCGGGACGTACGAAGCAGCGCGCCAAGAAAAAGTTATCCGGAAAGAAAGGCAGGCAATCTTCGTCAAAGAATAAGAAACCGCAGAGCCGGGCTGCTGATGAGGAACGTTCGTCGGGCGATGTGCGCCGCGAACAGAAGCGCAATTCCGCCGAGATGCAGCAGACCCGCAAGGAGATTGCCCTTAACACACGCGAGACCGAACGCCGCCTGAACGACCTGGCCCTTGTGGAGGGGGAGATTGGCGACTGCAACCGCCGAATCTCGGTGATAAACCAGCGTATCGATTCTCTAAACGGACGTGTGCTGACCGTAGGTGATTCAATAGGTGTGCTTGACTCCCAGATTGCCACGATAACGCGTACATATGCCAAGGCATTGCGCCGCTCGCAAGGAAAGCGTAGCCAGACCTCTAAAATGGCCTTTCTTTTGTCGTCCAAGTCGTTTGCCCAGGCATACAGGCGTATGAACGCTGTGCGCCAGTTCGGGAAATGGAGAAAAAAGAAAGAGGAGGAGATTGCCGGGTTGCGGCAGGTACTTCAGCAGCGGCGTTCGCAATTGGAATCGCTACACGCCCAGTCGGCCCGGTCGGCCCGGGAATTAGGTCGCGAGAAAACTGAGTTGCAGAAGAAGCAGAATCTCACGGCCCAGCTCGTGGATTCTCTGAAGGGACGTCGTGCGGAACTTGATGAGATAATGGCCCAACGGGCCAGGCAGGCGGCGGCATTAGATGCCGAACTGGACCGTATAATCACCCGTGAGGCCGCCGAGGCGGCGCGCCGCGAAGCCGAGCGGAAAGAGCGTATTGAAGCCGAGCGTCGTGCCCGGGAGGAAGCGCAGGCGCGTCAGCAAGCCGAGGCCGAGGCAAAAGCCCGTGAGGCTGCGGCACAGAAAGCCAGGGCGGAAGCCGAGGCTTCCGAGAGGGCGCGAGAGGCCGCAAAAGCCGAGGCTGAAGCTCGAGAGGCACAGGCTGCAAAGGCCCGTGCCGAGGAAGCTGCTGCCCGTAAGCGTAGCAAGGAGGAGGCCCGTCAGGCTGAGAAACAACGCCGTGAGGCTGAAGCGGAGGCGGAAAAGGCCCGCAAGGAACAGCTTGCAGCTGAAGAGAAAGCCCGTAGGGTGAAAGCCGCCGCCGAGGAGCGCGCCCGCAAGGAGGAGGCTGCCCGGAAAGAGAAAGAGGACAAGGAGAAGAAAGCATCTGCCCGTTCCGGCAAAGGGGTGCGGCATAAAGGGAAGAATAACGGACGCGAGAATCGCGGGGATGTTCCCTCGGATGTAATGCCGGATGGTGGCGCTCCGACATTGCGCACACCTTCCGTGCATGGGGAGAGCGGTACGGCTCCCGAAAAAGTGAAGGGGTCCGGTGCCTCCGATTTCGAATCATGCCGGGGTAGTCTGCCTATGCCGGTGGCCGGACGCTATACGATTGTTAAGCGTTTCGGACATCAGCCCCATCCCACGCTGCCGCATGTTCAGACCGACAATGCCGGAATAGACCTCCAGACAGCCCCGGGCGCCCCGGTAAGGGCTGTGTTTGACGGGGAGGTGTCGGCTGTGTTCCGCCCGGACGGTTATAATAACGTGGTGGTTATACGCCATGGCAACTACCTCACCGTCTATGCCAATTTAGGGCAGATTTCAGTTTCCGCAGGTCAGCAAGTGAAAGCCGGCCAGAACATCGGCACTGTCTTTTCCGACCCGAATGATTCGGGACGTTCCGTTCTCCACTTCGAGGTGCGTCACGGTCGTGCGAAGGAGAATCCCGAATTGTGGCTAAGACGTTGACGGGCATAGCGCGATGGTAGGAAACGAAGTGTATGTCAATCTGATAATAGTATGATTATGAAAAAGTTGTTTATTGCAATCTTAGCGGCGATGATGGCTGTTCCGGCGTTGCGCGCACAAGAAGAGGCTCCGCAGGTTATCCAGGGGCTTTCGCTGGACTATAACCTCAATACGCTTTATCCCAAGGATGATAGCAGCACCTCGCTTAACGGATTCGGTGTGAACTATAATTTCGACTACCGTATCACCGAGTCTCTGCCGATATATATAGGTACTGGGCTTAATTTCCAGTTCCTTTTCCGCAACGCCAAGATGATCGAGGTCACTACCAACTATGGCGATGCCGAGTTGCAGGACTTCGCCATAAGGGATAAGGTGAATATGTATTATATGGATGTGCCTGTCAATATCAGTTATCGTGCGCGTATATCGCCGAGCGCATATCTCACACCGATGCTCGGGCTGGACTTCAAGGTGCAGCTTTACGGCCACGCTAAGATTGATGTGTCGGGAGCGTATTCCAGTGAGATTGGGGAGTTTCTTAATGAATATGTCGGTGTGCAACCCGGTAAGAGCTTCAATCTCTATGATAACGGCGATATGATGGGTAATGCGTGGCACCGATTCCAGTTCGGTTGGCATGCCGGCCTGAAACTGAACTACAAGGATTACTTCATATCCATGACCTATGGCACAGATTTCGTGAAGCTACAGAGGAACCTGGGGCAGGGAACTTTCCAGATTGCTCTTGGTATGAATTTTTAAGGTTGGGCCTGTATAATATGGTATCTGACTACGGTTGGGCATGAGGGCGTGTCAGAATCCAGATAAATGCCTCCCAATGATAAAATAATTATTCATGGTAACTTTATAGTGGCGCCGGACCTCCGGGACGGCATGCCACCCGAAGAGGCGGAGCGTAAAAACGTAAGCTATTCTTTTTATAGGGAGTTAGCATTTTTATTTCTGCTCCGCCTTTTCGGGTGGCCTGCCGTCCCGGAGGT
The DNA here is from genome assembly GCA_910584735.1 of uncultured Muribaculaceae bacterium. GTDB lineage: Bacteria > Bacteroidota > Bacteroidia > Bacteroidales > Muribaculaceae > UBA7173. The sequence goes on from CAJUBM010000011.1 coordinate 19,897, forward strand.
CCGGCGCCACTACCATTCGGTGCCACTAAAGTGACCACGTTTTGAGTAAGCGAAGCGTTTGTTTGGATTCTGACACACCGCTATGTTTTAATAATAAAGAAATATTATAGAGGGTGGTTTAAAATATTTTTGGAAAACTTAGGTATGCAAAGGTTAAGTTAACCTATAACGGTGTGAATGATTAAACATACGGTTTTGAGGGTGTGTTTATATCTGCGAGGAATATGCAATATGCAATCCGCTGAATTACAAACCCTAAACAGACAAAACTATGTTCTATCATGTAAAAGATCTGCAATTCAACGCAAGGGTGTCAAAGCCCGACCCGCGTTTTGCCCGTGTACTCCTTGAGGCATTCGGAGGCGCCAACGGGGAGCTTAAATCCGCACTTCAATATTTCGTGCAGGCATTCAGTTGCCATAACCCGCATCCCGACAAGTATGATATGCTTATGGATATAGCCACGGAGGAACTCGCCCATCTGGAGATTGTGGGCGCCACAATCCAGATGTTGCTCGGCCCTGTGGGTGGCGAAATGACAGATGTGGTCGAGAGTAAAGGGCTGGACGTTATGACGGGCACAAATAAGGCCAAGGATGACTTCATACATCAGGCATATACAAATCCGCAGTTCCTGGTATGCTCGGGAGGAAGCCCTATGCTTACAGACAGCAACGGCAACCCGTGGACGGCGGCATACCTTTCGGCCAACGGAGACCTGACGGTAGACCTTCGTTCGAACATGGCGGGGGAATGTCGTGCCAAGCTCGGATATGAAAAACTTATTCCGTTGACAGATGACCCCCTGGTTAAGGATACCCTCGTATTCCTCATGACCCGCGAGGTGACTCACTTCCAGCAGTTCGAAGCCGCTCTTGACACTATCCAGCCTAATTTTCCGCCGGCAGTGTTCCAGACTTCGCCGAAATATAGCAATCTATATTTCGATTTGTCGAAAGGCGGAGAGGCCCGTGGTCCCTGGAATGAGGGTAAAAGCACACGTCTTGACGAGGAATGGCAGTATGTGAAGAATCCTCTGAAAGAGGTTCGTTCGACAAACGGGCTTATAGACAGGAAACCTGAGGGGACACCGCGTACGGAGGCCGATGTAAAAAAGGCTGATGATACCTTGTCCAAGGAACGGAGCAACGAGATTCTATCGGCCACTCCGTTGAAGGACATGAAGTGGTGCGACTATTCCGATGACGGAGAAAAGTGTCCCGATAAATAACCTCTAAGGTGTTTTAACGGTTACTTGCATAAAACAGACGCGGTGTGTAGGAATCTGAATAGACACACCGCGCCTGTTTTTAAGTTTGCCGTATATTTTATGACGGATGGAAGTAACGGCGTACCGTCGTAAGCACTGAGAAATATCCTAACAATGTTATAAGTGCGATAATGCCGGCTCCGAGCAGCCATGTAGGCCATAAGGAGGATGTCTCCAACGAGGCCGATTCCAGTCCCTTCTTCCAAAGCATGGCGCCGACTGATACGGCGATGCAGCCGCACACCAATACTGCGGCGTTTGTGATAACGATGACGGGCAGGTAGCCTTTCGCCACATCGTTAGGCGAATATCCCAGCAGCATCAGGTCGGTGAGCTTGCGGCGGTTCTTTTGCAGCAGCAGGCTCAGGGAGAGTACCAGGATGAAGAATGATAGCAGCGATATAACGGCGCCTACCGATATTATTACGCCCGTGATTACTGACAGGAAGTAGCTTGCCCGCGAGGAGTCGGCCTTGTCGCCGGCAATCTCATAGCCGTGGCTCTCCATATAGCGCCGCACCTGGGGCGAACCGGGATTCTCAACCTCCACAATCAGGCGGGAGGGGTAGGGGCGTGTCTCCCCGGGGTCGGCGAAGCGGGCGTTGGCCCACTGCATGAACTCCTGCGGCACGGCTATGGTGTTGAAGCGGGACGAAAAGCCTACGATGCGTCCGGGGAATGACTCTATACGGCCGTTCCCGGCCACTGTGATGCGCAGCGGCACTTTGTTTATCACGTTCTCGCTCAACTGGGGTAGTCCGCGCGAGGATGCGAACCCAAAGTTGTAGAGGGCAAGGTAGTCTTTGGAGACTATTATGGGTATTTCGGGGTTCTCAGGGTCGAAACTCCAGCCGGAAGGGCGGATGTCGAAGAACTCATCGGGGATAGATTCGAAGAAAAGGAAGGTCTGCATACCGCCGCCGTTGAAATCTATGGAGGCCGATATGTTGAAATCGGCATTGGTGAATTCCCCTACGCGGCGCGTCCAAGGCTGACGCTCGAGGTCGGCCACGGCCTCGGGTGTGAAGCCCGCTCCTGTGCCGGTGATTGTCCCTATGGTGGAGACGGAGGGTGAGATTACCAGATAGTCACGGTTTATGAAACTATCGGAATCCTGGTCGAACCCCGGGTGGGCATCGCGGTAGAACTGCACGGCGCACATCACTATGGCCAGCCCTACGAGGTTGGCAACGGCGTATCCGGCGAGTTGCGCTGCAGAGATGTTGCGGCGTAAAAGGCGCCCGGTAAGATTCTTATATGAAGGCATTAAAGTCGTATTGTTTCAGGGTCGTGGAGAGACAGATGATTACCTACCGATGTAGCTATTATGGCCGCGCCCTGTGCCGAGGCGGTCTCTTCGACCAAGGCCGCCACCGCCGTGTTGTTGCGGGCGTCGAGGTGCGATACCGGCTCGTCAAGGATTATGAAGTCGAAAGGCTGTGCAAGTGCGCGTATCACCGCAACCCTTTGCTGCTGCCCCACGGATAGGAACTCGGCGCGGGTGTCGGCCTTATTGTCGATTTCCAGCCGTTGGAGCATCCGGCGGATTTCCTGCTCGGAATAGCGGTCGGAAAGACGGTTCTTTATCATGATGTTCTCCATCACGGTAAGCTCGGGGAAGAGACGCATCTCCTGTGGCAGCCATGCCAGTGATTCGCGGCGCAGGCGGCACCACTGTCCCGTGCCAAGATTCCTTATGTCCTCGCCGTCGAAGAGTATGCGTCCGGAATAATCCGTGCGTATGCCGTAGATGAAGCTGCACAGCGATGACTTCCCGGTGCCCGACTCGGCGGTTATAAGATAGGAGCTTCCCCGGCTCAGTGTCAGATTGCGGAGCCATACCTGTGATTCGGCTACAGGAGGTTCCCCCCCGGTTCCTTGGAACACGAGGGGGAGAGTCTGTTCAAGAGTTATATGCTGTAACATCAGCTTGGTTGGTCGTAGTAGAGCGGTTGTGGCAGCAATCCGGGTGTTAAAGAACCAGTGACAGGATTGATTCCAGCAATGGCTTGTCGGCGCCGGAGAGTTCCAGCGTGGTAAGGGTCTCCCCGGAATCTATCTTGCTTACAAGACGTAGTCCCCAGGATGCTCCGAAATGTTTCAGGATGGAATAATCTTTGGGTAGGTCTACCACCAGCACTGACTGCTGCCCTGATACGAGGTCTTTCTTTATCGCCGGGGAGTCCCCCTTGGCAATGTCACGGGTTGCAGCTACGAGTGTATTACCCTCGGGTTTCACATAGACTGTAGGGCCGTTGTAGAAGTCAATTTTCAGGCCGTTGCCGGAATATGCCGCACACTGCACCATGGGGTGTGCCGGGACGGCTACGAACGTCTGCTGCACCGGGTCGTATTCGTAGTTCTCGCCGGAATATTGGTTTGATGCGCCTTCAACGAGGGTGCGCAGGTCGTTGGTGAACTGGGTTGCTTTCCCCGGTTTAAGCTGCACGGCGGCTACTATGTCCCAGTTGTCGTTGAATTGGCGTTCGCTTGCCGAAAATGATTCTATACCCTTGCGGGGGCCTCCGGCCACTATGAACGTGCCGTCCCAGGCCTGGAGGTAGGGGAGTACCATCGCTATGCCCTCTTTGGCGTCCCTGTCGCGTGAGGCGGTGGCTATCGGCTCGAGAATCTCTTTCCAAGGCATATCGCCTGACAGGCCGCATGCAGCCATTGCCACATCGTAACGGTTCAGGTATTCCAGCATGCCGGTATCTACCTTTTTAAGATATTTCATGTATTCCTTGCCCATCTCGCACTGTTTACCATCGCTATCGCGGTAGGAGAGACGGAATTCGGCTTTCGAACCTGAAAGGTCGAGTGTTGCGCACAGCGAGCAGTCGAGAAGTTGCGCGGCCTGGCCGGCGCCGGCCTTGCGTATCTCGCTCTTTATGATAGAGGGGAGGTTCTCAAGGGCGACATATGCACCGGCGGCATGTTTCGAGGATAGTATGTCGGCTTTCCAGCCCACCTCGGAGAGGGGTCGTTTCTCGGCGCGGCGCATCATTTCTTTTATCGGAGCAAGCTGACGGTCTACATCGCGCCATGACTGCATGCTTGCGGCGAGTATATTCTCGTCCCAGAATATGGCGGGGCCGTATTTCCCACGGCGGGCATATGAGAATCCGCCGGCATGGTCAACATCCCAGTCGTTGTCATTGAAGTAGCGGCGCAGTTTGTCTTCGTCCTTTACGGAGGCCATCATGAACACATCACCGCTGAAAGACCCGGTGATGAACACTCCGTCAAGGTCTATGAAGCCCCCTTCGAAGAAGGCTCGTGCCTGGTTGCCCTCTTCGCCGCCGAGATTCATGAGCTTGGCCAGCGGGCCTGCCATAAGCACGGCGCCGTCTTTCTTCTCACAGCCGGCGTTTTCAAGGACATCGGCCATGTTTATGCCTACTACGAAGTCGGCATCAGCAGGGATGAAGTCAAGTGTCTTGGAATGTTTGGAGCATGACGAAAGAGTAGCCACGGCGATAGCCATGAGCATAAGCAGGCTCCATAGGTTGAGTTTTTTCATAGGAATGAATTGGGGTTGATGGTGATTTGTGAGCTATAAGTAACTGTTCAAAATTATTTTATACTAACAGGTCTGATTATTTCAATGCCTCTCCGGCAAAATTTTTGAATCTTTTCCTCTCTTCATCAGTCGTGTAGCTCGCTACACTCCCTCTTCATCAAGAAAAATCTTCTAAAAATTTTCCTCGGACAGACATTAAAATAATTTCAACCAGTTACTTAATGCCACAAAGATAGGCAATTGCGTGTTAAAAAACAAGGATTAAATGTTGTTAAAAATTCATACGATATGACATTTATCATATTTGAAGAGATAGTTTCTAAGTAATTTTGCGGTCGAAATTGCGTGAAATAAATATCAAACATCATAAAATTGCAAGTTAAACTCATGATTAAGAAGAAAAGCATCCGGCTTTATTCGTCGCTGGCAGTATGTGGCGCCCTTGCCGCAGCCACGGCGTTATCGTCGTGTGGCGGAAGCGGGGATCCCCGTGCCGCTATGGCGGCAGCGATGAACCAGACTCCGGAGGTGGAGGTGCTGACAGTGCAGCCCGGAACCTCTGACCTGTCGCTCAGTTATCCTACGACTATTAAGGGTAAGACGGACATAGAGATACGTCCGTTGGTGTCGGGATTCATAACATCCGTGCATGTGCAGGAGGGACAGCATGTCTCGAAGGGGCAGACTCTGTTCACTCTCGACCAGGTGCAGTACCAGGCTGCTGTAGAGCAGGCGCAGGCCCAGGTTGCGGCCGCCAAGATAGCCGTTGACAACGCCCGTCTGCAATGCGAGAACCAGAAACAACTTTTTGACAAGAATATAATAAGCGAGTATGCCTACACGGTAGCCAAGAACCAGCTTGCCACGGCCCAGAGCCAGCTTGCCACGGCTCAGGCAGCCCTTACAACCGCCCGCAAGAACCTTAGCTACACGGTGGTTACGGCTCCTTCGGCAGGCGTGGTAGGCTCGATTCCCAACAAGGAAGGGTCGCTGGCATCCCCCTCCATGCAGATTCCCCTTACCACGGTGTCGGACAATTCGGAGGTTTATGCCTATTTCTCGCTCAATGAGAAAGACATCCTTGATATGACCGATGGGGGTACACGCTCCATGACCCAGGCTCTGAACGCCATGCCGGCGGTGCAGCTGCGTCTGTCAGACGGTTCTATCTATGGTCTCCCCGGCAAGGTGGCAACCGTTTCCGGCCTTATTGACCAAAGTACGGGCTCGGCCAACGTGCGCGCACGTTTTGCCAATCCCAGCGGTATGCTCGTGAGCGGTGCAACGGGCTCTATCCTTATCCCCCAGCACGAGGAGAACGTGATTCTTATTCCGCAGAAGGCTACCTATGAAGTGCAGGACAAACGCTTCGTGTATGTGCTGAACGACTCCAACAAGACCGTCCCCACGGCTATCACCGTGCAGCCTATCGATGACGGCAAAAACTTCGTGGTAACCTCCGGGCTCAAAGCCGGACAACGAGTGGTAGTAGAAGGCGTTGGAAATAAGATTAAGGAAGCCGGCATGACGGTGAAACCCCGTGCTGCAAAGGCTGATACCGCTCAGAACCAGGCCAAATAAAGCGTATCGTACGCACCTCACTCTCTCCGTTCATCTAAAAAGATTAGAAAGTCTCTTGCCTTTCCAAAGGGCATAATACAATAAGACTAAATGAAACTTGACACCTTTATTAACAGGCCGGTGCTATCCACGGTGATTTCGATATTCATCGTGCTGTTAGGTCTTATCGGGCTTAGCTCGCTGCCTATCACGCAGTATCCCGATATCGCACCGCCTACTATCTCGGTCAGCACCACCTACAACGGCGCGAACGCCCAGGCGGTGTTGAATTCCGTGATTGCTCCCCTCGAGGAGTCAATCAACGGTGCCGAGGGTATGACATATATCGAGTCAACGGCAACAAATACGGGTTCGGCGACAATCAACGTGCACTTCGAGCAGGGCTTTGACCCGGACATGGCTGCCGTGGACGTGCAGAACCGTGTGGCAAAGGCCCAGAACCTTCTCCCCGCCGAGGTAACCCAGGTGGGTGTGCTTACGCAGAAACGCCAGTCTTCGATGCTGGTGGGTGTGGCACTCTATTCCGATTCGCCCGACTATGACGGCGAGTTCCTGGATAACTATATGAAGATTAACGTTATCCCGGTGCTCCAGCGTGTGAAGGGTGTGGGCGATGTCATGTCGTTCGGCGGTGACTATTCCATGCGAATATGGATCAAGCCGGAGGTTATGGCACAGTATGGCCTGACACCTAACGATGTGGCGGCTGCATTGAAAGACCAGAACGTAGAGGCTGCCCCCGGCTCGTTCGGCGCGCAGGGCGACCAGTCGTTCCAGTACACGATGAAGTATCGCGGACGTTATATGACGCCCGAGGAGTTCGAGAATATCGTTGTACGTGCCACTCCTAACGGCGATGTGCTCTATCTGAAGGATGTTGCCGAGGTTGAGCTTGGCAAGGTTACCTACGACTATGCTTCGGAGCTTAACGGTCTCCCCTCAACGATGGCTATCGTGTTCCAGACCGCAGGCTCGAACGCCACGGAGATTATCAACGAGTGTCTGGCGCAGGTAGAGGAGATGAAGAAAGGCCTCCCCGACGGGTTGCATTTCGCTATCCCGATGAATAACAACGACTTCCTTTATGCGTCAATCAGCAAGGTTATACACACCCTTATCGAGGCGTTCATCCTTGTGTTCTTCGTGGTGTATATCTTCCTCCAGGATTTCCGTTCGACCCTTATCCCGGCTATCGCCATCCCTGTGGCCCTTGTGGGTACGTTCTTCGTGATGAACCTCATCGGGTTCTCTATAAACCTTATCACCCTGTCGGCTCTCGTGCTGGCCATTGCCATCGTGGTGGATGATGCCATCGTGGTGGTCGAGGCCGTCCATGCCAAGCTCGATGCGGGCTATAAGAGTTCGCGAAAGGCGTCAATAGATGCCATGAGCGAGATTGGATCGGCCATCATATCGATTACGCTGGTTATGATGCTGGTGTTCATTCCCGTGTCGTTCATGCCCGGTACGGCCGGTATCTTCTACCAGCAGTTCGGTATAACCATGGCTATCGCCATCGGTTTCTCGGCTCTGAACGCCCTTACGCTGTCTCCCGCGCTGTGTGCCGTGTTCCTAAAACCCCACAAGGTGGAGGGCGAACCTGACAAGTCGCTGAAGGAGCGCATGGGCGATGCCTATAAGGCTGCCGGCGAGGTTATGGTTACCAAGGCCAAACGTTCGTTCGGGATGAACTTCCATCCGTTGATTACCATGCTGTTCCTCGTAGCCACCATCACGTTCATGGTGCTTGGATGGTTCGGGTTCGAGAATATGGTAGAAGGGTGTATCGCCGTGGCGTGTGCCATAGTGGCCATACTCGGTATGTTCGGTAAACGTTTCCACGAGGCTTTCGAGAACCTCTACGGACGTACCCTCAAAGGGTATAACAAGAAGGTTAATTTCTTCACACGTCACAAGATTCTATCCTTCTCCATAGTGGGAGCATCCATTGCGTTGCTGGTGTTCCTCATGGGTATCACTCCTTCTACCCTTGTGCCTAACGAGGATACAGGTACGGTATTCGTGATGGTGGATATGCCCCCGGGCACCTCGCAGGAACGTACGATGGAGGTGATGAACCAGGTGGACGGTATTCTTGCCGCCATGCCTGCCGTGGAATACCGCCAGTCGATTATAGGCTATAGCTTTATCGCCGGTGCAGGTCCTACCTACGGTACGTTCATCGTTAAACTCAAGGATTGGAAATATCGTGACGAGTCTACCGAGAGCTCTACCAACGTGGTTATGGATGTGTTCAAGGAGGCGGGAACGAAGATAAAGGATGGCCGTGTGATTGCCTTCCAACCCCCTATGATTTCGGGTTATTCGGTAACCAATGGTTTCGAGCTTAAGCTCCAGGATAAGACCGGCGGCTCCGTGGAGGATTTCTTCGCCGTGACGCAGGACTTCTTGCAGAAGCTGGCCGAGCAGCCTGAGATTCAGGATGCTACGACTACGTTCAACCCCAACTTCCCGCAGTATAAGATTGATATAGATGCTGCAAAGGCACAGCAGGCCGGACTTTCGACTTCTTCGATTCTTTCGACCCTGCAAGGGTATTATGGCTCGATGTATGTGTCGAACTTCAACCGTTTCGGTAAGATTTACCGTGTTATGATGCAGGCTCCTCCCGAGGCCCGCGTGTCGCCTGAGACCCTGAAGAATATCAAGGTGCGCTCCTCTAACGGCCAGATGGCTTCGTTGGAGAATTTCGTGACGCTGACCAAGGTTTACGGTCCTGACCTTCTGAACCGTTTCAATCTGTTTACCTCTATCTCCGTAACGGGTAACCCTGCTTCCGGCTATTCTTCCAGCCAGGCACTGGCGGCTATCGAACGTGTTGCCGCCGAGGCGCTCCCCACGGGCTACGGTTTTGAATATGCAGGTATGACACGTGAAGAGGGTACGTCAAGCGGCAACCAGACGGCTCTTATCTTCGGTCTGTCGTTGCTGTTCGTCTACCTGCTGCTGTCCGCCCAGTATGAGAGCTATATCATCCCCTGGGCCGTAATCCTCTCCATTCCGTTCGGTCTGATGGGTTCGTTCGTGCTGGTATGGGTGTTCAATCTTGTGAATCTCGCCATGGGCGACTTCCTGAAGATTATACAGAACAGTATCTACCTGCAGATCGCCCTTATCATGCTTATCGGTCTGCTTGCCAAGAACGCTATCCTTATCGTAGAGTTCGCCCTCGAACGTCGTCGTGGCGGTATGTCGATATTCAATGCCGCCGTGGCCGGTGCCTCGGCCCGTCTGCGCCCCATCCTCATGACTTCGCTGGCCCTTATCATCGGTCTGCTCCCCATGATGTTCGCCTCAGGCGTAGGCGCCAACGGTAACCGCGCCCTCGGCGTAGGATCCGTGGGAGGTATGCTTATCGGTATGATTTTGCAGATTTTCATCGTTCCCGCGATATTCGTGGCGTTCCAGTTCTTGCAGGAGAAGTTTACCCCGCTCAAGTGGGAGGACACTGACAACTCCGGCATAGAATCGGAAATAGAACAGTACTCACGATAAAAAAACGACGTGTCCCGCTCCCCGGCCGGCTTATGGCCGGGGCCGGCGGCGCCGCGTCACAAAAGCCTATATGAAAAATATATCTAAAATAATAGTGGCCGGGACATTGTGCGCGTCAATGCTCTCATCGTGCCACATATATAAGAAGTTCGAGATGCCGCAGGACGACCCTGTGACTGCCGAATATTCCCGTGCGCTGGAAGAGGCTCCCGACTCGGCGGCTTATGGTAATCTGCAGTGGCAGCAGGTGTTCACCGACCCTCTGCTTCAGGATTACATATCGCGCGCTTTGGCGAACAATGTAGATCTTGAGAACGCCCGTCTCAACATCGACATAGCCCGTGCCAACCTGCTCGGAGCCAAGTTGAGCTATCTTCCCTCGGTAGCTCTGACGCCTAACGGGGCCGGAGCTAAATATAATCTTCCCGGTTCGGAGATGACATGGACCTATACCATACCCCTGGGTGTGTCGTGGGAGATTGACGTGTTCGGTAAGATTCTCAACACAAAACGCGGCGCCGAGGTGAGTGTGCGCATGCAGCAGGACTACTCGCAGGCCGTACGCTCGCAGATTATCGGAGCCGTGGCCTCGTGCTACTATTCCATCGCTACGTTGAAATCGCAGCTGGCCCTGTCGCGCCAGACCTCCGAGGTATGGGCCCAGTCGGTACAGACAATGCGCGATTTCAAGGAGACGGGCCGTGTCACAGAGGCCGCCGTTGTCCAGTCGGAGGCTCAGTATTACTCTATCCTCGCCTCTATCTCGGATCTCGAGACGGCACTTGCGCAGGCCGACAACTCTATGTCGCTTCTGCTGAACGAGCAGCCGCAGAGTCACGACATCCCTGCCGATGCACGGATGGATATCCCGGCAATATTGCGCGACGGTGTGGCAATGCGCGAAATCGTGCAGCGTCCCGATGTACGCGCCGCCGAGGAACAGCTTGCCGCCGCTTATTATGCCACCAATTCGGCCCGCGCAGCCTTCTATCCCGGTCTTACGATATCGGCTCAGGGTGGGTTCACCAACCTGTTAGGCTCGTTTATCAAGAACCCGGGCGACTGGTTCCTCCAGCTGGCGGGCTCGTTGACCGCGCCGCTGTTCTCTCGCGGACAGAATATCGCACGTCTCAAAGGCGCCAAGATACAGCAGCAGCAGACGTTGAACACATTCAAGTACACGCTGCTCAATGCCGCTGCCGAGATTGACAACGCGCTGGTGTCGCTGGCAAACAACACCGAGAAGGCCTCCATGCTTGCAAAACAGGAGGAGAGCCTGCAGAAGGCGGTGGAATATACCAACCTGCTTATGGCCCACGACCAGTCGACCACCTATCTGGAGGTGCTGAACGCCCAGTCCTCGCTGCTTTCGGCCCAGATGGGACGTCTCACCACTGAGTTTGCACGTGAACGCGACCTTATAACTCTATATCAGGCTCTCGGCGGAGGACGATGAAACGGAGCCATCTAACAGGTATTATTTAAAATTTTATGGCCATGATTTCCCCGTTAGCACACATAGACCCGTCGGCAAAGATTGCCGACAATGTGAAGATTCATCCCTTCGCATTTATTGACAAAGACGTTGAGATTGCATCGGGATGCGAGATTTTCCCGTATGCATCCATCATGCGCGGAACCCGCATGGGCAGCAATTGCCGCGTGTTCCAGGGCGCCATAGTAGGTGCCGAACCTCAGGACTTCCGTTGGAAGGGCGGCTTCACATACTGCCATATAGGCAATAATGTCACGATTCGCGAGCATGTGATAATAAACCGTGGAATACACCCCGATACGGAAGGGACTGTAATCGGCGACGACTGCTTCATCTTCGCGAAATCCCACATAGGCCACGATACCAAGGTGGCCGGACACTGCGTACTCGGCAACGGCGTTACAGTGGCCGGGGACTGCGATATCGACCAGTGCGTGATTCTGTCGTCCAATGCCATTGTGCATGAGAAATCGCGCATCGGCAAGTGGACGCTCGTAAAGGGCGGATGCCGTATCAGCGGCAACGTGCCGCCATACATAATCCTGGCCCATAACCCTGCGGCTTACTTCGGGGTTAACGCCATTGTTATGTCGAAACACGGTTTCTCTCCTGACGACATTGACGTTATCGCCAAAGCCTACCGCAATATCTACCAGTCGGGAATATCGGTTTTCAACGCGTTGAAGCGCATAGAGGCCGATATAGCCCCCTGCGAGATACGTTCTGAGATTACCGATTTTATCCGTGGCAATAACCTCCGCATAGTCGCTCTCCCTATCGATATGCTCGACTAAGGAGAGCTATTATCGGCAGGGAGGCTATACGCTATGGTCTGGTCCTGATTTTAGGATTATTCCGAACCATTCTGACAGTACCCTATCCATCCGGGTAAAAAATAAAGAGGCTGTCTAACAACCAAGGTTAGGCAGTCTCTTTTTTAGTGTCAAAAAGCGAATAATCAAGCGGCCTTTATTTTCCAGGGGACATATTTCATGCAATAGGCGGATAAGCCGCCTGAATAAAGCATATGTGCGTTTTGAGGAGACAAAAATATGAGTGAAACAGAGGATTTCGCCCGAGCCAGGGCAAGTTTCCTCAGATTATGGGCGAGTGCTTTCAGACCGAACTCGATTTTCGCTCCGGTCATCCCCCTCAGACGCAGCCGTCTGAACCTGCCGCATTCCTTGATCTGGCCGAACACTGCCTCGGGTTCGATCGGGCGCTTGCTCCTGTGCTTGAGTCCTTGCTCGCTTGTGAGAAGTTCTCTTGCCCTGGCTTTATAATCTTCAAGCGCATGGTTCACCTCTATCTGGCGGTCTCGCTTTGATTTATGACATTGCCCCCGTAACGGGCATCCCTGGCATCTGCTCGCCCTGTAAATACTGACTGTCTGCTGGTAACCGCTTGCCGTATATCGTTTTTCCTGACGGATAAATTTCATCTTCTGTCCCATCGGGCAGACATAGAAGTCCTCCTCGGGATTGTAGAAAAGGTTTGACACGCGGAAGGGATTGTCCCGGTAGCCGCGCCGCTGCTCGACATGGAACATGTTGTGTTTGACGTATGGCGTCATGCAGTTGCGGGACATGTACTCATAGTTCTCCTCAGAGCCGTAACCGCTGTCGGCGACGATTTCCTCGCTTTGCATGCCATATCTGGTTTTGAACGATTCCAGATAGTCGATCATCGTCAGGGTATCGGCAGGACGCTGATAGATGCCGAAGTTGGTTATAAACCGGTTTTCAGTGGACATCTGCACATTGTACCCGGGTTTGAGCTGCCCGTTGAGCATGGCGTCCTCTTTCATGCGCATGAACGTGGCCTCTGGATCGGTCTTGGAGTATGAGTTACGCTTACCCATGGTCTCGAGCTGTTCCCTGTAGCGGTCCATCCTCGGCACGGCGTCCGTCTCTATCTGTTTTATGGCCTTGCGTTCTTCCCTGCCCAGGTTATCCGCGTCAACCTTTGATTTGATGCGCTCAACCCTTTTGGCGACCTCTTCGGCTGTAAGTTCCTCAGCTACGGTATTCTCCTGATTCTCAACGGCGTGGCGCTGTTCTATCTGACCGAGCAGCGCCTCGGTCTTGGCCTTGAGCCTGGCATCGTGTTTCTCCACCGAACCGCGCCATACAAACGTGTACTTGTTGGCTGCCGATTCTATCTTTGTCCCGTCGATGTACTGCACTTTCAAAGACACAAAGCCTTCTTCATGAAGTAACTCCACCACCTGGGTAAACACCGCGTCAAAACCCTCCTTCAACCGTTTGCCGCGATAGTAGTTGATAGTACGGAAGTCGGGACGCCTCATGCCTGCAAGCCACATGAAACAGATATCCCTGCGGAGGAGTTCCTCGATACGACGCGAGGAATAGACGTTGTTCAGATAGGCGAATACCAGAACCTTGAGCATCATCCTGGGATTGAAGGCGCTGTTGCCTCCGCCCCGGTAGGTTGACAGGATATCACTGATGTCAAGACGGTCTATGACCGCATCGACAACCCGTACGATGTGATTTCCGGGAACGAGTTCGTCCAGTGACGGCGGAAGAAGCAGATTTTGTTTCCTATTGTCAGATTTTATCGCTAACTTTGCCATGTTATGTCTTGATTATTAGTGACTTATTCGCAACCCAAATTTACTGAAATTTTATGACATGACAAAGGCTTTCGCGCTGAATTTCAGCATGAAAGCCTCTTTTTTTGAATATAAGAATTAGTAGTGGTGCGATAAAAATCTTACCACTGTTATTAAAATATTAATATT
>CAJUBM010000012.1 GCA_910584735.1 uncultured Muribaculaceae bacterium
ATTTTTTCACTCGGATAGTTTTTAACACTTCAACCGGGTTTTGCTGCTGGCCCGAGATTCTGTGGTGGCAGGGTACGTGTTAAAGAATGTTTATTGAAGGCAATTTGATATTAGGTGTTTTCTTTGCCTATAGTTACATTTTCTGCTTCAAAGGGCTGTGAGATGTAAAAGTGATTGGTGAATAAATATATTTTTAGAAAAATGCATGGATTTTGCCGATATATATCGCTTTTTATGATTTAAATCATGTTTTGTGCTGTTTCCTGTGACTACATTTGCATAGTGCTTAAAACAGACATATTATGCTTAATTCGAGTAATAGGATATTTTCGTTGATAGTAGTATTATTATCGGTGCATATATCGGGATCTATTGCCATGGCTTCTCCGGCCTATAGGGGATCGGTAGCGGTAGAGGAACCTGACGGACGGATATTGCAGATACAGGTGCATGGCGACGAGTGGTTCAACTATACCACTACGGCTGACGGCTATGTGGTTGAAAGGCAGTCTGACGGATTTCATTATTTGGTTGATAGTACTTTGTCTGCTACCAAGCTCAGGGCGAGAGATGCGGCCTCTGTGGAAGTTGCAGCGTTGAGAAAAACGTCAGAGATAATAAAAGGGGAGTACTTGGAAAGGAACCGGGAGAGGTTTTTAGATAAGGGGGCGCGGATTCCGTCCTTAAGAGCCGGACGTTTTCCTACGCATGGAAGTCCCCGGGCGTTGGTGATACTGGTGGAATTCTCTGACCTTGGATTTCAGTCGGCTACCCCTAAGACTGACTACGAGGATATGCTCAACGGAGAGAATTATACTTATAACGGTGCCATGGGAAGTTGCCGGAAGTACTATAGTGATAACTCGGTGGGGCAGTTTGAGCCTGTTTTTGACGTATATGGGCCTGTGGAGCTTGAGCGCGACTATAGGTATTACGGACAGAACAACCCGCTTACGGGCTCGGACCTTCACGCCGGTGATATGGTTATCGAGGCCTGCCGCGCTATGGAGGGGGAGATTGACTTCTCCGTGTATGACACTGACGGTGACGGGGTGATTGACAATGTCTATGTGTTTTATGCCGGTTACGGGGCTGCTGACAGCGGACAGCCCGACCGTATATGGCCACATTCCTATGATTTGAGCAGGGATGAGCGCCGTGTGGTAGTGGGTGGCAAGCGTCTTGGAAATTATGCGTGTTCGAATGAGATAAATTACAATACGGGGCGGATGACCGGCATCGGGACATTCGTTCATGAGTTCGGTCACTGCCTGGGGCTGCCGGATATGTACAATACCGTCAGCCAGTCGGCTTCGTTTACTCCGGGCGAATGGGATTTCATGGATTACGGTATGTACAACAACCAGATGCGCACACCTCCTTGCATTACGGCCTACGAGCGTTTCTTCTTGGGATGGATGGAGCCTGCGGAGCTTATAGAACCCGAAAATTTGTCGCTTAGTCCTATATCGGAAAATAATGCTTATATCATACGGACAAATTCGGCTGACGAGTATTTTTTGCTGGAGAACCGGCAGCCTGCGGGTTGGGACAGCTATATTCCCGGACACGGTATGCTCGTATGGCATATCGATTATAATAAGAATGTATGGGATGAGAACCGTGTGAACTCCAACCCTTCGCACCAGTATGTCGATATAGAGGAGGCTGACAATCAGCGCGATCTATCCTCTATGGCGGGAGATGCCTTCCCCGGGAGTGCCAATGTCACCGCCATTACAGATGACAGCCAGCCGAATCTGCGTACATGGACCGGCCTTGGATTCGGAAAGACGGTTACGGACATCGCTGAAAGCGACGATGGGGTGATTACGTTCCGTTTCCGAGGGGGTTCCTCTATTGCCGGGGCGCCTGTGGCGCGTGAGGCAACAGGTATTACCCCTACTTCGTTTGTAGGTGTATGGGATAAGGTGGAGGGTGCGACGCATTATCTTGTCACGGTTGTCGGTAAAGAGGATGGTATGCCTGTCGGGAGGTATGAGGATATGGATGTGGGGGATGTGGCTGATTTCACGTTCGAGAACCTCGAGCCGTCCACAACGTATCTTTTCTCAGTGAAAGGTGCGGACAGCTATAGCCGTACCGTTTCTTCAAATGTGATAGAGATTGAGACCCTTCCTCCGACTTTCGACCTTATATCTCCTGACGCACCCGAAGTGACGGATATAACCGAGAATTCGGCATTAGTCCGTATAGCCGGGGTAGCCGGCGCCGATGCATATCTGTTGAGTGTATATACAAAGTCAAGAGGGGAGGCGTCTGAACGGGAAACTCTTGATTTTTCTGACGGAGCCGTGATGCCTGAAGGATGGCTCTCGTCGGCAACCTCCACTATTTCGATGAATGGCTATTACGGCGGGGCAGCCCCTGCCCTGTCGTTGACTGCGGACGGTATGTTTCTACAGACACCACAGGGTGACAGCGATATTACAGGCTTCTCCATGTGGATGCGCGGACGGTCGGATGTGGCCTTGAACTCTCTGTCCGTATTCGGAAATGACGGTTTGCGGTGGAGGAACCTCGAGGAGTTTACAATCCCCTCGGAGGGTGGGGTAGTAGCGCTTGACCCCGATTTGTTGGAGGGAATCCGCGCAGTGCGTATGGTATATAATAAGGCCGGCTCTCCCGGCAATGCCATCATTGACGATGTGACGGTGGAACGCGGTGCCTCCCTGGCACGGGACTATCTGCAAGGTTACAACAGAGGGGATATTGGAGCCGGTACCGAGATTACCGTCACCGACCTCTCACCGGGCACCACATACTACTGCCGTATTACGGCTACCAATGGCTTGTTGGAGACGCGTCCCTCAGCCGAATGTAGATTCCGTACTACGGGAGACAGCCATATCGAAGAGACCTCCGGCGATGGGGATATCTCATTGGTTGTGGACGGTGGGGACTTGACGGTCTTTGTCGGCTCAGACCTCCCGGCACGGGTTGACATCTATTCCACCTGCGGAATGTTGGTAGCAACCGAAGCCGCATGTAGGGATAAGCCGGCCTGTTTCAGTATGCTCGCTCCGGGCCTATATCTGGTGCGGGCAGGCAGTAAGGCAGTGAAGATTGTATTTTAAAGAACTTCTAATCTAATTCAATGCATATGAGAAAAGTAATTTACACAGTCATTTTGGCGCTCATCACGGGCGTGGTCTCAGTAGTGGCTTCTCCTCCTCGGGGTGTGGTACGATTGGCCAAGGAAGACGGAACGCGTATCGCGGGGATGCGCCGGCCGATGCTTAAGGCGCCCTATAAGGGGCCGCAGGGGGACAATCTGCTTTTCGGCAGCCTACTTGATACAGATGCCGAATGGAGCTCCTACGGGCTTGGGGTGTACTCTTTCCCCTATGACGGGTCGGCTATCTCTGATATTACCAAAGTGAAGGCTATCGATGGCCTTACCACCTTTGCCGGGGTCTATGCCGATAACCGCTATTACGCCATTACGCGCCTGTTAGCCATGGAGACGTTCTATCTCGATGTCTATAACGCGGATACCTGGGAATTGGAGACCTACTATTCCCTCGGGCTTTCCAGCGTACGTTATGTGCCTAACGACCTCGCATATGACCCTGTTACGGAGGCAGCTTACGGCGTGGTTTTCGATTATGATTCGCTTAACCGATTTTGCCTCCTTTACAAGTATGACCTCAGGAAAGGGACGTTGGAGTATGTAGGTACCACTCGCGTAGGTGGGAACGGGTCGGTTGTCAACATACTTGCATTGTCGGCCGATGTGGACGGCCAGCTTTATGGCATAAACAATGAAGGCATTTTATACAAGGTTGACAAACAGACTGCCGCCGTGACGCGTGTGGGTGCCACCGGGGTTCCTAAAGTAAGCTCGCTGCAGGGGTCTACAATCACAGCCAAAAACGAATTCCTGTGGGCGGCATATGATACGATATCGTATAATTCCGCTCTCTATAGTGTGAACCTGACCACGGCAAAAGCTACCAAGCTGGCCCAGTTCCCGCATAATGAGCAGATGACCGGCCTGTTTGTCACCACGCCGTTTGCCAAAGACGGCGCTCCGGCGGCAGTTTCCTCGCTGGAGCTTACCACCGCGCCCGGAGGTCTTGACGGCAATGTTAGATTCACTATGCCTACTGCCGATGTCGCAGGGCATGCCCTCGCCTCCACTCCCCTGAAGGCGACAATCCGCATATATCATGATGTTGAGACGGACGGGGTTATGGAGACCCTCAACCGTGACATTGTTAAGGAAGCCGCACCGGGTGCGGTCGTAAATTACGCATGGGATATGATGCAGACAAACTATATGGTATCCGTCACCGTGTCCAATGCCGTAGGTAAGAGCGTCAATTCGGTTATGAAATTCTGGGCCGGCCACGATTTCCCGGCTGAGATTGCCGACATCCTCCTTGAACGCGATGCCGATGGCAACGGCGTAGTAACATGGACTCCCCCCGCATTAGGTTATAACGGAGGTTACTTCGATGCCTCCTCGCTTGTTTACGATATAGAGCGGTTGCCGGATAACAAACTTGTGGCCGAAAACTATAAGACCTCCGAAGGGAGGTTTGTTGATACAACTATCGACAAAGTGGGAACCTACCGTTACCGTGTCACTCCCCGTTCATCGGGTGGCACCGGCCCGTCGTCTCTGACACGCGAGGTAGGATTAGGGGCTTTCTCCACCGTACCCTATAGCGAGACATTCGACACGAAGACTTCATTCGATCTGTGGACTGTCGTAGACCTTAATGCGCATGAGAACACTGCCGGAAACTGGTCGAGCACGTGGGGTTACGGCGCGCAGTGCATGGCATACGTTTATGAGCCTAAAAATGCCGCTGACGACTGGGTTATCTCTCCACCCATCTTTATCAAGGCCGGAGCCGTCTACGAGCTTAAGTTCAAGGCATGGTCCGATATGGCATCATATCCGGAGAATCTGAAGGTGATGATTGGAACATCTACAAACCCGGAGGACATGACGATTTTCGTGGCCGATTATCCTTCGATTAAGGAGACAAGCGATCTCTCGGATGATAAGGCGGGGGCGTTCACGGTACCTGAGGATGGCCTCTACCACATAGGGTTCTATTGCTACAGTGCGGCCAATATGGCTACGCTGAGGGTTGACAACGTACGTCTCGACATGGTAAGCGGCATAGACGCTCCCGGTGCGGTGACTTCGCTCGCGGTAACTGCCGGTGCCGAAGGCGCACGTTCGGCCACCGTGTCGTTCAAGGCCCCGTCCAAGACCGGGTCTGACGCTGACCTCGAAAGCCTGGAGCGTATAGAGATCTATCGCAACGGCGCTACCTCCGCTACAGGTACTATCTCCCCGGTTACCGTAGGGAAGGCTTATGAGTGGACTGATAACGCACCCTCGGAGATGGAGGTGAACACCTACAAGGTCGTGGCCTTTAACAAATATGGCGCCGGTTACCCGGCAGAGGCCCAGGCCTACGTGGGTCTTGACATCCCCGATGTTGTCGGGAACCTGTATCTCTCGCATGGCGATGACGGCGAGGCCCTCATAACGTGGGATGCCCCGGAGAAAGGCGTAAACGGAGGATATGTGGATAAGGCCGGTCTGGTCTATAGCATTGTCGACAATACGGGGAACCCCGTAGCCAGCCGTCTGAAAGAGACTTCGTTCACCGATACGGAGACGCCTAAGAATGTGCAGAAGATGGTCTACTATACAGTGAAGGCAACCTCTGCCGCCGGAACGAGCAAAGGCGCCAACACCAACGGCGTGATTTTCGGCCCGGCATATACGCTGCCATTTGAGGAGTCGTTTGCCGGAGGTACAGGCACACAGACCGCCCCCTGGACCATATTCGGCTATACCTCGGTAGGTTTCGACTGGCACGTGCTGATGCAGAGCCAGACCGAGACGCCCGAAGCCTTCCCACAGGACGGCGATAGCGGTTTCGCGCAATTCACCTCCTACTCAATTCCCAAGGGGGACAGCGCTATACTCACGTCTCCTATCATTACATTGGTCGGTGAGGTGAATCCTGAGTTTTCATTCTGGTTCTATCATTATTTTGTCGAGAATGATTACCGCGATGCCATACAGCCCGTTGTCACGGTTGACGAAGGATTGAGTTTCGTAGAGCTTGCATCACCGATTACCGCCTCGGCAGAAAGCAACGGCTGGGTGAAATATTCCTATAGCCTGAATGACTACACGGCCTATGACCGTGTACGTGTGGGGTTGAAGGGAATCTCCGATTACGGATATAACATCTTCGTAGACAACATCAGCGTGAAAGCATCGCAGTTGCCGGCAGTTACCGACCTGGCGGCCTCGGTGGCGGGACACGATGTCACCCTTACGTGGAATGACCCTGTTTATGACGGACTTGACCTTACGGGATATAACGTGTATCGCGATGGCTCGCGAATCAATACGGCCCTTGTCACAGACCTTTCATATAACGACTGTCTCCCGGATGATGCGTTGCATACCTACACCGTAACAGCGGTATATTCAACCGGCGAGTCCGGACACTCCAATGCCGTATCCCTTACCAGCGGTATTTATGGCGTGACCTATGGCGCCCGTGTATATGCCGTGGGACGCACCATAGTGATTGAATGTCCTGTTGCGGCGCAGTCAGCGGTGTATGCCGTGGATGGCACCTCGATTCATTCCGGAATCATTGAAGGAGGCTCCACTACGGTCACCGTCAGTGCGCCCGGCGTCTACCTTGTCGCTGTTGGAGGAAATGTTACCAAACTTACAGTAAGATAATGAGTTTGTCAAAGCCTTTAATCGGCGCCATCCTTTTGGCTGCCCTTTCCTATGGAGATGTTTATGCATCGTCCCGGAGAGTGCGTATGCCGGCTATGCCGACCGGACGGAATATGCTGTCCGGCCGGTCGGCGGGGATGTCCGCATCGAGTGTGCCGAATCTCTTCTTCGAGGATTTCGAGGGGATTATGGATTTTGAAGTCGAAAAACAGGCCGATATACTCCCAGCCATGGGATGGACGCTTATCCCGGATGCATCAGCCGGCTGTTTCGAGACTTATTTCCTTAAGGGATTGAACGCATATTCGGGCAGATATTATATGTATGCCCCCTATAATGAAAAGGCACGGTGTGATAATTGGGCCGTCATCCCGGCGTTGACATTAGAGGAGGGAGAGACATACCGTGTCGGAGTGTTCGTGAACGCTCCGGGTTATCAGACTGTGACCGAGGAGTTCCGTCTGATGGTCGGCCGGGCGCCTACATCATCTTCATTGGATGTATGCGTTGTTGATGCCACCGGCAAAAATTCCATACTCACCGAGCAAGATGAGTGGCGCGAGGTTGCAGGACGCTTCACACCTCAGGAAACGGGTATGTATTATATCGGATTCCACCACTGTAGCCGCAAGGATGGCGATTTCGTGTCGTTTGACGATATAAGGGTGTCGCCGGTGCCTCAAACCGGAGGCGAGGTGTCTTTTACGCGTCCGCCTTATTTTGGATATACCATGGTGCCGGCATCGTGGCCATTGTCTGTGCCGTTGATGGTGGACTACTCTGTCAGAAATATCGGAGCCAAAGCGCTTGAGGGTGCATCGGTGCGCATTTCGGTTTCCGCGCCATCAGAAGCGGGATTCCGCCGCGATGTCTCCTTGCCTGCCATGGCATGGGATGAGACGCAGACCGGCGGCTGCCGATTTGACGAGGTGGCTGACGGTTCTGTTTCAGGCCCGTTTGAATGTAACATGACCCTGCACGATGCCGCAGGTGATAAGGTCGTGGAAGTATCGGCTTCCGATATTGTCTCCCCCGACCATGACGGCCTTTGGTTGGCGCGTGACAACGGGCTGATTGCCGGGACTATGTCGCTCGGAATCTTTAACGGTTACAAGACGTCTGCGCGTATAGGCATGCGGTTTGATGTGCCGTCCGCGACATTGGCAGATGCCGTGAGATTCGTGCTTCTCGGAGGATATTCAACTTCCCGGACGGTTATAGCCCGTCTTTATCACATCAATAAGAAAGGTGTTGTTTATGAGTATGCCGCATCCAGGCGCGAGGACTTGGATACTGATCCGTCGGGGTATACCGAATACACCCTTACTTTCCCCTCGGAGATAGAGCTTGAGCCGGGAAGCTACATATTGTCGCTTGATGAGGCTGACGGTGAGGCACTCGGGTTGGCTCTTACCTCCAATTACACAGGCAAGAACCTGGCTTTCACAATAGATGGCGAGGAATGGCGCGTGTTGGAGGGGACTCCTTATCTCCGGCTGCGGACAACGGATGTCAGCGGGCTTCCGGATATGGGTGATGGTGAGGCCTTTTCCGTGATTGAGGTCGGCGGGGCGTTTGTGATAGATGGAGTGGTGGGCTCCCCGACATCTATGGCGGTATATGCTCCCTCCGGCAATAAGATTGCCGATTTCATGATTACGCCCTCTGATACAACGGTGGCCCATACGCTTTCTCCGGGGGTGTATGTGGTGGTTGCCGGCACAAAGGCTTTCAAGGTGGTGGTAAGAGGGTAGGACTGGTAGGACGAGTAGGACAGGTAGGGGACATAGGCGTCTTTTTAGTCTTACGTGTCCTACCCGTCCTACAAGTCCCACTCGTCCTACTCCTTTTTAACGGCTGTTTTAGGGATGTTTAACTAATGTTTGGAGAACCGGCGGTGAAGGGTGTATGTTTTGAGTATGGACGCTGTGCGTTATTACGCCTGCTGCGCCGGAGGTTTTAACAAAAAACGAAAAATTTTATTATTACGGAAATTTTTCCTTATTTGTTATGGCCGAATCGAAAAAGGTTTGTACCTTTGCAGCAGGTAAAAAAGCAAGAGTTTGCGAATGTTTACAGATTTTGCTTGTACGATAGGACAATACATATTCAATATACATTTTTGAAATGAGCAAGATTGATTTAACTCAGTACGGTATCAACGGTACCACCAAGATTATCCACAATCCTTCGTGGGACGAACTGTTCATCGACGAGACCAAACCCGGTCTGGAAGGCTATGAGAAAGGTCAGAACACCGAACTCGGCGCTGTGAACGTAATGACCGGCATCTACACCGGCCGTTCCCCCAAAGATAAGTTCTTCGTAATGGACGATGTTTCCAAGAACAATATCTGGTGGACCTCCGATGAGTATAAGAACGACAACAAGCCCATCACCTCCAAGACCTGGGACGCTCTAAAAGAAATCGCCGACAAGGAGCTTTCCGACAAGGAACTCTATGTTGTGGATGCTTTCTGCGGCACCAACAAGGATACACGTCTTGCCGTACGCTTCATCATGGAAGTGGCATGGCAGGCTCACTTCGTGACCAACATGTTCGTACGCCCCACCAAGGAAGAACTGGAAGACTTTACTCCCGACTTCGTGGTTCTGAACGCCTCCAAGGCCAAGGTTGAGAACTGGAAGGAACTCGGCATCAACTCCGAGACCTGTGTTGCCTTCAACCTCACAGAACGTATGCAGGTTATCATCAACACATGGTACGGCGGCGAAATGAAGAAGGGTATGTTCTCCATCATGAACTACTACCTTCCCCTGAAGGGCATGGCTTCCATGCACTGCTCGGCCAACACTGACCTCAACGGCGAGAATACCGCTATCTTCTTCGGTCTGTCCGGCACCGGCAAGACCACTCTGTCTACCGACCCCAAGCGTCTCCTTATCGGTGACGACGAGCACGGCTGGGACGACAACGGCGTGTTCAACTACGAGGGCGGATGCTATGCCAAGGTTATCAACCTCGACAAGGATTCCGAGCCCGACATCTACAACGCTATCCGCCGCGATGCCCTGCTTGAGAACGTTACTGTTGACGCTAACGGCAAGATTGACTTCGCCGACAAGAGCGTTACCGAGAATACCCGCGTTTCGTATCCTATCGACCACATCGAGAAGATTGCCCCGGGTTCACACGGCCCCGCCGCCAAGAATGTAATCTTCCTTTCTGCCGATGCTTTCGGCGTACTGCCCCCCGTTTCGATTCTGACCCCCGAGCAGACCAAGTATTACTTCCTGAGCGGTTTCACTTCGAAACTTGCAGGTACTGAGCGCGGTATCACTGAGCCTACTCCTACATTCTCGGCTTGCTTCGGCGCGGCTTTCCTTAGCCTCCACCCCACCAAATATGCCGAGGAACTGGTTAAGAAGATGGACAAGAGCGGTGCAAAGGCTTATCTGGTTAACACCGGCTGGAACGGCAGCGGCAAGCGTATCTCTATCCGTGATACCCGTGGTATCATCGATGCCATCCTTGACGGCGCTATCCTGAAGGCTCCCACAAAGGTAATTCCTATCTTCGACTTCACTGTTCCCACCGAGCTTCCCGGCGTTGATCCCAAGATCCTGGATCCCCGCGATACCTACGCTGACGCACAGGAATGGTACACCAAGGCCAACAAGCTCGCCGACATGTTCATCAACAACTTCAAGAAGTTCGAGAACAACGAGGCAGGCAAGGCTCTGGTAGCAGCAGGTCCCCACTTAGACTGATAACGCCTACCACCAAGGATTCTGCCTATGGCAGGTCTCTGAACAGGTTTTGAATTGCGCCGTTTGTCGGCAAAATTCAAAAATATGGATAAAAAATCCGGCAATACGTCATGTGTTGCCGGATTTTTCGTATTTTTGTCGAAAACGTTATGCTTATGAAAAGATATATACCATTTGTAGTCACATTATGTGCAGGCATGGCTTCCATTTCGGGAATTACGGCCCGTGCCCAGGACGCTGTTGTGGTTAAGCCTGTAGGAACCTCTGCGGTCGGGACATCTTGGAAAGGGGAGGGGGCGGCTGTTGAATTGTCGTCGCGTGTGCTTCCCGCAAACTCGCGTCTTGCGCAGGAGAGGCGGCGGATGCTTGTGCGCAGGGCCGGAGATGCTGCTCCGCTGCAGGCCCGTATCTCCGTGGAGGGGCGTGGTGAAAGCGTTGCTTTTTTTGAAGAAGACTTCAACGCCGGGCTGATTCCGCAGGGGTGGGTGATAGCTCCGACCACGAATGTCACATGGATGGTAAACAAGCCTACCGGTTCCAAGGAGTTCGCCGAAGACCCCGCTGACGGTGGCTCTCTGGTACAGGATACCCCCTATCAGATTTTTAAACGAGAGAAATCGTGGGCTATAAGTCCTGAATTTGCCGTGGGGCATAACGCGCTGTTGGAATTCTGGATAGGGTGTTCGCTGAATTATGAAGATTGCTGTTCGATGACAGTCTCGGTGTCGGATGACGATTTTGCCACCTGCACCGACCTTTGGTGCTCGCGCGACCAGGCCGGAGAGAAACCTTGGCAGTGGCGTAGGGTGCAGGTATCGCTTGATGCATTTGCCGGTAAGAGTGTGAAACTGCGTTTCTTCTACGGTTCCGGCACGGGGGATGATATGTTCGATGTAGGAGGATACAGTGGCGATTACCGTATTGACAATATCCGCGTCAGCGGCCCCGGCGAGGTGGACGCGGTAGAACTTACAACGGGCGAAAAGGTGCGTTTCATCGCCGATACCGATGAAGGCGTGACTGCCTATTCATGGTCCTTTCCCGGAGGTGTGCCGTCTGAATCTACGGAAGCATCTCCCGAGGTTTATTACACCCGCGACGGGGTGTATGACGTTACACTTATCGTGGCACGTGGCGATGAGACAGCTACCGACACCCGTGTGGGATTTGTGAAAGTTACCGGCACCGAGCCGGTTGCCGCCATAGGCTATCCGGCCACGTTCCGCCATTGGTCGTCGGGACGTCTGCCGTTGGTTGCCCCTATGGTTCCCGTCACCTTCACGGATGCTTCCGCCGGCTTCCCTACCGGCTGGAACTGGCATTTCGGGGGTGTGACCGAGGACGATGCCGCCACCACCACGTTCGACACCCCTGCCGCCGAGGTGCGTTACAGCTATCTCCATGAATGGCCTGTAAACCTTACCGTTACCAACCCGCACGGCACATCCTCGCAGAGCGGGGCCGTGGTGGCCGAATATGAGGGGAATATTTCAAATTTCCGTCCCGGAGAAGTCGGAACTTCCTTCGATCTCGAAGGTGCAGGCTCGTTCCCCGGCTCAAATACGATGAAGATAACGGCCTATGCCGAGAAATTCTCCGCACCCTCGCGCCCGATGAGGGCCTATGGCGCCTATGTGTTCTTTACCAAGGCTGAAGCCTCCTCGGCCTACTACCAGATGCAGCCCGTGAAGGTGTCTATCTGTAAGGTAGGGGAGGATGGCCTTCCCGGCGAGACACTTGACTGGGATTCATGGTCGGTGTTCGAACTCGACCTTCCGCAGTGGAACCAGGCTGTAGGCACAGCTTTCTCATTCACCTCCGCCCCCGTTATCGATTCGGAATTCTATATCGTTGTCGACGGCATCCCGGCGTTGGTTGACAATGCCGACGAGCAGTGCGACGTGCGTATGGCTATGGCGCCTTTCCGCTCGGAAGGGAACACAGCCATGATGCTCAAAGATGGGAAATGGGTTGATGTGGCATCCTATTTTCCGGCTCCGGCCAACCATACGTCCTACATGCTTATGGTGAATATGGCTCATTCCGTTATCAGCAACGTACCCGGTACGCCCGAGGAGTTCCGTGTAGGCGCTCCCGCCGGAGAACTGACCATAAACCTTTTCTCCTATATGGGGTGGGATAAGGCGCTTTCCTCGTGTGATATGCCGTGGCTGCATATCGTATCCGAGCCGGGCGAACTTACGGTTGATGAGGTGGTAGTAGGATATGATGCTGTGGAAGACGGAGTTGTGCGCCAAGGCCATGTCACGCTTACCGATGGCGTCACCTCCCACACTTTTACAGTCGTGCAAGACGGCTCGACGTCTGTTTCTGCCTCTTTAGACGGGGAAGGCGCCGCGATGCGTTACGACAGAGCCACTCAGGTGCTTACGGTGGAGGGAGACAACTCTGCGGCCGTCTATGATGCCCAAGGGAGGAAACTGCTTGATACAAAGCAGCGTGAAACATCCCTTTCATCATTGCCGGAGGGCGTCTACATAGCCCGTTCGGCCGGTGCGGTGCTTAAATTCGCACGATGAGATATTAAATTAATGCGCTGATACACGCCCTAATTTGTATCCGTATGGAGAGGGTGATGTCAGAATGGTTCGGATGGTAGGAGCTTGGGGGTGAGGGTGATGGGAGCGTACTACGGTACGTGACCGAACCCGAGTCTCTCAAGCGACAACCCAGACGGGCCATTATGACACGCCCTCTATGTTTAATAACATGTTGGAAATTTGACGCTTACTTGCTACCTTTGCAATGGGCTATTGCATACTTTTTATGCATATGCCGCTTAACTTGCTGAAGCTAACACCATTACAAAACACAGAAACATGGAATTGCCATTTGCCGAATCTTGGAGAATAAAGATGGTTGAACCCATCCGCAAAAGCACTCGTGAGGAACGCGAACAGTGGATTCGCGAAGCTCATTATAATCTCTTCCAACTCCCTGCCGAGCAGGTATATATCGATCTGCTTACAGACTCAGGGACAGGGGCTATGTCTGACCGCCAGTGGTCAGCCGTGATGATGGGTGACGAGAGCTATGCCGGTTCACGTTCATTCTATCGCCTCCGTGACACTATAAAGGATATAACAGGCTTCGAACACGTGATCCCCACCCACCAGGGACGTGCCGCTGAAAATGTGCTTTTCTCGGCCCTGGTTCATGAAGGTGACATAGTTCCGGGCAACTCTCACTTCGATACCACCAAGGGGCATATCGAATCCCGTAAGGCTACCGCCCTCGACTGCACCATCGATGAAGCTAAAG
Organism: uncultured Muribaculaceae bacterium; assembly: GCA_910584735.1. Lineage (GTDB taxonomy): Bacteria > Bacteroidota > Bacteroidia > Bacteroidales > Muribaculaceae > UBA7173. The sequence continues at coordinate 13,772 of CAJUBM010000012.1, forward strand.
ATACACAATTGGAGCATCCGTTCAAAGGAAATGTAGATGTTTCAAAACTTGAGAAAGTACTTGCTGAAAATGGCGACAAGGTACCTTTCGTAATTGTCACCATCACCAACAACACTGCCGGCGGCCAGCCCGTTTCTTTGGAGAACCTGCGCCAGGTACGCGCCGTGTGCGACAAATACGGCAAACGTCTTGTGTTTGACTCGGCACGTTTCGCTGAGAACGCCTACTTCATAAAGACCCGCGAAGAGGGGCAGGCCGACCGCACAATCAAGGAAATCGTACGCGACATCTTCTCGCTTGCCGATGCCATGACGATGTCGGCCAAGAAAGACGCCATTGTGAATATGGGCGGTTTCATAGCCACGCGCCATCCCGATTGGTACGAGGCTGCCAAGCTCTATTGCATCCCCTTCGAAGGCTATCTGACATACGGCGGTATGAACGGTCGCGACATGGAGGCACTTGCAGTCGGTCTGGACGAGAACACCGAGTTCGACAACCTGAACACTCGCATACATCAGGTGCAGTTCCTCGCATCTCTCCTCGATGAATACGGCATCCCCTACCAGCGTCCTGCCGGTGGCCATGCAATCTTTGTGGACGCATCACTGGTGCTTCCCAACATCCCCAAGGAGGAATTCCCCGCGCAGACCCTCACCGTAGAGCTTTACAAGGAGGCCGGTATCCGCAGTTGCGAAATCGGCTACATTCTTGCCGACCGCGACCCCGTGACCCGCGAGAACCGTTTCGGAGGTCTCGACCTGTGCCGTCTGGCTATCTCGCGCCGCACCTACACAGACAACCATATGCGCGTTATCGCTGTGGCTCTGAAGAATATCTACGACCGCCGCAATGAGATTACCCGTGGCTACGAGATAATCGAGGAAGCCCCCCTCATGCGCCACTTCACCGTGAAGCTCGCTCCCAAGAAGGACTGATAGCCCGATATAGCCCGAAATTTTATTATAACCCAAATAGAGGCGATGTGTCAAATTCTTTTTGGCACATCGCCTCATATTATATAACGCTCTTATAAATGGTAACTTTGTAGTGGCGCCGGACCTCCGGGACGGCAGGCCACCCGAAAAGGCGGAGCCGGGAATTACCTACCTAACTTTGGCTTTCGTTCTACTGGTGGCCTGCCGTCCCGGAGGTCCGGCGCCACTACCATCCGGCTTCCTCGAAAAATTTAAATATTTTGGAAAATCTGTGCGAAGTTAATCCAGATTAATTTACGTTAGTATCGGATTCTATAATTTTGCAGAAATTAAACTTAGTATTTAGGATAAATACCTGTTCGCACCATGAATCTCATGCATACATAACTAACAACAACAGATATATAATGGGCGGGGCATGTGTCAAGTAACTGATGCATGCCCCTTTTATTTCTGTTGAAAAATAGATGTGATTGGGGCTGGTGTGGGTGTATATCGTTGGAATACAGCTAATTACCCCCCCCTATATAAAAATGCCTTGTATATAATGGAATTTTATCTTAACTTTGCATCGGTAAAATGGCGGTGTATGGCTCTCATGAGCAAGTGTGACATCGCTTTTGGATGGCCGTAGTAGGGGACTGTATATGAAAACGCACCAATTCCCGAGGCTGTTTTCCGTTATGCCTGCTCCCGGGGTGGGTGCCTGGATGTGAATATATTTGTTGTATTTGCGAGGTGCCGTAGAATTAGGAGCATGGCTTTTTTACCATCCTTATCTGATCTATTGTTATAGTCTTTAACATTCCTATGTAAGAACGAGTCTCGAAGATGGAGAATAAATTTTTCAAAAGAATAATAGAGCAATACGTAAATGCGTGGGCTGTATTAGCTTGTGACGTGGCCGTGTCTACCGTTGCCTCGCTCGGTGTGCTGTCTGTAGCCCAGATGCTGCATGGGTCTTTCGGCTTCCGCTTCTCGCTCTTATGGATTGCCACCGCCGCTGTCGCATCCCTTGTGATGTTCGTGGTGTTGAGGACGTACCGAACTATCGTAAGGTACTCCACGTTCCATGACGTTAGCCGGATATGTCTGGCTATAGCCGGGAAGGAAGTGCTGCTGATGGCAACCATGGGATGTGTGCTTTTTTTCCGTGGACCAGCCTTGTCGTTGCGCGAACTTACGGCCATGGTGCTTTTCGACCTTGTCACCACCACGTTCTGCCTGCTTTTGGTGCGGATCGTAATCATGTTCGGTTTCGATGTGCTCAAAAAGCGTTTTATGCAGCGCCATATAAAGACAAGGGTATTGGTATATACCGGGGAGCATACTGATAAGGCTGTTGCTCTTGAGACACGTCTGCGCAATTCTCGACATTATCAGATTTCAGGCTTTATCTCCTACGGTAGCAACGGGAGCCGTGCTGTCCTTTCCGGCCAGCCGCTTTATTATTTCTCTGACAGCAAATCGCTTGAAGACATAGCCACATCATGCGAGGCCGATGCTGTGTTGTTCGCGCATGACGATGATGCCAGGGCTGAGCAAGACCGCCTTATAAAGTTCTGCCAGGATGTGTCGTTAAAGACGCTTATATCCCCTACGATTGACGAAATCAACGGGGCTCCCGGTTTCCAGTCTATACGTAAGATACGCATCGAGGATCTCCTGAACCGTCCGGAGATAGAGATTTCGATGGACGAGATCATAAAGAATTTCAAGGATAAGACGATACTTGTCACCGGTGCCGCCGGCTCGATCGGTTCGGAGCTCTGCCGCCAGCTTGCCGGGTTCGGTATAAAGAAGCTGGTTATGTTCGACAACGCCGAGACCCCGCTCCATAATGTGCGTCTGGAATTCGAGCAGCGTTTCCCGGAACTGGATTTTGTGCCTGTAATCGGTGATGTGCGTCAGCCGGGACGTCTCGGCTTCGTGTTCCGCAAGTTCCGTCCGCAGGTGGTTTTCCATGCCGCAGCCTACAAACATGTTCCCCTTATGGAGGAGAATCCCTGTGAGGCCGTGCTGGCCAACGTGATAGGCTCGCGTAACGTTGCCGACAAGTGCGTGGCTTTCGGTGCGGAGGCAATGGTGATGATTTCTACCGACAAGGCCGTAAACCCCACCAACATAATGGGGTGTACGAAGCGTCTGGCCGAGATATATGTTCAGTCGCTGTCGCTGGCAATAGAGCGCGGCGAGGTGAAGGGCACTACGCGATTCGTAACCACACGCTTCGGAAACGTGCTCGGCTCGAACGGCTCTGTGATACCCCATTTCACCGAGCAGATTGAGAACGGCGGCCCCGTTACGGTGACACATCCCGAGATAGAGCGTTTCTTTATGACCATTCCCGAGGCCTGCCGCCTTGTGATGGAAGCTGCCACATTCGCCAAGGGGAATAATATCTTTGTGTTCGACATGGGCGAGCCTGTGAAGATTCGCCATCTTGCCGAACAGATGATAAAGCTTGCCGGATTCCGTCCGGGAGAGGATATAGAGATTGAATATTGCGGTCTGCGCCCCGGTGAGAAACTTTATGAGGAGGTACTTGCCGACAAGGAGAATACCGTGCCGACCGACCACGACCGCATACGCATAGCCAAGGTGCGCGAATATCCCTATAACGAGGCAATGATGACTATGCGTGACTTGGAACGTATGGCCCTGGCGGTAGATATTCCCCCGATGGTGCGTCTGATGAAGAACACCGTACCTGAATTCGTATCGAATAATTCGCCATACCAGTGCTTCGACCATCCGCAGCATGCCGGGAATGATGGTGCTGTGCGCGAGACGGCTGAAGTCAGATGAGGTTCGCGGACTCTCTCTCGTGAAGTATTACTTTACAAGAACATGGAACGAAAAAGAATAATCCTGTGTCTGGCCCATATGTCGGGTCGCGAAATGCAGTTTATCGAGGAGGCGTTTGCCGATAACTGGGTAGTGCCCTTGGGGCCGAACGTGAATGGCTTTGAGGCCGATTTGGAACGGTTTGTGAATCATCGTGATGGGGCCGAACCCCTCAGTAAAAGGGTAGTGGCTCTTTCTGCCGGCACCGCTGCCGTGCATCTGGCGCTGCTTGCCTGCGGGGTAGGCCCGGGTGACGAGGTGTTGGTGCAGTCGTTCACTTTCTGCGCCTCGTCACACCCGGTTACATATCTCGGCGCCACGCCTGTGTTTGTCGATTCCGAGAAGGATACCTGGAACATGGATCCCGCTTTGCTGCGCGAAGCCATACAGGACCGTATAGCCAAGACCGGCCGAAAGCCGAAAGCCATCGTCCCGGTATATCTTTACGGTATGCCTGCAAAGATTGACGAGATTATGGAGGTTGCGCGCGAGTTCGATATCCCCGTGGTAGAGGATGCCGCCGAGGGTATGGGTTCGCGTTTCGACGGACAGGTATGCGGCACGTTCGGACGTTACGGCGTACTGTCGTTTAACGGCAACAAGATGATAACCACTTCCGGCGGTGGAGCGCTTATCTGTCCCGATGAAGCCATGTGGCGCGAGATAATGTTCTACGCCACCCAGGCGCGTGAGGCATATCCTTATTACCAGCATGAGAAGATTGGCTACAATTACCGTATGTCGAACATCTGTGCCGGTATAGGGCGTGGCCAGATGACTGTCCTTGACGAGCATATATCCCACCACAAGCATGTGCATGCCATGTATGCCGAACTCTTGAAGGATGTGCCGGGCATCACGTTGCACGACAATCCTTCGCCGCGTTACGATTCTAACTTCTGGCTTTGCAACATCCTCCTTGATTCCGACCTCAGGATTAAAGGGGAGACAGATGTCTACAAGGACACGGTTAAAGGGGCTGTCGGTGGCGCCGCCGGCGTTACGCATGCGGCCACATCGGCACATACCGATGTCGAGCCTAATCGCAATGTAGAGGCTCTGCGTGTGGCTCTTGACAAGGCCAATATCGAGAGTCGTCCGCTTTGGAAGCCAATGCACCGCCAGCCTGTGTATGCCTCGAATCCGGCATACGTTAACGGCGTCTCCGATGCGCTTTTCCGCCGTGGTTTATGTCTGCCTGCCGGCCCGTATGTAACCGATGATGATATACACTATATTGTTGACACCATAAAGGCTTCAATTGAGGCGTAAATAATTGGTTGTTATACAAAAAGGTTGCCGAATCCAAACACTGTGATTCGGCAACCTTTTTTGTGATTTGTTGGAAGTTTGTGCGATTGCGTTACAGCCTTCGTTATACTGGTGGCCTGCCGTCCCGGAGGTCCGGCGCCACTACCATCCGGCGCCATCCAATGGTAACTTTTAGTGGCGCCGGACCTCCGGGACGGCAGGCCACCAGTAGAGCAGGGGCACAAGAGCAAACGGTGTAATATGGTATAAATATAATGAGGCCGGGATTTATCCCGGCCTCATTATATCCAGGGGCTAATCAAGCGTAACCCCGGGTTGGTTGAGTTATGTCTTTAGATTATTCGTTAACTGTGCAGACTGCAACGCGGTTCCAGTTGTTCTCGCTGAAGAGGTCACCGATACCCTTACCCTGGGCATTGATGCGGTCGGCGTTGATGCCATAGCGGTTAACGAGTTCTTTCTTAACTGCATCGGCACGACGCTGGGCGAGTTTCTCGTTGAAAGCGAGTGAACCATCCTTCGAAGCGTAACCGTCAACAGTAACGGTAGCCTTGTTGTCCTTCATAGCATCGGCAACCATGGCGATGTTAGGCTGCTGGTTGGGCTGGATAACAGCGGAGCTGAGGTTGAAGAATACATAGCGGATGTTGTTGAGGTCCTTTACAACCTTCTCTACGGCGGCGGGACGACGGTTGCAAGCGTCAAGCTGTGCCTGCAGGTCGGCGATCTGGGCCAGGAGGGCTGCATTGTTTACACCGCATGCGTCGAGGTCGGCACGGAGGGCGTTGATCTGGGCGTTGAGAGCGTCAACTTCAGCCTGGTCGTAGGGACGAACGAGGGTGAAGTGATGTGTGCCATTGGAGTTGCCGAAGTGGTAGGTAATACCTGCCTCGAGTTCAACATAGGCGTGGTTGCTGTCGTAGTTGGCAGCGTAGCCGAGGTTGTTTTCCTCGATTCCGGCGTGGTTCATGTTCCAAAGGATGGCGGGTTTCAGCGAGAATGTCCAAGCCTTGGACTCACCGAGGTTGAAGTTGAAATTCAGACCTACCTTGGTTGCCCATGAGTTGCCGTCGTTGGCAACTTTGTGGGGGTAGTAGGAGTGGAGCCATCCGGTTCCGGCAACGGCTTCGAGTTCGAACACGCGGGGAGCGCCGGTGTAGCCGGCGAAGGCGTTCATAAAGTTGAATGTACCGAACACGCCTACATACTGGTGGTCGAACACGTTTGCTGACTTAAGACCGGTCCAGGAGGAGGTGTTAACAGTCCACTCGCCTTCAACACCGAGGCCGAAGATGGGGGTAATCTGTTTGCGGAGTTCTGCGCCGGCGATGCCGCGTGCGGCTTTAAAGAACCCGAAATTCTCCATGGGGGAAACCATACCACCCTTAAGGGTGAACGACCAGTTGTCGAAGAATTTAGATCCGGCAACAGTGGTCTGAGCCTGAGATGCCACAGCGCCCATTGCGAGGGCTGCGAGAAGGATAATTTTCTTCATGAAAATAAAGTTAATTGTTGAATATAATCCTTTGCTTGATGATTTTGGCAATTTAGCGGATGTTGAAACGTTTGCTTTGGGATTTGAACGGCTAATTTCAAATCTTCTGCACCAATTTGCGGCAAAGTTAAAACATTTTTAACAGATAGCCAAATCTTTTTAATGTAAAGTGATATGGACGTTGCCATAACGCTTTGTGGGAAGGGTATTTCCCGTAATTTTATCGGGTTGCGGGGGGAATTAACAAAGTAAAACGATTTTGTTAATTCCGAATCTCCATGCAAACCCTTTGTATGCAGCCCGCAGGCGGCGGATTATCGGGAAACGGAGAGCGCGACTCGGAAGAGAGTGGGTTAAGTGGAGAGGTAATGTTAACAAATTGTTTGAAGTTATGGGTTTTAATTACGTCCTACGTCTGCCTGCGGAGAGAGTGTGTGGCTGCGGAGGAATTTATATTTTATTAACGAGGGTATGGTAGGTTTGGTTCAAAAATTTGGTGAGAGTTTGGCTAAAAATCATGTAAAAATTTTAGGGTAGCCCTGTATTGCCGGCTTTTTCCTGAGGTAGTTCGTAACGGTAGAGCGTGGTAAGCTGTTTGTTATCACATGATTTCTTAGGCCATTCGAGAGCCGGTTGCAGGAGTGTGCCCTGTGGGAGGATGGCCTTGAGAGAGTCGGCATCATAATCTCCGGCGAGAATCCAGCCGGACTCCTCTATGGCGGGAGGGACGGATGTGACGGCCTGTATGCGGTCGTCAAGATAGAATCCGGCTGTGTAGTAACGCAGCATGTCGGCGGTCATGAAGCCGTATAGAGCCTCCCCCTCGGGGACTATGGTCTCTATGTCAGAGGCCATCGGACGGTCGCTTTTCGGATTGAGTACCATCGGCTGTATTGCGGCAGAGAACATCCAGTATATGAACAGTGTGTCAAGAAGCGTCCATTGCACCACGGAGGAGGGGGTGCCACCGATAAGAACGCGTAATGACCCGAGCGATACTGCCAGACAGATGCTCCCTGTCAGTAGTGCGGTGATGCCTGACGAACGTGCTTCCAAGAAATATATGGCGATCTTACCTGTGGCCGGCCCCTGCACGATTCCGGTGATGATGAGCAGCATCGCTATGGAGGCCAAAGCGCCTACCGCCGCCATGAATATGCCGTATGCGCGAAGCACACGCGGGGCCTTGTGGACCATCCACCTTATATATACGGCTATCCAGAAGGCCAAGAAAGGGTACATCGGCAGCAGGTAGACCGAACGCTTTGATTTGGGGATGCAATAAAACACGAATATTACCACTGCGGCGGCCACTGCTAACAGACGTTCGGCGGGAATGGAGCGTAGCCGTTGCCATATCCCGGAGGCTGATAGGGTGATGCGGGGGTATCTTTTCCAAGCTGTCAATGAGGCAAGCAGCAAGAGGGTGTAGGGGGCCAGTCCGGCAAAGAGGGTCTGGAAATTATAAAGGAAGGTATGTTCGTGCGATTCGTAGCTCATCTTCCCGGTGAAGCGCCCGAAGTTCTCCTCCAAGGCCAGTCGTAGGAACTGTTCGCCCCCCTGGCTGTAGGCTGCAACATACCACAAGGCGGGGAGTACTAACGCCAACCCTCCGGCAAAGAAAAGTTGAGATATGGCCCGCAGAGGGCTGTCACCCTTCATAAGGCGCAATACAAGGAGAGTGCCGCATGGCAGCAGCATGCCGACAGGGCCCTTGGTAAGCACCCCTCCGCTCATCAGGAGGATGCCGAGCCATGGCAGGCGCCAACGTGAACGGGGGTGGCGTTCCCATGAGGAGTACATGGCCAGTATCGCTGTAACGATGAAGGCGGTAAGCAGCATGTCAACCCGGCAGGATGTGGCGGCGCGGTGTACTTCGAAGGCTGTGGCCGCAACTAAGGCTGTCACCATGGCCAAAGGAGCCGATTCGCGTTTCGCGAAGAAACGGAACACCGCTATGAGCATGGCTGTAGCCGCAAGTGCCGAAGGGAGGCGGGAGAGGAATTCAGTGACGTGGCCGCCGTTGAGCCATCCCAGCAGGGCTATGCACCAAGCCAGCATTGGTGGCTTATACGGTATGTCGGTGCCGCAGCTTTCCGGGAGAATCCAGTTGTGCTGGTTGAGCATGGAGACGGCTACAAGGGCTTCTCGCGGTTCCCCTTTGGTGTTGAACAAAGTCTGCCCGAGAAAGGCCGCGAACGTGACAAGGAGCAACGCCAAAAGAATCAGCGTTGCTCCGTTTAAGGAAATCGAGACCGAACGGTTTCGCATGGGATGAAATAAAAATCAGATAAATAGTTGGAACGTAGTGTGATGGATGGCGGACGCCCGGGGTCAGTTGCCGAAACTCAACGTTGTGTAGAACTGCCCGCTGAGGGGGTTGAATTCCAGGGTCACGAACCTGTTGCCTGCCCCGAACCAGGTGGAGGATAGTACTCCGCCGGTATTGGTCTGTTGTATAGGCACACCATACTGGCCTGTAAGCTGGTTGTAGAGCATATTGTAGCGGCTCATGTCATAATATGGGGAGGTATAGGTGAATTGCGAGCCGCACAGCATGCCGTTGTTATAATATAGGGCGGCGTTCGGCCACATGAGATTCATCTGGGGTACATCGGAGAGATATATCACGTTCGAACCATAGTTCGTGACGTTGTACCCGGCATTGAGCAGCGAGTTTATCGAAAGGTCGATAGCCGTTCCGAGGGTTATGCCTAATATTGTTCCGAACGACGGACCTCCCACATAATAGCGGTTCCAGTGAGGTGGCGGCACGGGGCGGTGGTAATGTCCGAAGAAAGGCACCGGGTGGCGGTAGCCGTGAGGAATCCTCGGTGGACGCGGGTAGTGGGGACGCGGTGGCCTTGGGGGGCGAGGTGGCCTTGGCGGATTGTTGGGACGCGGAGGTTTGTTGTGGCCATGTCCGGGATTATGTCCACCCCCATGCCCGGGCCGGTTGTTGCCGTTGCCCGGACGATTATCGGGCCGGTTGTTATTTCCCGGTCGGTTTCCCGGCTTATGGTTATTCCCGTTACCGGGTCGGTTGTTATGGTTGCCGCCACCGTTACCGTGTCCTCGGTTGGGGGCGGATTGCTGGGTGTTGGACGTATGGGACTGGCGGCCTCGGCCTTGTGCTTCGGCTATCGGGGCGGCTATCATGGCCAAAGCGGCCAGGAAAGCGGTGACGGTTTTCATCAGTCTGTTCATAATTCAGATTTTGTTCTGTTTATACATTATGAGAGTATAAATGCCGGGTTTGGTTTAACCGTCTGTCTGTTTTTGCAAATTATATGGCAAAATTACCAATTTATTCGTTAATTTTGCGAGATTTTCAAAACTTGCTTACATCAACAGATTGCGTTATGGTTAAGGAATATTTTCCGCAGGGCACATGCTCTAAGAAAATTACAATAGATTATGATGAGGATGCCGGTAGGATTCGGCAGGTGACGTTTCTCGGCGGTTGCCCGGGAAATACGATGGGTGTGTGCCGACTGGTGCAGGGGAAGCCGTTGGCTGAGGTCATAGGGATGCTTGAGGGAATCGACTGCCGTAACCGTGGCACATCATGTCCCGACCAGCTTGCCCGCGCACTCAAAGAGATTGCCGGCTAAATCCCTATAGAGGTCTGGCCCGGCTGCGGGGAGGTACGCACCGTGAACTCGTTGCCATCGGGAGAATTTGACAGCGTCAGGCCGAATACCGGGGCTGCCACGGCTATGTTCTCGAAAATCTCGGATAGAACGGCTTCGAACGGAGCCCACGCGGTGTATATCGAGAAGAACTCTATGTTCAGGGCCTGGCCATATTCCGTGGCGGGGTCGAGTGATACGATTATGAACTGGCTGTTGTTCACCGCCGGGTGCTTCAGCAGATAGGTGCATATGTAGGCGCGGAACAGGCCGAGGTTGGTGTCAATCGTGCCGTTTGGTTTGTCCCAGTTGTTGTATTCGTTACCCAGCCCCCGGGCTTTGGCCTGCTGGCGCGATTTCACATAGTCGGTCATAAGGGGGTAGGCTGATACTATACGTTCGAGAAGCTGAGGGGTCATGGGTTGTATGGAAGCCTGGGCGAAGTATATATCGCGGTTCACCAGGCGGCAGCCGGCATCGTACATGCCGCGCCAGTTTTGGAAGGAGGTCGATACGAGGGTGTAGGGGGGGAGCATCACTACGGTATTGTCCCAGTTCTGCACCTTCACAACAGAGAGTGTGACATCGATAACCGTGCCGTTGGCTATGGTGGACGGCACCACTATCCAGTCGCCCACGCGCAACATGTCGTTTGTGGAAAGCTGTATGCCGGCCACGAAGCCGAGTATCGAATCCTTGAAAATCAGCATCAGTGCCGCCGCGAAAGCTCCCAGTCCGGCCAGGAGGGTCATCGGCGACCTGTCGATGAGGATGGAGACGGAGATTATAAAGATTATAATCCATACCAGGCCGCGACATATGTTCAGCACTCCTTTAAGGGGATGGTTATATCGGTTGTCGCGGTTGTCGAAACGCCACCATGCGAATTCCAATACGGCGTTTATGGCTATCGCCACCGTTATGAGGGTGTACACTCCCACGATTCTCATAATCCAGTCGAGGGTGTGATGGTCGGAGACGAAGGCGAACGGGATAAGGGCGAAAAACACCATCGGCGTTATGAAATGGGTGCATTTGTTGATAGTGTGCATCTTCAGCAATTGCTCCATGGCGGCGCTGTGGCGGTGTTCCACGAATTTTTTTACGAGGAATATTATAACCCATCGGATTATCAGCCCTATGGCTAAGGACAGCCCCAGGATTATGGCTGTGTAGACTATTTCTTCAAGGTTGCGCTGATGTGAGAGTCCCATCCAGTCAAGTATGCGGTCGATGACGCGCAGTATGGTGGCTGCAATGTCGTGGCTTGGAATCAGCGATTTTTCCGTGGCGGAATGGATGGCGGCTATCATAAGCGTGATAAGTTGAAACGTGAAGAGATGAGGCCCGCATGGGTCTCATCTCTATAACGTTGCTGCCTGAGCCAAAGTTTGTCCGCGATGGCATCGGGCGAAGATATGTTGATTATCTCGGCGGATTATTTGCCGTCAATCTGGCGCAGGAGTGCTTCTACTGCCGTGCGTAGCTGGGTGTCTTCCCCTTTTACTATGGTCTCGGGGGCGTTGGCAACCTTAATGTCGGGTTCAAGCTGGGTGTTCTCCAGATAGTTTCCCTCGGCGGTGCGGTAGCCAATTACGGGAATGCCGAATATGAGTGTTGGATCCTGCATTGTAACCCAGTTTACTGATGTCATGGTGCCGGGGACGGGCATGCCTACCACCTTGCCGATTTTCTGGTGCTGGTACACCCAGGGTGTGCCGTGGGCGTTGGAGTAGCAGGGCTCGGCCACGACCATTATCGAGGGCTTGTTCCAGCGGCGTGAGGGCATGTCGCATACGTCCTTGCCACGGATTACCTGTGTGAGGTATTTCTGGCCTGTGAACAGGGCCTCGATGTCTTCGTGCATGCGTCCGCCGCCGTTCCAGCGTATGTCTATCACTACGCCTTCGCGGTTGTTGTATTTTCCGAACAGGTCGGCATACATCGGGCGGAACGAGTCATCGCTCATCGATTCGATATGTACGTAGCCGAGACGGCCGTTTGACCAGCGGTCTACATCGGCCGCACGTTGGCGGATCCAGCGTTTATAGAGCAGGTCGCTGATTTTCCCGGCGGATACGGGTTTCACTACTTCCGTCACAGTCTCGCCCGCCGGAGTGGTGAAGGCTACGAGGGTCTTCTTCCCGGCAAGGTTGTTGAAGAGGCGTCCGAAGTCGGAATCCTCGTTGATTTCCGTGCCGTTAACCGAGGTGAGGATGCTGCCCGGAACCATCTTGGAGGCGGCTTTGTCGAACGGGCCGTCGGTGATTATCTCGTCAACTTTCAGACCGGGGCCCTGGTATGCCATGTCGTAGAGCAGTCCGAGAGATGCCGTGCGGTCGGCGGCGCTTACCGAGGAGCCGGCATAGCGGCCTCCGGTGTGCGATACGTTGAGTTCGCCGAGAATCTCGCTGAGCATTTCGGCGAAGTCGTAGTTGTTGTTGATGTGGGGGAGGAAGCGGCGGTAGGTGTCGGTCATCTCCTTCCAGTCGATGCCGTGCATCCCTTTGTCGTAGAACCGTTCACCCTCTTCTACGGCCATGAATTCGAACATGGCGGCGCGTTCGGCGGCTTCATCTATGTCGTGGGAGGCATCGGTGGTGATGGCCGTGAGTTTGTCCCCCTTGTCGATCTTGCTCATGCGGCGTCCTATCACGAAGAGGTTCTTGCCGTCCTTGTCGGCCTGTAGCTGTATTCCTCCCGAGCCGATGGCGGCAGCCTTGGCGGGTTCCCTCCTTCGCAGAGGCATCTTCCAGAGGTCGGGGCCGTTGCCCATATCCACGAGGTAATAGAGGGTCTCGCCATCGCCGGAAACGATTGCATCGGAGTAGTCGGCCGAATAGGGCGACAGACGCATTATGCGCGTGTCTATGCCGTCAAGCTCCACGGTGACGGCCTTGTCGGCAGCGTCCGCTTTGGCATCGTCCTTCTTATCTTTCTTAGACTTCTTCCCCTTTTTGTCGTCTTTCTTGTCGGCATCCTTGCCCGATTTCTCCTTCTCGGCGTCCTTGAGCATGGCATAGTCTTCCTCGGAGAGGAGGAATTTGTCGCGGGCCTCGCGGTTGAGGAATACAATCATGATGTCCTGTTGCGAGCCCCATGAGGCATGGTTGCGCATACCGTAGTTGTCGGACATATATATAATGGCGTTGCCGTCGGGGGTGAATCGCGGCGAGAGGTCGAAGTAGCCGTTGTTGGTCAGGTCGGTAACATCGCCGGTGAGTGCGTTAACGAGGGCTATGTCAGAATAGGGGTCGTGCATCTTGGGAATGAACTCCATAGCCAGCCAGCGGCTGTCGGGTGACCATACGAAGTTCATGCCGTCATCGAGGCCGGGATAGGTTTCTTCCTTGGCCGGGGTCTCGGCGCCGGAAGCCAGGTCGCGTATGATGAGGTTGTTGCGGTTCTTTACGTAGGCCAGCTTCTTTCCGTCCGGCGATACCTTGGGGTGGGAGTATTCGTTGCCGTCATCCCCTAATACGAGGGTTTCTTTGATGGACGTGGCGTTGGCGAAGTTGGCATCGTCCTTGCGTTCCATCGAGGCTTTGTAGATGGCTTTGCGGCCTGAACGTTCGGAGGTATAGTAGAGTGTGCGGCTGTCGGGAGCCCATGCCACATGGCGCTCTGCCTGGGGTGTACGTGTCACCTGCACGGTGGTGGGGTATTCCACATCGGTGACGAATATATCGCCACGGCTTACGAAGGCCACCTGTTTCCCGTCCGGAGATACCTGCGAGTCCATGCCTGGAGCGGCCTTGATGCGCCTCAGCGCCGGTTCGTCATCGGTAGTTATGGATATGTCTACCTTGGCGGGGCCTCCGGCACGGGCGGCACGTTGCGGCATGGTATAGATTTCGCCATCGTAGGTGAAGGCCAGTGTCCCGTTGTTAGCGCGAGAAAGGAAGCGCACGGGATGGGTCTTGAAATCGGTGAGTTTTACGGCCTTTGACGGTTGGTCAAGTGGGAAGGAGTAGACGTTGAATGTGCCGCCGTCACGCTCGCTGAGGATATATACAGTGCCTGTGGTGGCGTCAAGCTGGGCGTCACGGTCTTCACCGGCCCGGTTGGTAAGATTGGTATGGCGCCCGGTCGACTTGTCGTAGCGCCATATGTCGCGTGTCACCGATGATGTGTGGTGCTTGCGCCATTCGTCTTCGAAACCTTTTACATCGGTATAGAGCATTATCTCCCCGTCAGGCGAGAAGGACAGGTTTTTGGCGGGTGTGCCGAGTACTTGGCGCGGTGTGCCACCCTCTGCCGCCACTGCGTAAAGCTGGGTCATGCGCCCGGAGGGGAACATGGCCGATGCCGCAGGGGCCTGTATCGCCGCTGAATAGAGCACTTCCGTGCCATCGGCGGAGAAACCTTCGGGAATCTCCGAGGCCGAGTTGGAGGTTAGGCGCTTTGCCCGGCCCCCGGCGGCATCCATCACGAATATGTCGAAATTGCCGTGACGGTCGGACGCGAAGGCAATCTGGCTTCCGTCAGGGCTCCATACGGGGTTTGATTCGTAGGAGTCGAGAGTGGTGAGGCGCCGCGCCTCCCCGCCTGTGACGGGCACCGTCCATATATCACCCTTGTAGGTGAAGGCTATAAGGTCGCCGTTAGGGGATATTTTTACATCGCGGAGCCAGAGGGGGGCGTCCTGCGATGCTGCCAGCGAGGTCAGGGAGATGCCTCCGGCCAGTGCAAGACAGAAGATTTTCCGTATATTCATACTATGCGATAATGGGTTAGCTACAGATTGGAAATACTTTTCCCCGCAAACTTACGCAAAATCTTCCGAATAACCATCATTTTGGTCGTGGTGGGATATGTGTTTCAGAGCATGAAATTTCCCTCGTCCGGGTTGTTTTTAGCATAGGTGAATGTCAATGCGGCCCGAACGGACGGGGCATCGTGGGATTGCCGCGATTCCATCCTAATTTGTCGCCTGCGGTCTGCATCAGCACCTGGTAGAGTATGCCGCCTACGTCTATTCCGATGTCAGCCTTGTCGTTGATTTTGAAATATGGCATTACTATGGGCTGGGTCTCCCAACGTCCGTTGGTGGAGGTGCGGTAGCTTTGGGCGCCCACGCGTATTCCCCAACGGTCGGCGAAACGGTAGTCGACATATCCTCCGAAGCGCGGCACGTCCACATAACCTAACATTCCGGGCGGCATGATTCCTGTGGCAGTGGCGTATGAGCCGAACACAGTAATGCTCCATCGGTCGGAAAATCGGTAGGAGAGCGAGCCTCCGAATCCCCACGATGTTTCAAGCCCGCGAAAAAATCCGTATTTCGTTGCCGAGCCGAAAAGCGATACTTCCAGCGGGCCGAAATCATGGTTGAAGTGGAGGGCGCCCGAGTTTATCGCCATCATGCCGGGCAGATGCATCTCTCCCCCGGTGGCATAGAGCGTCCCCGCCGGGCCCGAGTAGAGCCATGCCGCGCCCGGGGTAAAGCGGACTAATGTACGTTGCAGCGCCTTCTCATTTATCTCCGCTGCGGATGCGATGGTGGCCGGCAGCGGCTCGCGCTCCAGTGAGGGGTTGGTCTGAGGTATGATTCCGTCAGGCTGCGGTTGCTCTTCCAAGAATCCCGGCACCTCATACCCGGGCACTTCGTTCCCCGGCGCCTCGTACTCGGCTCCCTCATACTTTGGTGACGCAATTGAGTCCGGCCTTTGCACCTGCCCGTACATCGTGCCGCCCACAAAGATAGCCAAAACGAAAGTCAGTGCTTTTTTCATAATACGTTCCTCCACCCGCAAATTTAGCGATTATTTTTCATCGGTGCAAATGTGTTGATTGTCAGAGAATGAAATCTTCTCAGAGTTCAAATACAAAGAGTGGCGACTTAAATCGGTTTCCCGTTTAGTCGCCACTCTTACATTGTCTTTTAGTCGCTATCTATTTAGGAGAACTTATTCATCGTCAATTCCTTTTAATGAAGTACATCAATTATTTATGATGAGCTTGATTGTTTTGCCTGAATCTGTTTGCACAATGTATATCCCATTGTTCAGTTGAGGTAGGTCTGCATGCGTCCCTTTAAAGAGAAGAAATCCATGTGCCGAGTAGATTGCAATGTTCTCTTTGTCATCGGCAATGACATCCTCAATTGCGCTATATTTGTAAACTTTAATCTTACAAGAGGCTGTTGTTTCCGAACCGTCCATTGCGGTAACGGATACTTCACACTCTCCTTGCTTTAGCGCTTTTACAACACCTTTATTATCTACTATAGCTATAGACTCATTGGTTGATTTCCATTCCACATTCTTGGAAGTCGCATTGTCGGGGAGAATGGTGGCAAACAACTGGAATTCCTCGCCAACAGCCATTTCCTTTGTGGTTTCGGACAATGTTATAGACGTAACTAACACTTTGTTGACTGTGACTTTACATTCGGAATATGTGCCCGAACCGTCAGTGGCAGATGCCTTTATCATGGCAACACCAGAATTTAGCAACCTAACCAAGCCGTTATTATCTACGCTTGCCACACTTTCATTATCGGATTGCCATATCAATGTTTTGTTAGAGGCGTTTTCAGGAAGTATAGATGCTGTAAGTTGGAAAGTGTCACCTATATTGCCATCAATGGATGTTTGGTTCAATGCGATTTCGGAAATCGGGATAAATCCATCTTTGACAGAGATTTTGCATAAAGCAGAGAAGCCGCCATCTTCGGTAGTTGCCATAATTGTCGCTTGTCCCGCCTTTATGCCATAAACAATGCCATTGCCTGATACCATCGCCACGCTTAGATCAGAACTACTCCAAGTCACATTCTTGTTGGAAGAATTGTCAGGGAGGACAGTTGCGATTAATTGTAAGGAACCATCCACTGAAATTTCCGCAGAGTTTTGACTTAGGGTTATACCTGTAACAGGTTGTGTTACTGTAATCTCGCAGAAGTCGTTCAATGAATTGTCATAATTAGACTTAGCAGATATTTTAGTTCTACCACCTGCTATAGCTGTAACATTCCCTAATTGGTCTACTTTTGCAATGCTTTCATCCTCGGAAATCCAAGTTACAGACTTATTATTAGCATTAGCCGGTATAACAGACACGGATAGTGACGAACTCTCTCCGGCTTTTAAGCTCAGATATTTAGGAGTTATATTAATAGCTTCTACGGGTTGAATTACCGTAACCTGACATTCGGCTGTATGTCCGCCATTGACTGCGGTTGCTGTTATTGTGCAATTACCTCGTGTCAATCCTTTGACATTGCCCTCAGAATCAACTGTCGCGACCTGGCTATTGGAAGATACCCATGTTACGGTCTTATCGGTTGTGTTTTCGGGCGATACCGTTGCGGTGAGTTTGTCGGACTGCCCCACGAGCAGCGAAAGGTATTGGACGCTGAGGGTCACAGATGTAGCCGTGACAGGGTTGACCCTCACCTTGCATGTTGCCGATGCGTTTCCGCATGTAGCGGTGATGTTTGCCGTACCGGCCGACACGCCAGTCACCGTCCCGTTCGATGAGACTATTGCAACGTACTCGTTGTCGGAATTCCATGTTACTGTCTTATCGGTTGTGTTTTCGGGCGATACCGTTGCGGTGAGTTTGTCGGACTGCCCCACGAGCAGCGAAAGGTATTGGACGCTGAGGGTCACAGATGTAGCCGTGACAGGGTTGACCCTCACCTTGCATGTTGCCGATGCGTTTCCGCATGTAGCGGTGATGTTTGCCGTACCGGCCGACACGCCTGTCACCGTCCCGTTCGATGAGACTATTGCAACGTCCTCGTTGTCAGATTTCCATGTTACGGTCTTGTCAATAGCGCTTTCGGGTGAGACTGTGGCTATTAGTTGAGTTGACTTGCCTTCAACGAGTGTTACAGATGTTGGAGTGAGTGTAATACTGTAGGTCGGAAGATTGACTTTTGCATATTTACTTACCCTATCGGCTTCATTGTAATTATCATTACCCTCTTGGTTGGCACGAATTGAAACATTGCCGGGCTTTTTAAATTCAACGAACTTTTTACCATTTTGGGTAAGAATCTCAGCTATAGTCTCATCGGTAGAGCTATATTTTATCGGTAATCCTGCCGAACTGGAAGCCGTGAGTTCAATAACATCACCTACAGTTGCATTGTCGAATTGCTGGGACCATTCAATTGTTTGATTTGCTTTTGTAATTGTCAGGATGCCTCTTTCATAATTGAATGTATAGTTTTGGGCTTCTGCTCCTGTTGGAATTATTGGATAGGAGCCGACATTACTTGTTAAAGTCGCAGTAGTCTCTACAAGAGGCATGCGAGTCAGTACATTTTGGGTTTCACCATTTTTAAAGCCAAAGAAAGAGCAAGTCAGTTCGGGATTTTCAGTGCCATAACTCCTTTCCTTATCATTTGCGATAACTGTAAGAGGGGCTTTTTCCACTGTATAAGAAAACGGATAATTAACCGTGGCACTCCATAATGAATCTATAAATTTGATGTCAATTCCTTGCGTGTACTGCCCAACATTCCAATTCATAGAGGACACACTTAATGAAACCTCCATAGGAACTTCTGATTCGATTGCAATAGTAGAGGCGTCTATAGACTGCCCATATTCAAATACAGGAGGGTTAGAGATGCCTGAAAGTGTTACCAAGGGTCTTACAGATTCATATGTTGCGTTAACAAAAGCAGCAGGTAAGGATGTTGGATTTATTACATGCAGCGTTTTGATTGGACGTGAGCATGAGCTACCCGATTCTACTCTTAAATCGCTGGCAAAACAAAATAGATTATCAACTTTATTGTTGCCATAAAATGCCAAAGTCTTACAACGAGGCCCAACGTACACATTTTTTAAATCAATTGCATTGCCGAACCCCGATAGACTCGCATTTTCACAATTGAATATAACATTAACAGCTTTTGTGAAAGGATAATAATATCGATAGTTCATGGATGTGTCCTCCCAGCTAAAAGGTCTTCCAATGTATACCGTTTTCAAAGGACTATCATAAAAATACGAGTTTGTATCGCCTATACGATATCGGCCAATTGATAACTCCTGGTTGCTATCTGCAAGCTTTATGGTGTTTAAAGAGCTACACTCTCTAAATGCTCCTTCCCCAAGCTTTTTTACGTTGGCTCCAATCTCAAGATAAGATATATTCGAGCATCCGCTGAAAGCTCTTTCCCCAACTTCCTCAATAAATTCCGGAATAATTAATTTTTTAATGGAACGCTGTCCATAAAATGCATCCTTTCGAATTTTAGTACAACTATTACTTAGATGTTCCAAAGATTCTATCGGTTTACCATCAAGATATAGTACGGCTCCATAAGAAAGAGGATTAAAGTCACACTCCATTTCACACCATGCTGTAAGATCGGAGATAAATACCTTTGCCAAACTTTTAGAATCGCTAAAGGCAAGCAGTCCAATTTTCTTAATTGAATAAGGCAGGGACACAGAACGCAAAGAGGTGCATCGATAAAAGGCTTTTTCCCCTATTTGTGTTACTGAGTATACGACCCCGTCATATTCAACCGCCTCAGGTATTGTCACGTCTCCGTAATAGGAGTCGTAACTGGTTGTTCTATAGGTTACCATAGCTTCTTCCGAAGATAGCTTACCATAGTATATTCCATCAACCTCAAAATCATAGGCCGAGGCGCATAGGACTGTAAGTAGCATTGTTACCAACAATCCAAGTTTTTGAACGATTGGATTCATATTGCTGTGTCTTTTAGTTGTTCAATTTGAACTTTGTACAGGATTTCATCCCCATCCTTGTCCGTACTCGTGAAAGCAACCCCATGAAACGCTACGTTGACATCAGATTGTGATACGCCGCTAATTCTATCAGTTCTTGAGATTTTGGAGTTGCCTTGGAATTGTATGGCTTCATCTGGAAGCTGATTGATGGAATTAATGGAGATTTCATAGAACGCTGATACTTTAAATTCATAGTCTGATATTACTACTGGTGCGATAAAATCGCGTTAGTTTAGAAATCATCAAATAAAGAG
>CAJUBM010000013.1 GCA_910584735.1 uncultured Muribaculaceae bacterium
CTCTTTATTTGATGATTTCTAAACTAACGCGATTTTATCGCACCAGTAGTAGTTCTTATATATAAATTTAATATCTTTGTGAAAAATTTGGCTTTTGTAGAATCCTATCTTAAAAATCCAACCTTAAGGGCATTTGAACTTTATCCCTAACCATAAAACAACATGAAAAAACTTATCAAGACTCTGTCGTTATGCGCCATGGCTTTGACGACATGCGTATTGTCGACTTCTGCAGCCAATGTTGATGAGGCTACAGGCACGTTCGACAACGGCACCTGGAAGTACTGGAACGAAAACCAGAACGACAACAACGTATTTTTCCCCAACTGGCAGTTTCTATTCCCCGGGAATGATTCGCCGCACACCTACTCACCCAAACTGGAATGGACGATAGCCGGCGACAACGGCTATTCGGAGAGCCGTACAGAGAACCCTTCATGGGCAGCGGCGGATGTGATCAGCTTCTACGCTTCTTTAGGAGAACTACAGCCGGGCAATTACACCACAGTCAGCAAGATGACCTGGACCGAGGGTGGCCAGACAAAGGAAATCGTTGTACCTACCCAAAATTGGACTGTTTCGGGCATTTCTGAAAAATTCAACGTTACCTTGACCATTGATAAGAACGGCGAGTTCACCCCTGAGGGTGCCACCGGCGGGAAGATGCCTTTCAAAATCACCGCTACGGGCGATGTTGATGCCATTGACCACTTCGTGGTATGGGCTTCACGCGCAGGCGATGAGGAGATGGACCCCACCAACTTCGGCAAGGATGTACGCGAAGGGGAACTCATCCTTACGAAACTCCCCGCAAACGCAGACACGGATATATGGATTAAAGTCAAGGCCGTGAGCGCTTCCGGCAAAGAGACCCCCACCGTGCAGGCGGGCGGCTTCCAGGTATCCACCAAGGATCCGTCGCTTCCCTCGGCAACCATCGAGGCCACAGAGCCTACCCCTACCGGTGGCACGACCGGTACACTTAGATATACCATCACAGCCACCAATGCCGATATGATTCAGAACTACGCTATCAAGGTGGTTACCAATGCGTTCGGCAACGGCGATGTTACAGTATGCGAGACCACTACCACCGAGACCTCCGGCACTTTGCAGCTTACAGGCCTCAAACTCAACTCCAAGAATGAGCTTTGGGTGAAGATGACTGTCAATCTCACCGATGGGGGCACATTGGAAGAGGTTACTTATCCCGGTGCGGCACAAGGCTGGACGGGTCTTTCGATAACTACTTCCGAAAGCGGAATACAGCTTCCTGAAATTACAAAATTAGAGATTACCGCACCCACCGCTACAGGTCCCACCACCGGTACTTTGGCCTATGAAATCACCGCTACGAACGCCGAGAACATCAAGAACCTCCATATATGGGCGGTAACCAATGTGTTCGGCAACGGCGATGTGACCGTATGCGACATAAACACCACCGACCTCACCGGTACTCTTAACCTTTCCGGCCTGAAACCGGGCGTTCAGAACGACCTGTGGGTAAAGGTAGAGGCAACGACAATCGAAGACGGTACAATCGAGATGGTACAGTTCCCCGGTGCCGCACAGGGCTGGAGTGGTCTCTCGATTACCACTCCCGGTGATGGTTCTGCAATCGTGACAGGCCTTAATATCACAGATGCCAAGGCCACGACTTCTACGACCGCAGAGATGAACTATGAGGTGCTCGGTTCCGGCTTCGATAAGGTTGCAAGCTATGCTATCCGTGTCGTAACCGATGGCGATGCCGAACTTTACAATGGTACTGCCACCGAGCCTACAGGGAAGATCGTATTGGAGAATCTCACTCCCGGCACCACATATCCTCTGTGGGTCAAGGTTATAGCTACTAACACTGACGGTGTGGCTCTCGAAGAGGTGCAATATCCCGGTGCGGCACAGGGCTGGTACGGTCTTGAAATCACCACCCCTGACGCAGGCGACGCCATCGAGGCTATAGAGTCCGACAGCAATGCCGACGCTATTTATTACACCCTTCAGGGTGTGCGCGTGGAAAATCCCACGACTGGTCTCTTCATCGTTGTAAAGGATGGCCGCGCCTCAAAGGTGTTCGTAAAATAAGATAGCAAGGACGGCCTTCTAAAGGCATTATAACTGCATGTGGCGGTGTGTCAGACTCTTTGGCACACCGCCTGATTTTTCCCACATAGGATGTCGTATTCTACCACCCCTGAGTATTGCCATTACACGGCTTTTTCGCAGCCATCCTGTGGGGCTTTTGTCGCGATTTGGCGGCCGTTTCTGTTTTTACGTCGCCTAAAATTTTTAGGATTGCAATTAGTTTATTAAATTTGCAAGGTTTGTGGATATGCGTGGGTCTGAATGATGTTCTCAGGCATACTCCCGTGTCATGGATATGGATAATAAATTTCAATGGCTCACCCGTGGGGAGGTATCGCTCCCCGGGTTGGACTATCCGGCGGTAGAGCGGTGGGTAGAGGATGTTGTATCACGACATGGCCGTATCTGCGGCCCGTTGTCCTACATATTCTGCGACGACCCTACCATTATAGATGTAAACCGGCGCTTCCTCAGCCATGACTACTACACAGATATAATAACTTTCGATGATACACGCGGTCGGCTCATACGTGGCGACATGTTCATATCGCTTGACACCGTGCGAACAAATGCCGAGACTCAGCATGTCGCATACGGCTCTGAGTTACTGCGTGTTATAATCCACGGCATACTCCATCTTTGTGGCATCAACGACAAAGGCCCTGGGGAGCGCGAGATAATGGAGGCGCATGAAAACGCCTCCCTTGCCATGTTGCCCCCGGCGCTGAGCGATGTCGCAGGGTGTGAGACTGTGTGATGACGAGATAAGTGCATTATGCTTTTAAACTACGATGTGATTGTGGTAGGTGCCGGCCATGCCGGTTGCGAGGCGGCCTCGGCGGCTGCCCGGCTTGGTGCAACCGTGTTGCTTATCACGATAGACCTCAACAAGATAGCCCAGATGAGCTGTAATCCTGCCGTTGGCGGTATAGCAAAGGGGCAGATAGTCAGGGAGATAGATGCTCTTGGCGGACAGATGGGGGTTGTGACGGACCGCACGGCCATACAGTTCCGTATGCTCAACCGCTCTAAAGGGCCTGCCATGTGGAGTCCGCGCGCCCAGAGCGACCGTATGCGTTTCTCGCAGTTATGGCGCGAAATCCTTGAAAATACCCCGGGGCTGTATATGTGGCAGGACACTGTCACAGAACTGCTTTTCTCCGCCGATAAAGTTGACGGACGTCCGAGTGTAGAGGGCGTCAGAACGGCTCTCGGAATGGAATTCCGCGCCCCAAGCGTGGTGCTTACCAACGGCACGTTTCTTAACGGCCTGATGCATATAGGGCGTGTGCAGATTCCCGGTGGGCGTTGTGCCGAACCGGCCTCAAAAGGAATCGCCGAACAGCTTGAGGCGTTAGGGTTCGCGGTAGACCGCATGAAGACCGGCACACCTGTGCGTATTGACGGACGAAGCGTGAAATGGGAGCTTACCGAAAGGCAGGAACTGGAAGAGGATTTCCATCATTTCTCATACCTCCCAGATGTAGGGCGTGAACTGCGCCAGCGTTGCTGTCATACGGTGTGGACCTCTGAGGCCACACATGCCGTTCTGCGGCGCGGTCTGCCTGACTCGCCGCTTTATAACGGTCAGATTCAGAGCATAGGCCCCCGTTATTGTCCATCCATAGAGACCAAGATTGTGACGTTTGCCGACAAGGAGGCCCACCAGCTCTTCCTTGAGCCGGAGGGGGAGGACACGCAGGAATACTATCTTAACGGATTCTCCTCGTCCCTCCCGATAGATATACAGATAGAGGCCCTTAAGACTATTCCGGCATTTTCCGATGTGCAGATTTACCGTCCGGGCTATGCGATAGAATATGACTTTTTCGACCCCACGCAGCTGCGCCACACGCTTGAGACCAAGTTGGTGGACGGTTTATTCTTCGCCGGGCAGATAAACGGTACTACTGGCTACGAGGAGGCCGCCGGACAGGGGCTTGTTGCCGGGGCAAATGCTGCGTTCTCGGTGTTGGATTCCGGCTCGGAACAACCACGGAGGCTGATTCTCGGCCGTGACCAGTCGTATATCGGTGTGTTGATTGACGACCTTGTCACAAAGGGTGTCGATGAGCCTTACCGTATGTTCACCTCCCGTGCCGAATATCGCATCCTGCTACGCCAGGATGATGCCGACATGCGTCTGACCCCTTTGGGCTATTCCCTTGGCCTCGTGCCGGAAGAACGTTACTCGCTGATGCTCTCCAAGAGGGCGCAGCGCGATGCCTTGATGGAATTCGTGCGCGGAAGGTCCATAAAGGCCGCCGAGGCCAACGCGGCTCTCTCCGCGCTGAATCTGGAGCTTGGCCTTTCAGGGACTCCGGCAGAGCTTGCTCCTGTACAGGAGGGGTGCAAGCTGGTGCAGCTTGTGCTTCGTCCGCAACTCGGCATATTGTCGCTTGCGCGACATGTGCCGTCCCTTGCCGCCGCCGTGGATGGCCTGGAGGAGGGGCGCCGCCTGGAGATTGTGGAAGCCGCCGAGGTGTTGTTGAAATATGACGGCTATATACGGCGCGAGGCCCAACTTGCCGAGAAGTTGCAACGCCTTGAGGCTGTCCCGCTGGGCAACAGGTTCGACTATGCGTCGTTGTCTGCGCTTTCCACAGAGGCTCGCCAGAAATTGCAACGCATACGCCCCCGCACGGTAGGGCAGGCATCGCGGATTCCCGGTGTCTCTCCTGCGGATATTAATATCCTTTTGCTCCTTTCCGGGCGATAGAAAATGATTGCTTGTTCCACGTGGAACGCTGTTAACGATTTAGAAATCAATTCACTCTCAGATTATGGAATATATTAAATCGAAAATCCGTGACGTCTACGACTTCCCTGCCAAGGGGGTTATCTTCAAGGACCTTACTACTGTGTTCAAGGACGCCAAGGCGCTCCACCAGATAGGTGTGGAGCTTGCCGACCTCTACCGCGACAAGGGGGTAACCAAGGTTGTCGGCATAGAGTCGCGCGGATTTATCGGCGGTTCTATAGCCGCGTTCGAACTCAATGCGGGTTTTGTGCCTGTACGTAAGCCCGGGAAACTTCCTGCCGACACCCTCAAGGCTTCCTACGACAAGGAGTACGGCAAAGACGTTATAGAGATTCATCGCGATGCCATCACGGAGGACGATGTGGTGGTGATACACGACGATGTCCTGGCCACGGGCGGCACCATGACCGCAGCCTACAATCTTGTTAAGAGCATGAATCCAAAGAAAATCTATATCAACTTCATCATTGAGTTGTCGGCTCTCGGGGGTAGGAAGAACCTCCCGGCTGATGCTGATGTGACATCGCTCATAGTCTGCTGATGCTGTTGGCCGATAGGCTTTCGTGAGATAATCGGGCGGGCGGGACATTGTGTCCCGCTTGCCGTTTTTATTGGGCTATATTGCCTAAATAGGCGTTGTTTTTTTGTCTTGGCCGTAATCTTATTTGGCCGGGATGGTGTTATATGTGTAAATTTGCCGGAGAAACATTGAAATAATCAGACCCGTCAGTATTAAATAATTTTGAACAGTTACTTAAATATTGAAAGAGTCAGGCCGGTTGGTTAATAATGGAATAATTTTGAACAGTTATTTGTTCGTTTCAACTTAGAGATTTTAGGATGATTGGATTTAATATGCTGCGATTTGATATGCCGCGTATCGCAGCCGTGGCGCTTCTATCGGGGGCACTTCTGGTGCCGGGTAGCATG
Organism: uncultured Muribaculaceae bacterium; assembly: GCA_910584735.1. Lineage (GTDB taxonomy): Bacteria > Bacteroidota > Bacteroidia > Bacteroidales > Muribaculaceae > UBA7173. Next base: position 5,780 of record CAJUBM010000013.1, read on the forward strand.
GTTACGGCCCGCGCCGATACTTTCGAGCCTTTCAAATATGGGAATTTCGACCAGTGGGTTACCCGCAATTTCAAGGAGTCTGCCATAATCGGAGGGAATGAGAAGACGCTCTACGAGATAGGCCCGACGGCCACCATCAACGGGGCGAAGGCTTATGCGAACCGTGGAGGTTCCCCCTGGGCCACATCTAACGTGTATGCGCGTGTACACGGTGTGACAAAGGGTAGCAACGCCGTGTTTCCCGATGCCCGTGGCGCCGGGAAATGTGCGAAGCTTACCACGATGATGGAGCATTGCAAGGCTTTGGGGATAATAAATATCGATGTCCTCGTGGCAGGTTCCATATTCCTCGGGCGTCTTTTCGAGCCGGTGACATCTACTTCGAATCCGTATGCCAAGATGGAGATGGGCATACCGTTCACCCGTCGTCCGAAGGCGTTGCGGTTCGACTACCGCCTGGAGATGCCGGCCAATGCCGACCGCATATATTCCTCCGGCTTCGGGAAGAAGAAAACCATTAAGGGCCACGATTCCGCCGAGGTGTACATAATATTGCAGCGCCGTTGGGAGGATGAGAATGGTAACCTTTATGCCAAAAGGGTAGGGACGGGGCGCGAACGCTTCTCCCGCACGACCAACGGCTGGGTCAACGGCCATACCATACCGGTGATGTACGGCGATATAACCGGTAAGCCGGGTTATAAATCCTACATGGGGCTTATCCCGGAAGATAAATCTTATTATGCCCGCAATTCCAAAGGGAAGATGGTGCCGGTGAAGGAAGTCGGCTGGGATGACGCCGATGCCACCCCCACACATATCCTCGTGATGGCTTCCGCCGGATCGGGAACGGCCTATATAGGTACCCTCGGCCTGACCTTGTGGGTGGACAATATGGGGCTCGTCTTTGCTTAGAGGCTGTCTGATAATTTCCTCAGGACGGCTATAAGTTGCTTTTGGTGGAAATTAGGCGAGCGCTCAGGCTCTTAAACGCTCTCTTGAACTTTTTGCGTGGCTTTTGGCGGGAAAGCTACGCAAATTTTGTAATTTTGCATTATGGAAGAAAATAAAGAAATCATCATGTCACAGGAAAACATCGCGGACGAATACCCGTTCCAAAGCGAGGAATTCCGTGAGCTTTATAAGAAATACAAGGTCAGGCCCGATGTGCTGTCGGCCGACGACATCATGCGCCTGGTGCCGGCGCTTTCCAAGCATCCGCGCCTGGTGAACGCCCTTGTGAAGTTCTTCGCGCTTGACAAGGTGAACGCCCTGCATGCCCACAACTGCCACACCCCGGGGCCGGCTTTCGTGCGCGGACTGCTCCATGACCTTGACATAACCGTGGAGGTGGAGAACGCGGCCGTGTACCGCTCGCTCCCGCAGGGCGCTTTCGTCACCGTGAGCAACCATCATTTCGGTGCTCTCGACGGGATAATCCTCATCGACCTCATCGCTTCGAAGCGTCCCGGATATAAGGTGATGGTAAACATGTTCCTGGACTATATCACAGCCATGCGGCCAAACTTCATCGCTGTCGATGCCCACGCTACAGACGACCCGAAGAAGAAAGCCGTATCCGTGCAGGGCATAAAGGAGGCTATAAGGCTCGTGCGCGAAGGGGAGCCGGTAGGGTTCTTCCCCGCCGGGGCGGTGGGGAAGGTGAACTGGCGAGGACGTCTGCAGGACCGTCAGTGGCAGCCCTCCATTATCCGGCTGGTGCAGCAGATGAAAGTGCCTGTGGTGCCTGTCTTCTTCCACGGCTCACAGTCGTGGTGGTTCAACTTCCTCGGAGTGGTGTGCTGGCAGGCGCGAACGCTGCGCCATCCGGCAGAGGTTTTTCGCAAGAAGCATCATACTTTCAAGGTTACCTTCGGCGCCCCCATCCCCGTGGAGGAGCAGCAGCGCCATATGGGTTCGCTTGACGAATTCGGCGCCTTCCTCCGCGAGAGAACATACTCTCTGCGCGACCGTCGCGACCCCTCTTGGGAAACCCTCAAGATTCTTCCTTGATACGCTGTTAGATTGAATCCGTATTGAACAACGCCACTATCCATTTCCCAATCTACCATCCCTATGCAGCAGCCCGAGAAGATACAGCAGGCCAAGGCACGCCTCGGAATTATCGGCAACGACCCCGCTTTGGGCCGTGCCGTATGGCGTGCCCTTAAGGTGGCGCCGATAGACATCTCCGTGCTCGTTACGGGAGAGAGCGGTACAGGTAAAGAGTTCTTCCCGCAGATAATACATTCCTATTCCCCGCGCAAACATTCACGCTATATAGCCGTGAACTGCGGGGCGATTCCCGAAGGCACCATCGACTCCGAACTGTTCGGGCATGAGAAGGGTGCCTTTACCGGCGCCGTGGCCACCCGTAAGGGGTATTTCGAGGAGGCCGATGGCGGCACCATATTTCTTGACGAGGTTGCCGAGCTTCCACTCACCACCCAGGCCAGGCTGCTGCGTGTGCTGGAGACGGGCGAGTTTATGAAAGTCGGTTCCTCGCAGGTGCAGAAGACAAACATCCGCGTGGTTGCGGCCACGAACGAGGATATGGCCCGCGCCGTGGCCGAGGGGCGTTTCCGGCAGGATCTTTTCTACCGTCTGTCGGCCGTACAGATTGCCGTGCCGCCGTTGCGCGAGCGTGGCAACGACATCCTGTTGCTGGCGCGTAAGTTCGCTGCCGATTTCGCCGAGGAGTACCGCACCTCGCCGGTGTCCTTCTCCGAGGATGCCTCGCGGGTGATGTTGCGTTACCGCTGGCCGGGCAACGTACGCGAGCTACGCAACGTCATAACCCACCTGGCGCTGTTCGAGGAGGGGGAGACCCTCTCCGGCGACAAGATGCTTGAATATCTCCCGGCCGAGGCGGCTTCCTACACGCCGGTAAAACTATCCGACGAGCGGCGCTATTCCGACCGATATGAACGGGAGCGCGAGATGCTGTTCAACCTCATCTTCCGTCTCCAGGGTGAGATCGAGGATCTGCGCGAGAGGGTTGATTCCTCCTCTGGGTCTTCGTCCCCCTCGCTGCCCCGGAAAGCGGATGGCGTCGCCGAAGAGCCGTCACGCCTCTCCACGCAGATTGTGAAGTACCGACCGATGGTGACCGATCTGATTCTTCCTCCGGGAGGCAGGCCTGACGGTAGCGATGTTGCGTCAGGCGGGGAGATGCCCGGCGGCAACGGGACGGTTGCGGATGCCGTGGCCGGAGGGGCTCCGGCGTCTCCGGCTATGACACTCGAGGATACCGAGCGCGAGACCATCCGGCGTTCCCTTTTGCGCAACCAGGGACGCCGTAAGGTGACTGCCGCCGAACTGAATATTTCCGAGCGTACCCTCTATCGGAAGATTAAGGAATACGGCTTGGAATAAGAGCTTGTTTAAAACTGAGAAATGAAAATTCCAACACTGACCCTGCTTCGTATCGCGATGATTGCCGTGGCGCTTGCCGTGGTAGCTCCGTCATGCCGCATAAGCTATAAGTTCAACGGGGCGGCTCTTGACTATACGGTGTACAAGACAATCAACGTGGGGCAGTTCCCCATACGTGCCGCGCTGGTGTATGCCCCGCTGCAGCAGACATTCGAAAACGAGCTTCTCGACTATATAACCCGCAACACACGTCTAAGCATTACAGACGGAGCTTCCGACCTCGAGATGGACGGCGAGATTACCGGCTACAACCTCACGCCGCAGGCCGTCACCGAGGATGCATATGCCTCGCGTACGCGACTTACGATAACCGTACGCGTAAGGTACACCGACTCGCGCAACGATGGCAACGATATCGACCAGACGTTCTCTGCCTATCGCGACTTCGATGCCTCTATGATGCTCGATGAGGTGCAGGACCAGCTTTGCCAGGAGATTGCCAAGGAACTGGTAGAACTTATTTTCAACTCCACTCTCGGCAACTGGTAGCCGTAGCGGGAATCGGCAGCTTGACGGCATGAAACCTTCGTAGAACACGAAACAGACCCTATCATGGATTACGAATCACGACTTAGAGAGGCCATGGCCTCGGGACATCCCGATAAAGAATGGGTGGAGGAGATGCAGCGCCGCTACCCGTTCTTCCCGCTGCCTGCGGCCTTGGCGTTGCGCGCGCAGGCCGGAGACGGGGGTGCCGGGAGTGTCGGCGGGGATTCCGCCGCTGATGATGACGGAAGCCGCCGTGCCGATATGTTGCAAAGGCTGGCGCTTTCGGCGCCTGATGCCGATGCCATGCAGCGTATGATAGGGGAGGCGGACAGACGTTTCGACGGGTTTTATCCCCCGGAGGAGAAACCACGTACCCCCGATACGGAGACTGCCATAGATGACTTCCTTTCAAGGTATGCCACAACTACTCCCGAGGAGGAAGCCCTCCTTGAGCGGATGATATTCAATCCGGTGCCGGAATATGCCCGGCAGCTTGAACAGGAGGCCCGGGAGTCTCTCCCCGAGGAGCCGGCCCCGGAAGGGGATTCTCGTGACGACCGCCTGAACCGGTTCATCCTGTCGGAGCGGAAACGTGCCGCTGCATCCGGCGTTCCCACGGCGGAGCAGAATCCCGTGACATCCACGGCGCCGCAGGCCGCAACCGGAGATGTCTCCGCCGCTACGTCGCGTGTCGAGGATAAGGTCGCCAATAAGGCACCCGCCGGACAGCCTATGCCTCTGTTGAGCGAGTCGCTGGCGAAGATATACATAAAGTCTCACAAATACGAACGTGCCTACGAAATTCTTAGCCGTTTAAGTTTGGAATTTCCCGAAAAAAACCGTTACTTTGCAGACCAATTGCGGTTTCTGCGCAAGCTAATCTTGAACGAACGTGCGCGGAATGTCGCTAAAGATACCTCTAAATAGCTTAATATCAAGGAATAAACCAATAAAATGTACACTTTAATCATTGTTCTGACAGTTGTAATATCCATATTGCTTATCATCGTTGTGCTCGTGCAGAAGTCGAAAGGCGGCGGTCTTTCCTCCTCTTTCGCCGGCTCAAACCAGATTATGGGTGTGCGCCGTACGAACGACTTCATCGAGAAAGCCACATGGACCCTCGCTGTCATCATCTGTGTGCTATCCATCCTTTCTGTGTTCGTAATGCCCCGCAACATGGTGCAGAGCGGCACACGCGTAAAGCCCGTGCAGACCACTACCGTCGTAGGCGGTGCGGCATATGAAACACCCGCAGCCGCTCCCGCCGCTGCACCTGCAGCAGCCGAAACCCCGGCTCCCGCAGCCGCAGAAGCTCCCGCAGCAGAACCGGCAAAATAAAAGCGCCGTTGCTGTACGTCTGCGAACAAACAATATACGGGAGCGTCATGTGAGGACGCTCCCCTTTGTTGTATATATCATTTCTATGCGATTAGTCTTTCGTTCATTCACGTTGGTTGCGGCGGCTCTCTTCATCGGAGGGATGCTTGCCGGTTGCAACCGCCTTTCCAAACAAGAGAAAGAGATGGTGGGGAAATACTATAACACCGCCCTCTCCGACATGAAGCCCGCCATAGAGCTTAACGCCGACCGTTCGGCAGTAGTGAGGGCCATACGGCCCGGCGACCTGGTATATGCCGTGTCGGCAACCTGGAAGGCCACTCCCGACTCGCTGATACTCATTCCCGATTCCACGAGTATCGTGGTTGAGGAGGGCGATCCTGCCGCCGTCGGCAACGTGGCTCCCCGCCTTGCGTGGCCTATAGTGAAATACAACGAGCAGACCCTTACGCTTATACGCGATAAGAACACGATCGACTATCGTCATCGTTACGAATAACCCGGCTGCTGCCCTGTAAACACACTGCTTATCCTATGAAAAAACTTCTTATAGTTTCTTATCTGTCGCTGGTAGCTGTTTTTGCTTTCCTCGCCGGATGTGCTTCCGATGGGGGCGATGCCCTTTCCGAGCAGATTGCCGCAGTCGATGAGGCTTTGGCTGAGGCCGACTACGAACAGGCCCAGGAAATACTTGACGATGTGCTGCGACATGGAACGCGCGGCATATCCGAGGAGAATCTGGGGCGTCTTTCCGTGCAGCTGATGCGCCTTAGCGAACATTCCGACAATGAGGAGAATGTTGCCGCTGCCGCAACATGCTTTCGCGAAGCCTATCGGCTTTCGGCCGATTCTCTGCGTTCATTCTCTTCGACGCTCACCCCCGAGGAACAGGCACATTTCTATCTCGTGAAACGCATCGTGGCCGGTATCGATAATCCCGTGGATCTCACTTCAGAGGAATTCCTATATGAGGATTCCGTGGCCGTTCCCCCGCATGTCTACGCTATTTCCGAGGAGGATTTTTTCATGCGCCCCAAAGGGCCGAAGCGCCGTTGACGCCCCCGGGACGGCCATGGATATTGAGTTGTAATTTCAGACCGTAATTTCAGACTGTAATAATGGATTGGAAATCTTCGCTTGGCGCTCTGCGTGACACCCTGCCGCAAGGAGATGATGCGGTAGAAGGGGATGTTGTCCCGGGTGAGGGCGTTGCTGGCGGTGATGCCGCCCAGACCGCGCGTCTCGATGTGCTGCTCGACCGTAAGGGGCGCAAAGGGAAGGCTGCGACCATAGTGGCCGGATTCACCATATCCGACGAGGCGGTCGCCGAAATTGCGAGACGCCTGAAACAGCGCCTCGGTGTCGGAGGTTCCTCTCGGGGAGGGGAAATTCTGATTCAGGGAGATAAGCGTTCTGAAGTTGCGCAGGCACTCTCGGAGATGGGGCTGAAGAACCGCGTTATATAATCCCTTCCCTGCACCCCGGGGAATGTCCTTGTGTCCCCGGATACCAAGCCTAATACCAAAATATACCTAATGTCGGAGATTGCCATGAAGACGTTTAAGATGTACCCGTCCAGCATAAACCCTCGTTATCTTGACGAGATTACCGAACTGCTTCGAAATGGAGGGGTTATAATCTATCCTACCGATACGCTTTATGCCATAGGGTGTGACGCGCTTAACAACCGCGCCGTAGAGCGTGTGTGCCGTCTCAAGGGTATCAATCCGGCGCGTCAGCGCCTGTCGGTATGCTGCTGCGGCATCTCGCAGGCCAGCGAATATGCATCGATTTCCAACGCAGCCTTCCGGCTGCTGAAAGCAAACCTCCCGGGGCCGTTCACATTTATACTCCCCGCCACCACGCGCCTGTCGAAGGCGTTCAAGGGGCGCCGCGAGGTCGGTGTGCGTGTTCCCGACAACCCTATAGCCACGGCTTTGGCCGAGGCGCTGGGGAATCCGTTGCTCACGGCCTCCGTGGAATGGGACGGTTCCGAGCGTGATGATATAGAGCGTCCCGAGGCTTTGGAGATGCGTTACGGTAATGACGTGGATGCCATCGTGGATGCCGGCGACTGCGGGGGCGCTCCCTCGGCTATAGTGTCGCTTATCGATCCCTCTTCCCCTGAAGTAATCCGCGAAGGCCCCCTTCCCCTCGTAGAAAGTTGATTTTCAACTGGCGCAGGCTCCATAGCGATGCCGTAATGGCTATCATTATCGACCATTTCCATCCCATATAGAGATGTACTGCCGCTGCTGCAGAGGTTATGAGCAGTGCCGTAAGGAAGAGTTTCCAGGCTTCCGGGCTGAGTGACAGATGGAATTTGCGGAAATACACCACTCCCACCACTACGCTGTAGAGCCCGTACCACAGTACGTAGGCCACACCCATTCCGGCGATGCCCCAGAGTTTGTAGAACACCATGTTGGCTCCGAGATAGAAAACACCGGAAAGGGCCTCGGTCCATAGGAACGCCTTGCCGTCACCCTTGGCGAGGATGGAGAACGACATGCACCACGAGAAGGCTCTGAGCACGGTGCCCACTATTGCCCACGACACGAATGGAAGCACCACAAGGAAGTCTTTCTTGTAAAGGAACCAGACTATGAGCTTGTCGGCGGTGATGAACCATGTCACTACCGGGATAAGCAGCAGCATCACCACCCCCATCTCGTGTCCCACATAGAGCGATGCGCGGCGCCGGCTGCCGATTACGCCTGACAGACGCGGGTAATATTCCATGGCGATGGCAGCGAATATCAGTCCCACATAGCGGTTCACAATGGTGAATCCGGCTTGGAAATACCCCACCTCGCTTTCCGAACCCTCGTGGTTGAGCCACGACATGAATACGAACGACACCATTGATGTGATGAACTCGCAGGTGGTGAGATACGCCCCTAAGACTATGAACTGGCGTCCGAGCCCGAGCGATTCCCTCAGTCCGAGCCGTGGCTGCGGGGCATGCACCTTCTCCCGGTATAGTCCCAGGGCCAGCCACATGCAGATGCCGTATGCAAGTATGGATGGCACGATGGAGTCGAGCCTCCATATCCAGAACATCGGTATAGACACCACCAATCCCCCCACCGCCCCCCAGAGGCTTCCCACGGCGAGTTTGCGGAAGCGTTTCATCCCTTGGAACACCGCTCCCTCGGCGGCCGTAAGGGCGGCTAAGAACACCGTTACGGACAGCAGTGCGAATCCCCATGCATGATCGCTGTCGCCAAAGGCGAAACGGCTCAGCGGCACGGACAGACACAGTGTCAGCAACGCCCCTCCCAACCCTAAGAGCCACGCCCAGCGGCGCACCGACTGCACCAGTGCCGGAAGTTTCCCTGACGGGGCTATGGCAAGGTCGCGTACGGCGCTGCTGCGCAGTCCCAGCTGGCATATGTTGTTAATCATATCCAGCGCCGAGTTGAATATGCCGTACAGACCGATTCCCGCAGCCCCGATCCACAGGGCCACGATTTTCACCCGCACTATCGAACATATTATCGACACGACCTGCACACTGCCGAAGATACTCATCACTTTCAGTATCTTCGATGTGGTTCGCCCGCGCCTGCTCTTCTCTACCTCGGTCTCTTGCATGACCCCAAAGTTAGCAATTTGTCCGTAGATGTGCAAATTGCCTGATTATCAGAGGTAAGTCTTTACTGCAAAAAGGAATTGTGATGGCCAGCTTTAATGTGACCGGATGGTAGTGGCGCCGGACCTCCGGGACGGCAGGCCACCAGAAAAGGCTAAGCCGAATTAGAAATGCAAACTTCGCTGTAAAGAATAGTTTACGCTTTTCCGCTCTGCATCTTCTGGTGGCCTGCCGTCCCGGAGGTCTGGCGCCACTACCATCCAGTCACATTAAAGATTAAATTCATCTAAAGTTTCTTAGGTTTTCTAACACAAGTAAGAGCAATACGCTTCTTGTTGATTCAATATGTAGTGAACAAGCCGAAACTAATTCGATTTCAAAGGCAGATATTTTTCTCAATCTCCTGCCAATCAACCCCTAAAATATTTGTAAAAAAGCGAAATCCGATTCAACCGTGAATTAAACCGGCATAAGGAGGATTTGTGAAAAAATTGGAGACGGGGAGCATATAACCCTCTGCATACACTTATACTTCGGGGGAAAATGAGTAACTTTGCGGCATAAAAACGAATCCATAGAGCCAGAGATGAAAGAAAACTTTGAAATGGTGGCCAAGACCTTCCAGGGATTGGAAGATGTGCTTGCCGAGGAACTGCGCGACCTCGGGGCTGAAAACGTGGAACCGGGCAGGCGCATGGTCTCCTTCGAGGGGGACCTGGAGATGCTCTACCGCGCCAACCTGTGCTGCCGCACCGCCCTGCGCATCCTCAAACCCATTCATAAATTCAAAGCTGAAGATACCGATAAACTCTACGAGCGCACCAAGGAGTACGACTGGGGGGCGCTTATGACCCCGTCAAGCACGTTCTCCATTGACAGCGTGGTGTATAGCGATGAGTTCACACATTCGCGCTTCGTCACATACCGTGTGAAAGACGCAATAGTCGACTGGTTCAAGGACCGTTTCGGCGACGGCCAGCGTCCCGGGGTCCGCCTCCAGGATGCCGATGTGATGATTAACGTGCATATCTCAGGCGACTGCGTCACACTCTCGCTCGATTCCTCCGGCGAGTCGCTCCATAAACGCGGCTACCGTGTGGCCCAGACCGAGGCCCCGATAAACGAGGTGCTCGCCGCCGGGATAATCCTCAAAAGCGGCTGGCGCGGGGAGTGCCAGCTGGTCGACCCCATGTGCGGTTCCGGCACGTTCCTTATCGAGGCCGCTCTGATTGCGGCGAATATCAATCCCGGTGTCTACCGCCGCCATTTCTCGTTCGAGAACTGGAAGGACTTCGATTCGGAGCTTTTCGACCGACTTTATAATGATGATTCAGGCGAACGCACGTTTGATTTCAAAATCTACGGTGCCGACATGTCTCCCAAGGCCGTGGAGATTGCCTCGCGCAATATAAAGAGTGCAGGCGTGGGGCGTATGATTGACCTTGAGGTACGCCCCCTCTCTTCATGGACCGAGGCCCCCGCCGGAGGTGTGCTCGTCACGAATCCCCCTTATGGCGAACGTATCTCGTCAGAGGATATGGAAGGCCTCTACCGTCTTATAGGGAACAGGCTGAAAAATGTATTCACCGGCTACCATGCATGGATTATCGCGGCCAAGAATGAGTTCGTGCAGGCCATAGGCCTAGCGCCGTCACAGAAAATCCCTATCCTTAACGGTGCCATAGAGTGCGAGCTTCGCGAATATATAATCTTCGAAGGCGACTATAAGAGTTTCCGCAGCGAAGGGAAACGTCTGCGCGAGCTTGAAGAGACGGATGGCGAACAACCCCGCGATGAACGTCCCCGCGACCGTGAGGGCGGACGCCGGTTTGAACGCCGTGGCGACCGTTTCGAAGGGCGCGAGGAGCGTGGCGGACGCCGTGATTTCCGTGAGCGTGGCGACCGCCGCGAGAATTTCGACCGCCGCGACTCACGCGAGTTCTCTGATAGGCGGGATTTCCGCGAACGTCGTGATTTCCGTGACCGCGATGACCGCCGTGGCGCGCGAGATTTCCGCGACCGCCGCGATTTCCGTGATGAGGGACGCCGCGATTTCCGTGGGGAGCGTTTCGGCGACCGTTCCGACCGTTTCAGCGACCGTGGCGGCCGCCGCTATGAGCGCCCCGGAGACCGTGGATATGAACGCCGCCATGCTGATTCCTCCCAGCCTTCCGACCGCTGGGAGCGCCGTGGCGACCGTGCCGGCACCCCCCGGAACAAACTCGAGGAGCGTTATAGCCCGGAACGTTCGCCGCGCCGCGAAGCCTCCGACAATCCCCTGGCAGTACGCCGCAGCGAGGATGCTCTCCGTTCAATCACTAACAAGAAACCCACTCTTCCCCCGGCGGAGGGACCGCTGATGCGCCCGCGCCGTGGCTGGAAGCCTAAAAACTAACCGTGTCATGCGTATTCTCCTACTTGGTTCAGGCGGCCGCGAATCGGCCCTTGCCTGGAAGATAGCACAAAGCCAACTGACCGAGAAACTGTTCATCGCTCCCGGCAACGGCGGCACATCCGCTTTCGGCGAGAACATCAGCCTCAAACCCACCGACTTCCATGCCATAGCCGATTTCGCGCGTGAGAACGGCGTAGACCTCATCGTGGCCGGTAACGAGGATCCCCTTGTCGAGGGACTGTGGGACTATATGGCCGATAACCTTCCCGGAGTGCCCGTGGTAGGGCCTTCGAAAGAGGGTGCGCGTCTGGAGGGGAGTAAGGATTTTGCCAAACTCTTTATGACCCGGGAGGGTATCCCTACGGCGGCATACCGCTCGTTCACCGCCGGAGAGGTTGACGAGGCCGACCGTTTCCTGGAATCGCTTAAGCCCCCCTACGTGCTGAAGGCTGACGGCCTTGCAGCCGGGAAAGGCGTGCTGATACTCGAATCTCTTGATGAAGCCAAGGCTTCGCTCCGTGAGATGTTGGGCGGCATGTTCGGGCAGTCCTCGGCCACGGTGGTTATCGAAGAATTCCTATCGGGGATAGAGTGTTCGGTATTTGTGCTTACCGATGGCAACGGCGGTTACCGCGTCCTCCCCGTGGCGAAGGATTATAAACGCATAGGAGAGGGTGACACAGGTCTCAATACCGGCGGTATGGGGGCAGTAAGCCCCGTGCCGTTCGCTGATGATGAATTCATGCGCAAGGTTGAGGAACGCATCATAAAGCCGACTATAGACGGCCTGCGCCGCCGTGGCATAATCTACCGTGGCTTCATATTCCTGGGACTTATCAACGTGGGCGGCGAACCGATGGTGATAGAGTACAACGTGCGTATGGGTGACCCGGAGACGGAGGTGGTGATGCCCCGCGTGGCTTCCGACCTGGTGCCGCTGCTCGATGCCGCAGCCCGTGGCAATCTTGGGACGCTGCCCCTTGACTGTGACCCGCGTACAGCCGTGACGGTCATGCTGGTGTCGGGCGGCTACCCCTCCGCCTACGAGAAAGACAAGGTTATCTCCGGGGCTGACGCCACCGGCGATACAATACCGTTCCATGCCGGCACTAAGCGCGGTGTTGACGGCTCTCTCCGCACCAGCGGCGGACGCGTACTGGCTCTGACGAGCTACGGCGATTCGATTCCCGAGGCTTTGGAACGCAGCTTCGCCGCTGCCCGCAAAGTGGACTTCGAGGGGAAATATTTCCGCCGCGACATTGGCCGCGACCTGCTTTGAATAATTTGTAGACAATCTCGTAGCCCTTAAACAGGCATTAAAGTAGCCCTCACCCCGGTGGAGAGACAGATTACAGCGTTCTTACATGCGCGTTCCGCCACGCTGGTAGCCCTTATGGCTGCCTGCGTGGCTGCCTATGTGGCATGGGCGCGGGGGTTGGTGCTCCCTGCGGTCACGGATATGGGGCTGGGGCTTCCTTCGCCGTCAAGGTGGCTGGGTGATTCGTTGATGTCGCTGCTTCTCTCCTTGGGGGTGAATGTGGCTGTAGGGATGGTGCTGATATGGATAAACCGTACGTTCAACACCATGCGCTCGCTCACCGCTATGGGGGCCACGCTGTTCTACGTCATGGAGTGCGCCATGCCCGGTCTGACGGCACATTTCTATGGCGGCACGTTGCTGGCCTTGGTAGCCTTGGTATGTATCGTGTTGCTGTTCTCGGTCTATGGATTGCACGATAAGCAGCGGCGTATATATTTGATTTTCTTTTTATTGGCGCTTGGCTCCTTTTTCCAGGTAGCCTTTTTGCTGTTTGTGCCTGTGTTCCTTTTGGGGTGTGTGCAGATGAGGGTCTTCTCTCTGCGCACCTTCCTTGCGGCATTGCTCGGCCTTATAACTCCGCCATGGATTCTTTTCGGTTTCGGGATAGTGCGTCCGGACATGGTGCACTGGCCCCGGATGGTGATGGTGTGGAATCTCTTTGATACGGACGAGATGGTGAAAGCCCTTGTGGAGACGGGTTTCACGCTGTTGTGCGGGGTGTCGTTTATGGTGGCCAACCTGCTCAAGATTCTGAGCTACAACTCGCGGGTACGCGCTTATAACGGGTTTATAAACGTTCTGTGGATTGCCACGGCGGTATATACCATGGTGAATTTCAACGATTTCACGTTCTATATCCCGTTGCTGTATATTTTTACGGCCTATCAGGCCGCCCATTTCTTCACCTATCACCGTAACCGCCGCAGCTATCTACCCGTGCTGCTGCTTATTGCCGTCTATGCGGCGTTCTCTCTATGGAGTTTCATATGAAGAAGATTGTTATCGACTGCCATGTGCCGTTCCTTGACGGCGTGTTTTCAGGTTTTGCCGACACGGTAGTACTTCCCCCTGCCGGGATAACCCGCGATGTCGTGCGCGATGCCGATGCCCTGATTGTGCGTACGCGCACACGCTGTGACGCCTCCCTGCTGGAGGGTTCCAAGGTAACGTTCGTAGGGACGGCTACAATCGGCATGGATCATTTCGATGCCCCGTGGCTTGCCGCCAACGGCATAGAGGCTGTGAACGCCCCCGGTTGCAACGCCCCGGCTGTAGCGCAGTATGTGTTGGCTTCTATTTTCAAGGTGTGTCCTGATCCCGAGGGACTTACGGTCGGTATTGTCGGCGTGGGCCATGTAGGGCGTATCGTTGATGCATGGTGCCGTGGCTTGGGGATGAATACCCTCCTTTGCGACCCTCCCAGGGCGCTCGCCGAAGGCCCGGAGGGATTCTGCGGGCTTGACGAGGTGTGCCGCCGCGCCGATATAATAACGTTCCACACGCCACATACCCGCGCCCCGCAGCCATTCCCTTCACACCATCTTGCCGATGAGGCTTTTTTCAACGCCCTATGCCGCCGGCCTGTGATAATCAATGCCGCGCGTGGCCCGGTGGTCGACAACCTCGCTTTGCTCGCCGCCATGGATGCCGGTAAAGTCGGTGACTGCGTTATAGACTGCTGGGAGGGTGAGCCATCGATAAATCCCGTGTTGTTGGAACGCGCCACCATCGCCACTCCCCATATCGCCGGATATTCCCTACAGGGGAAACAACGCGCCACGCAGGGGGTTGTCAACGCCCTCTTCCGCCATTTCGGTTCCGACCGCCGCATCGACCTCGGCGTCTCGGACGCCCTTTCGGCCATCCCCGCAAAAGAAGCCATAACCGCCTCCTACGACCCCACCCTTGATATGGCCGTCATGCGCCGCGAAATGGCCTCCGCCTCCATGTCTCCCCGCATGTTCGAGCACCTCCGCGACGCCTACCCCCTCCGTCAGGAAGTCAATATAGATTAAATGCCCACACAAGTAAGCGCATTTCTTTTATAGCCCGATATTGTTACTGACTTTTTTGTAGCCGTATGGTAGTGGCGCCGGACCTCCGGGACGGCAGGCCACCCGAAGAGGCGGTGCCGGAAAAAGGTTAGCTATTATTTTTATGGGAGTTAGTATTTTTGATTCTGCACCGCCTCTTCGGGTGGCCTGCCGTCCCGGAGGTTCGGCGCCACTACCATCCGGCAGCGCGAAAAGTTACAATATGCTTTATCCTTTTGCGCGGAGTGATTTGAAGAGTTCCCACATGGCGATTGCGGTGGAGACCGAGACGTTGAGGGAGTGCTTGGTGCCTTCCTGGGGTATTTCTATGCAGCCGTGGCAGGCGTCGACCACGCGCTGCTGTACGCCGTCAACCTCGTGGCCGGCCACGATGGCATACCTGCCTGCGGGCCGGGCCGTGTAGCTGTCAAGGGGGATGGAGCCTTTAGCGAGTTCAAGGGCCAGGACGGTATAGCCTTCCCGTTTCAGCCGCTCCACGGCCTCCATCGTGTCGGAGAAATATTCCCAAGCTACCGATTCCTCGGCGCCCAGGGCGGTTTTGTGTATCTCGGCCGAGGGGGGCGTGGCGGTGATGCCGCACAGCATCAGCCGTTCCACGCGGAAAGCATCGGCTGTACGGAAAATGGCACCTATATTGTTGAGCGACCGTATGTTGTCAAGTACCACGACGAATGGCAGCTTCTCCTTACGGCGGAATTCCTCTACCGTGTCGCGCCCCATTTCGAATATTGTTTTCTTCTGCATGTCGCAAAGTTACGATGAATTTCTTAACTTTGCGTACGCTCCCGGCGTTATAAGTTATAAATTGCTTAACACTAACAACGAATATAATGGAAACTACCCGTCAACAAAAGATAGCACGTCTGCTGCAGAAGGACCTCTCGGAGATTCTTCGCCAGGAGACCTCCAAGACCCACGGTGTGATAATCTCGGTGACGGCGGTGCGCGTGTCGCCCGACCTGAGCATAGCCAAAGCCTACCTGTCTATCTTCCCTCCCGCCCAGTCGAAGACCATACTCGAGAACCTCGAGCGCAACGCCAAGACCATCCGTTACGAGCTTGCGCAGCGTGTGCGCTTCCAGCTTCGCAAATGCCCCGAACTGGCGTTCTATCTCGATGATTCGCTTGATTACATAGAGAATATCGACAACCTTCTCAAGAAAGAGGAGGGCGCGTCATAACGGCCTCTCTGTAGCTCCTATCCACCCAAAAATTTACCAATCCAATTGTTATCGCTCCGCGTGGCGCTGCGCTATCTCTTTTCAAAGAAGAGCCACGGCGCCGTAAACGTAATATCAGCCATCTCCGTGGCCGGGGTAGCCGTAGCTACTGCGGCCATGGTTATCGTGCTGTCGGTTTTCAACGGCTTTTCCGGCCTCAGCGCCGCCAAACTGAGCCGTATGGATCCGCCGCTGCTCGTGGCTCCCGCCGACGGCAAGGTGTTCGCCGGAGCAGATTTGCTTGCTGACACCCTTGCATCCCTTCCCGAAATAGCCACAGCCTCGCCGCAGATTGTGGAACAGGCGTTCGCCATAGCGCGTGACGCCCAGATGCCCGTCACACTGAAGGGGATTGCTCCCGCCGGGGTAGAGGCGTCGCACCTGGTTGGCATAGTGATTGACGGTGCTGCCTATGTAGACTCCCTCCCCAACGGCTGGAGCGGCGCGGTGCTGTCGGCGGGCGCGGCCATAGGGCTTTCCACGCGTCCCGACTCCCCGTGGCCTGTGGCCGTGTATGAGCCGCGCCGCCGGGGGCGCTATAATCCCGCCAACCCCGCTGCGGCGTTCCGTACCGACACCATCGCCTGTATGGGCGTCTTCCAGATGGAACAGGAGGAATATGACCGCGACATGGTACTCGTCCCCCTCCGGACGGCCCGGCGCCTGCTCGACTATACCGCCGGGGAGGCATCATCCATAGCCCTCTGGCCCTCTCACGGGGTGGGGGAGAAACAGGCCCGCGCAGCCGTGGAAAAGGCACTCTACGGCTCGGGCCGCCACTCCCTGCGGGTTCTCGACCGCGTGGAGCAACAGCCCGATGTCTTCCGTATGATAGCCGTGGAGAAATGGATAACCTTCGTGATGCTGGCCTTCATCCTCCTTATAGCATCTTTCAATATCGTAAGCACCCTATCCATGATGGTGCTTGAAAAAGAACCGAATATGGCCGTTGTCAGGGCCATGGGGGGTACACGGCGCTTCATCTCGGCCATCTTCGCCAACCAGGGGTGGCTTGTCACCCTCTGCGGCGGCGCGGTGGGGATTATCGCCGGGTCGCTCCTTGTGGCCGGGCAGAGCCGCTGGGGATGGCTCAGGCTACAGGGTGCCGACCCCGCGATGCTGTCGGTCGAGGCTTACCCCGTGGCTTTGGAATGGGGCGATGTATTCGTTGTAGCCCTTCTCCTTGTGTGTGCCGCCGGGGTGATGGCCCTTGTGGGGGCGTGGCTCCCGGGGCATCGTCAGGCCCCGGCCAGGCGCGGCTGACCCTCCTGTGCGGCAATTTCGTTAGCCATTACAACGGCTTTGGAAATATGGTCGCAGATATGGTCTGAGCCTATGAGGCGGTCTATCCCGGCATTTATGAGCGTCTGGCGCACATTGTCGCGGACGCCTGACAGCACCACGTGTATGCCGTCGGCCTGCGACGAGCTTATAAGTATCTCAAGGTTGTGCAGCGCCGTGGAGTCAACGAAAGGCACCTTCCTCATCCTTATTATGCGCACCACGGGTTTCTCTCCCGGGGTAGAGCGCATCAGTTCCTCGAACTTGGTGGCTATGCCGAAGAAGAACGGCCCGTCAATCTCGTAAACTTCCACGCCGGGACGCACGTCAAGCACCTCATGGTGGGCCGAGTCAAGGTCCGTGCCCTCGGCTACGTCAAGCTGCTCGGAGTAGACACGTATCTCCGTGTTCTCCATAACGCGGCGCAGGAACAGCACCACCGCCAACAACAGCCCTATCTCTATGGCTATCGTCAGGTCGAACACCACCGTGAGGAGGAACGTCACCGCCATCACCGAGACATCGCTCTTGGGGGCTTTCAGCAGTCCCGCTATGGTGCGCCATCCGCTCATGTTGTAGGCCACCACCATAAGTACCGCCGCCAGGCATGCCATAGGCACGTAGCTTATCAGCGGCATAAGGAATATATAGATGAGCAGCAGCACCACGGCATGGATTATACCGGCCACCGGCGTACGTCCCCCCGAGGATATGTTGGTCATGGTGCGGGCTATGGCGCCCGTCACCGGGATTCCACCCACGAACGGCACGGCGATATTTGCCAGTCCCTGCCCGATTAGCTCCGTGTTGGTGCGCGTGTGCGAGCCGGTGTAGCCGTCAGCCACCGTGGCGGACAGCAGAGATTCTATGGCTCCTAACACGGCGATTGTGAAAGCCGATGGGAGAAGCATGTTTATCGTAGCCATGTCGAGGTGGAAGCCGTGGAACTCAGGCATTGCGGCGCTGAGGTTGCCGAAACGGTCGCCGATGGTGGTGACCGCCACAGAGGGGTGCCACTGGCGCAGCACGTATGTGGCGATAGTCACCACTACTATGGCGGTCAGCGCTCCCGGCAGGCGCTTGGAAATCTTGGGGGTGAAGATGATTACACCTAACGACACCACCGCGACAGCCACCGTGGCCGGGTCTATCGCTCCTAAGTTACTGAAATACACTCCCCATTTCGGCAGGAACTCCGATGGCAGATCCTTAAGGCCGAGGCCGAGGAAGTCATTTACCTGGGTGGAGAAGATGGTAAGGGCTATACCCGCCGTGAATCCCACCACTATGGGGTAAGGGATGAACTTTATCACCGTGCCGAGGCGGAACAGTCCCATTATCACCAGTATCAGTCCCGCCATAAGCGTGGCTACGGCCAGTCCCTCCAGTCCGAAACGTGCTATTATGCCGTAGACTATCACGATAAATGCGCCCGTGGGACCTCCGATCTGCACGGAGTTCCCTCCGAAAGCCGATACCATGAAGCCGCCCACGATAGCCGTGATAAGACCTACCGAGGGACTTACCCCCGAAGCGATGGCGAACGCTATAGCCAGCGGCAGCGCCACTATCCCCACCACGATTCCCGCCGTGAGGTCGGCCTGTAGCTTCTTGGTGCCATAACTGCGCAAGGCCGACCATAGCCGTGGCCGGAACTCTATTTTACCTGTAAGATTCATTTGTACCTAAAAAACCTGAATATAAATAATCGAAACTTAGAAAAGACACATCAATTTATTTGTAGCCGGATGGTAGTGGCGCCGGACCTCCGGGACGGCAGGCCACCAGAGGAGGCGGAGCAGAATCAAAAATACTAACCTCCTTGAAAATAATAGCTAACTTTCTCCGGCGCCGCCTCTTCGGGTGGCCTGCCGTCCCGGAGGTCCGGCGCCACTACCATCCGGCTACATACAAAGTCACTATCATTCGGCGTCACAAAAATCACCAGCTTTGGCGTTATGAAGAGTTACCAAAAGGTATGTGGCCTTACTCCTTTGTGCCGTAGGCGAGGTCGCCGGCATCCCCCAGGCCGGGCACTATGTAGGAATGGGAGTTTATCTGGGGGTCCACGGCGCCTATCCATAGCGTGGTGCGGTCCTGGGGGAAATGCTCGCAGATATAGTCCACGGCCTTCTGCGAGGCTATCACCGAGGCCACGTGTATGTGCTCGGGTGTGCCCTTGGTGAGCAGCGCGCGGTAGGAAAGCTCCATCGAGGCCCCGGTGGCAAGCATCGGGTCGGCAAGGATTAGCGTCTTGCCGTCTATGCGCGGCGAGGCCAGATACTCTATGCACACATCGAAGTTCTCCTTCTCCTTATACTTGCGGTAGGCCGACACGAAGGCGTTCTCCGCGTGGTCGAAATAGTTCAGGAACCCTTGGTGGAACGGCACTCCGGCACGGAATATCGTGGCCAGCACCAGCGGGGTGTCTATAACCTGTGCCTTTGTGCGGGCCAGGGGGGTGGTGACGTCGATGCTCTTGTAGGAGAGTTCCTTTGAAATCTCGTAGGCCATAATCTCGCCTATACGCTCCAGGTTGCGGCGGAAGCGCAGCATATCTTTCTGTATGTCTACGTCGCGCAGTTCGGTCATATACTGGTTTATGAGCGACGGGCTTTTGGCGAAGTCAATAACTTTCATTGTGCGTAAGTGCGTTAGGTTGCTAAATACGGCGCAAAGGTACGAAAAATACTCCGCAATACAGCTATTAACAATATTTAACTCGGCTTGTCGTTTGCTTTTTTTTACATTTTTATTGCTGAATTAAGTATTATTCAATAATTTTGCCGCTGATTCTAAAGAGATATGTTAAAAGAGGACGAGTCTTGCCACTCTCCGTGTCGTGGGATGTTATGTCCCCACGGCGGCGTTATAACGCAGTGTGACTTTGCAACGATTTGAAATATAGCGGATTATTAAGGATTTCCGCCTGCCTCATGCCTTTGCGCGTCAACCTCTCTTTAGCCTGCGTCTACGGGAAATTGATTAGCAACCGACCTTGCAGCCGGTTTATGTGGAAACACCGCTTGTCACCTGACCCATGAAAAACCTCCGGCCCCGCTGCCGGAACACGCCCGTTCCTATAATATTATATAGTGTGGCGTCCCTCTTATTACAGAATTGCCTGAAAATGATATATCCTATCATGAAAATCCATTAATTTCAAATCATCTTACATGAAACATTCACAGACAGGAATAGCCAAGAAATTCCTATTTCTCGTGGTGGGACTGCTCTGCGCCTTAGGTGCCTCCGCGCAGTCGATCACCGTCAGTGGTGTTGTCTCCGATTCAGAGGGTGAACCCCTTATCGGTGCCAGCATCTTGGTGGAAGGAACCACAACGGGTGTGTCAACCAACATCGATGGTGAATACACCTTAACCTGTGCCCCCACTGCCACACTGGTAGTTTCCTACGTGGGCTACGAGACCCAGCGCGTTGCCGTTGACAACCGCACCACTGTAAATATCCAGATGTCCACCGGCGGCATCCAGCTTGACGAAGTCGTAGCCATCGGTTACGGTGCTGTCAAGAAATCGGACGCCACAGGTTCTGTAGCCGTCATCAAGCCCGATGACATCGAGGCCGGTATCGCAACCTCCACACAGGACCTCCTCGTGGGTGCATCCCCCGGTCTGGTCGTTACCACCGATGGTGGTAATCCTACCGGCGGCGCTACCATCCGTATCCGTGGCGGCTCTTCTTTGAAAGCCAACAACAACCCCCTTATCGTTATCGACGGCGTACCCCAGACCGACCAGCCGTCGGCCGGCGGCACAAACGCCCTTACGATGATCAACCCCTCGAACATCGAGTCTATGACCGTGCTTAAGGATGCTTCGGCAACCGCCATCTACGGTTCGCGCGCTTCCAACGGTGTAATCATCATCACCACCAAGAAAGGTACATCGGGCCGTCCGCAGGTAAACTTCGCAGCCAACTGGCACGTGAACACCGCCCGCAAGACCCTCAATATGATGAACGCCGCCCAGTTCACCGATGTCGTGAACAGCACTTTCGGCGAAAGCACCATAGCACAGCTCGGTGGAGCCTCCACCGACTGGCAGAAAGAGGTGCTGCGCACCTCTTTCTCGCACGACTATAACCTCTCTGTAGGCGGCACCGTAGGTGTGCTTCCCTATCGTGTGAGCGCATCCTACACCGACAACCAGGGTATCCTCAAGACCTCCGGCATGCAGCGCGTTACCGCCGGGTTCAACCTCAACCCCAAGTTCTTCAACGGACTCCTCCAGATCAACGCCAACGCCCAGGGTACGTACATCAACTCCCGCGAGGCTTCGACAGGCGCTATGGGTAACGCCATCTCCTACAACCCGACCATGCCGATTTATGGTGCCCTGGGCGGTATCGCTACCGCTAAACTCAACACCACAGGCTCAACAGGCTTCCAGATGTTCAACGGTTACACCAACGTCATCCAGCCTGACGGACAGCCCCAGCTTAACGGTAGCGTTGAGAACCCCGTCCAGCTTCTCAACGAGCAGAACAACCGAGGCAAGGTTTACTCCTCGACCGGCAACCTGCAGATTGACTATGCCCTCCACTGGCTCCCCGAACTCCACTTCAACCTCAACCTCGGCTACCAGGTGAGCAAGAACGAATGGGAGAACGAAATCGATGCCAACTCCATCATGGTATGGCGCAACAACAACCTGAACCTTACAGGTGCATCCGGCGCCGGTACGCTCTACAAGAAACATGAGATACAGCGCAACACACTTCTCGACTTCTACATCAACTACAAGAAGAACTTCGATGAGATAAAATCTAACCTTGACGTTATGGTGGGTTACTCATGGCAGCGTTTCTCTTACTTCGGCCACGAGAACACATTCGTTAACTCGCGCGGTTTCGATTATACTTACACTCCCGATGGCAACTACACCCTCGAACCTGCCGCCAACGACCTCACCGGCGAGAAGGTTGTGAACACCTTCAAACGTTGGGGTGCCGCCAACCAGTTGCTCTCATTCTTCGGCCGTTTGAACTATGTGTTTGATGACACCTATCTGCTTACCTTCACCCTGCGTGACGATGCCTCCTCACGTTTCTCCAAGGACAACCGCTGGGGTCTGTTCCCCTCGCTGGCTCTCGGCTGGAAGATCAACAACCTCCCCGGCCTGCGCGACTCCGATGTGCTCAACGAGTGGAAGCTCCGTCTCGGCTGGGGTCAGACAGGTCAGCAGGACATCGATGCATACTTCCCCTACATGGCCGTGTACTTCCTCGGCAACCGTGGTAACGTGTCCTATCCTTCTTATTCCGATCCTGACGGCGACTGGGTGTTCCCCCTCTATCCCAAGGCTTACGATGAGAACATAAAGTGGGAGACCACCACCACATGGAACGTGGGTATGGACTTCTCCTTCCTCAACAACCGACTGACCGCCAACATCGACTGGTATCTGCGCAACACCAAGGACCTTCTGGCCCGCGCCTCGGTGGCCCAGATGAACACCGGTAACTACCTTACCCGCAACGTCGGCTCGCTCCGCAACACCGGTATCGAGCTTACCATCGGCGCCAAGCCCGTAGTTACAAACGACTTCGTATGGTCAACCTCCTACAACGTTGCCTACAACCGCAACAAGATTACCAAACTCACCGGCGATGCCGAATCATCCGTGCAGCCCGGTCGTGACTATCCCGGTGCTTCCGGCGGTAACTCGCTGCAGTGGCTTATGGAGGGTGAGACTGCCTACACCTACCGCGTCTACCAGCAGGTTTACGATGAAAACGGCGACCCCATCTTCGGCCAGTATGTCGACCAGAACGGCGACGGCGTGATCGATGCCAACGACCTTATCAAGTTCCACTCACCCGCTCCCACCTGGACCATGACCTGGAACAACAACTTCTCCTACAAGAACTGGGATCTCGGCTTCGTGCTCCGTGCCAGCTTCGGTAACTGGGTTTACAACAACGTTATGCGTAACCGCGTACAGCTTGCCAACGTTGACTCCTTCGGCCTGAACAACCTCCTTGCCGACACCCCCCTGGCTCCGGCCGATGTAAACGCCACGCAGCTTACCCTGTCGGACTACTTCGTACAGAACGCCGGCTTCATCCGCTGCGACAACATCACCCTGGGCTACACATTCCCCTCGCTGCTGAACGACAACCTCAACCTCCGTCTGTTCGGCGCCGTACAGAACCCCTTCGTAATCACCAAATACAAAGGTATCGACCCGGAAATCTACGACGGTATCGACAACAATGTATACCCCCGCCCGGTTACCTTCACCCTCGGTCTGGTGGCTACCTTTTAATCCTTAAAGACAAACAAAGATGAAATTATTCAATAAAATTCTTCTTGGCGCAGGTGCACTGGCGGCTATGTCCGGGTTCTCGGCATGTACTGGAGACCTTGACCTCCTTCCCACCAACCCCAGTGAGATTACTGCCGCTGAATTTGAGAAAGACCCGCAGGGCTATATGGAGGCTGTCATGGCCGACCTCTATTGCAACTACTCTACCGTAGGTCCGTCCACCACTGACGGCGATCCCTCGGTAATCGAAGGCTTCGATGGCGGTATGTGTTCTTTCTCCCGCGTGTGCATACAGCTCGGCTGTTTTGCCTCCGATGAGATGGCATGGCTTCCCACAGGCGCCGACTGGGGTAACTTCCGCTACGGCCAGGTGGCTACCAACGCCCCCTGTATCCTTGGTATGTACTCCCGCCTGGTGGTGAACGCATCGCTCTGTAACGACTTTATCCAGACCGTCAACGGCGGATACTTCAAGCTCACCGCCGACCTGCAGCCCCAGGCTGATGAATTCGTTCGTCAGGCCAAGATTCTGCGCGCTGCCGCTTATTTCTACCTGATGGATAACTTCGGCAACGTGCCTTACGCCGATGAGACCGTAGCCATGGGTATGGTAGCTCCCCAGGTAGAGCCCAAGGCCGTTTATGACGGCGAGACCGCCGTACTTGAGGAAATCGTGTCGTGGTACAAGAGCAACGACCCCAACAACCGTCCCCCCTACGGCTACGTAGGACTTGACGTTGCAGAGTCGCTCCTTGTTAAATACTACCTCAATGCCGTTTCCTACGGCGCTCCCGCAGCCTACGACAAGGTTGTAAGCCACGCCGAGGCCATCATCTCGCGCCTTGGCCACAACGGATTCAAGGACTCCGGCCTGTGCTACAAGTACTGGCAGGTGTTCGGACATAACAACGAGCAGTACTCCATCGGAGGTCCCGGCAACACCGGCGTCAACGAGATTATCTGGAACCAGCCCGCCCACGAGGAGAAACTCCAGGGTTGGACCGGCGGCTCGTTCCTCGTGAATGCCTGGGCCGGTCTTGACGGCGGCGAGGCTTCCAAATGGAACGCTTCGAACGGCTGGAAGTGTCTGACAGCACGCGGCACCTTCGTCCGCACCTACTTCGACTGGAACGATGATTTCTCGGAATCTCCCGATGAGCGCACCGCCCTGTGGTGTACCACAAAGGACGGCTTCCCCGTTGACAACCCCACTATCGCAGGCCAGGATAAGAACGGCTTCATCACCGTCAAGTATTCTAACTACGATTATGAGAACGATGAAACAGGTGCCCGCTGTGCCACACAGCCTGCCGCTGTTGACAACCTCGGTATGGACTTCGCCGCCATCCGTCTGGCTGAAATCTACCTGTCGGCTGCCGAGGCTTACCTCCAGCTTGGCTCTAACCCCGAGAAGGCTACCGCGTATGTGAACCTTATCCGTGAACGTGCCGGCCTCCAGCCCTATGGCGCCGTTACGATGAACGAGCTCATCCGCGAGCGTTCTGCCGAGCTTTACAACGAAGGCCACCGCCGTACCGACCTTATCCGCTGGAACATGTGGATTTCGGGCTACAACTGGTCGTTCAAGAACGGTGTTGCCGAGGGTGCCGACTTCGGTCCCGAGATGCGCTGGTACCCCCTGCCGTTGTCAATCATCGGCCAGGCCGGTTACAAGCAGAACGCCGGATATAACTAATCGAGAAATCAAGACAGTCTAATAGCTGAAAAATTTTAAGAACATGAAAAAATTCCCATTATTCATGGCCTGCGCGGCTGCCTTGGTTGCCGGTCTCGCCTCCTGCTCGCAGGACCGTGACCCCGTGTACCACGATGCAGATCCCAGTTCGTTCAAGCTCAACGAGCCTGTGATGCAGGACGAATATATCGCCCTCAGTGATGCCGAGGACGCTACGATTGAACTCGTATCCTCTCAGCCCGACTACGGCTATGCCGCTACCGCGCGCTACGCCGCCCAGGTATCGCTTACCGAGGACTTTGCCAAGTTCGAGGAAGTTGCCGCTGTCGGCACAACCGGCAATACCGCCCGCTTCTCCGTCTCGCAGTTCGATATGGCTATCGCCCTCTGCTCCCTCAAAGGTCTGAAAGCCGAGGATGAGGCTACCGCCGTATTCGATTATGAGAAAGTCTATGTGCGCGCCGTGTCTCGTCTGGCCGGTATTCCATCTTCCGAGGTTGTCTCCAACGTTGTTGCCTTCAACAACGTGAAGGGCTTCTTCGCTGTAGCATCGCCCAAGTGCATCTACCTTGTAGGTAACGTGTCGGCTTGGTCTGTTGATGCCGGCAACGCCGCCGAAATCTATGAGAACTGGCGTCTCTGGGACGAGGTGGGTTCCGATGGCAAGAACACCAACATCTACAAGGGTACTTTCAAACTCGGCGATACCACCGATGGCGGTGTGAAGACTTTCCGTTTCTACACCCAGCTCGGTGACTGGGACGAAGCCTTCTCCGTAGGTTCACAGGTTGATGACAATGCCATTTCGCAGCCCGGCTTCAAATCCGGCTCCTTGTCGCTGACCAAGGGTAAGGGCTCCTACGCGTTCCCCGACCTGGCTGACGGTACATACGAGATTACCGTGAACATGGTCAAGGAAGGCGCTTGGACGCTCACCATCACCCCCGTGAAAGTTGAAGGGGAAGAATAATCAGAATACCGACTAACCTTCATGCGGCGGGGATGCTTCCCGCAGGCATCCAAGCACAAGGAAGCCTCCCCGCCGCTAAGAAATTTTTTAAAACTGAATAATCAATGAATAAAATTTCCATACTTGGTCTGTCGGCCTTCATGGCAATGGGCTTCGCTTCCTGCGACGGTTACGAAGAACCCAACCCCAAACCCCAGACCAACGAGCAGGAGTCAATCGTCAAACCCGACGAGGTAACCTTCTCGAACACTATCGCTTCCACCGATGTGGTTGATCTCGCTGCCTACAACAACGAGGAGAAGAACATCACCGTTGCAACAGTAGCCGGCGTTCTCCCCGAAGGCTACGAGTTCGAGACCAAGGCTGAGTTCTCGGTCAACGGTGCCGACTGGTTCGCCGTTCCCACAACGGTTGTCCCTGTAGAGGCTGCCGAGGCTGCCGAGGCCGCTCCCGTTTACAATGTGACTATCAACCCCGATGAGTTCGACGGCATTTATTGTCAGGACGTCACCCGCGACCCCGCCAAGGTGAAGGTTGATATGCGTTACAAGCTCTACACCCGCACCGGCGGCATGGTCGGCCTTATCCGCACTACGGAAGGCGCCGAATACCGCACGGCTTCCTTCGACCTCAAGCCCATGGGGCCCGGCCACGTTATCGAGGAGAAATACTACCTCGTGAAGAAGGGCGCCCCCATGTCGGAAGCCGTAGAGCTTACCCGCGACCTCTCTGCCGGTGATAATGTCTACGACAACCCCGTGTTCAGCGGCGTACTTGAGATTGCCGGCGACATCGAATGGGCCGTTATCCCCGAATCGACTTTCGCCGCAGGCTCTCTGTCAGAGGCTCCCTACGCAGTGTGGGGTGTTGATGCCGAGAACGTGGAGGCTGCATCGGGCGCCCTCGTACCCGCTCTCGAAGGTGCTCCCTACGTATGGGGCAAGTTCAGCGGCAAGGCTGCCTACAAAGTGACAGTTAACATGTACGAGAAGACCTACGCCTTCGAGATGGCTCTGGCCAACATCTACTGCATAGGCTCGCATTGCAAGAACAATCCTAAGAACGCCACCATCATGGGTACGGTTGACTACTCCAGCTACTGGGCATACGTCAACCTGGGCAACGCGTTCCGCTTCATCAGCCAGCCTACTTCCAAACCCGACATGCAGTGGGGCAAGCCCGACGAAGGTGAGGCCGGTACTATGGAACTTGGCAAAGGCGTGGCCTTCAACCCTGAAAAGCAAGGCTTCTCATTCGTTGAGGCAAACATCGTGAAACTCACCTACAAGACCACATTCGTGGAGAGCATCGGCCTCATCGGCGACGCTACCCCCGGCGGCTGGGATGAGGACACCGACCTCACACAGACTTCCAACCCCTACATCTGGGAAGGTGAGATCACACTTGCTGCTACCGGCGAATTCAAGTTCCGCGCCAACGATGGCTGGGATGTGAACCTCGGCTGCGAGAAGGGCAGCGCCACTCCTCTGGGCAACCTCATCCCGGGCGGTGATAACATCCCCACCCTCGGTGCAGGCACCTACAACGTACGCCTCGACCTCTCCACAATCCCGATGACCGCTGTCTTCACCGCCAAATAAGGCATCCCGCGAAGACAGCCGCGACACTGCCCTGCACCACAGATGCGATACCGCCCTGCACCACAGGACAGTCCGCAAAACTTGAAAAGTCAGCAATCCTATCCTTAGGTACAGATTAATACTGACCCTCCAGGGGGCAGCCCGATTCCCGGGCTGCCCCCTCTCTTTTTATCCCCCTCAATCTATTTGTAACCAATATTCTAACTTTCGTGCAGCCGTATGGTAGTGGTTCTGTATGTATCCGGATGGTAGTGGCGCCGGACCTCCGGGACGGCAGGCCACCCGAA
>CAJUBM010000014.1 GCA_910584735.1 uncultured Muribaculaceae bacterium
TGTTGCCGGATGGTAGTGGCGCCGGACCTCCGGGACGGCAGGCCACCCGAAAAGGTGGGGCAGAAAAACGAAAGCTGTTCTTTTGTGGTAAAGTTAGCATTGTTAATCCGGCTCTCCTTTTTCGGGTGGCCTGCCGTCCCGGAGGTCCGGCGCCACTAAACAGTTACCCTCGTCAATTGGTAGCTACAAAAAATGCGTGACATTGACATTCAATGCCACGCATTTTTTTTGTAGGGTGTTATGTGGTTGTTACCAGATGATTACGCGCTCCTCTTCGGGGAGGTAGAGTTTGTCGCCGGGTTTTACGCCGAACGCCTTGAAGAAAGGGGCGATGTTGCGCAAGGTCACATTGACGCGGTTCTCGGCCAGCGAGTGGACATCGCCGATGGTGAGATTGCGTTTCTCCTCATCGCGCATGTTGGTGGCCCATATATTGGCATAGTTCATGTAGAACGCCTGTTCGGGAGTAAAGCCATCAACCATAGCTTCTTCCGATTCGATATCAACGCCTTTCTTTTTCTGAGAATCAAGGAACGCGGTGTGGCTTACGCGGAGACCACCCTGGTCGCCGATATTCTCGCCGAGGGTATAGGAGCCGTTAGCCATGAGGCCGGGGAGTATTTCCACCTTGTCGAACTGGGCTACCAGACCCTGGGTAAGTTCCTTGAACTTGGCGGCATCTTCGGGAGCCCACCAGTTCACCATGTTGCCTTCGTCATCGAACTGCGAACCCTGGTCGTCAAATCCGTGGCTCATCTCGTGACCGATTACAACGCCGATACCGCCATAGTTTTCGGCATCGGTGGCCTCGGGGTCAAAGAAGGGGTTTTGGAGGATGGCAGCGGGGAACACAATCTCGTTGGCCATGGGGTTGTAGTAGGCGTTTACGGTCTGCGGTGTCATGCCCCATTCGGTTTTGTCGACAGGCTTGCCCCATTTTGAAAGGACCTCTTTCTGATGCCACATCTGAGCGTTGTGAACGTTCTGATAATATGAGGCGGCAGGGTCGATTTCCATCGAGGAATAGTCTTTCCATTTGTCGGGATAGCCTATTTTTACGGTAAAGCTGTTGAGCTTCTTGATGGCTTTGAGCTTAGTCTCATCGGTCATCCATGGGAGGTTGATGATATGCTTGCCCAGGGCAACCTGCAGGTTCCCTACGAGTTCGAGCATTTTCTGTTTCGAGCTTTCGGGGAAATATTTCTCAACATAGAGTTTGCCGATGGCTTCTCCCATCAGGCCGTCGGGCACACCTAAGGCGCGTTTCCAACGGGGACGTTGCTGCTGTACGCCGCTTTTCACTTTTGAGAATTCAAAGTTGGCATCCGAGAATTTATCGCTGAGGTAGGGGGCGGCCTGTGCTACGTATTTCCAAAGATAGAAGTCCTTGATTTCGCGGTCGGAGAGGGTTGAAAGGAGGTTGTCGCCCTGTTTTACGGTGTTGATTTCTGTAACGATAACCTGTTCGGGGGTGGCGATATCCATAGTCTCCACGAAATAACGGTCCCAGTTGATGTTGGGATACATCTCTTTTAGCTGGGCTATCGAGCGTGGGTTGTACATGGCCGGGATGTTGCGGCTCTCCTCGCGGGTCCAGGTTGAGTCGGCCAGGGCGGTCTCGATCTTGAGCACGTTCTTCATGATGCGGTTAGCATCCTTCTTGGAATATCCGGCGTTCTGCATCTGCTTTACAATCAGTTTCTTGTAAGCCTCGCGTATACGGGTGTTCTCTTTGTCGTTAAGCAGGTAGTAGTCGCGGTCGCCCAGTCCGAGGCCTGCGCCGGAAACGTACATGGCATATTCCTTCGAGTTGGCCATATCTTCCATCGGGCCTGCGCCGAAGAAGGGGGAGCCGTAGTTGCGGTGCATCCACAGCAGCAAATCCTCCATCCCTTCGTGCTGGGTTTCTTCAATCTTCTTGAGGTCGGCTAAAACGGGTGCGGCGCCTTCGTTGTTGCGGCGCACGGAGTCCATGCCCTGCGAATAGAGGGTCCAAATCTTGTAGGCGTTGCTCCCTTTCTCAGGGTTGGTTGCCCCGAGGTTTAGAACGATGTCCTGCACGTTCTTCTCGGCTTCGTCGTTGAGGATGTTGAACACGCCGTAGCGGGCATATTCCGGGGTAAGGGGATGGGCTTTCATCCAGCCGTTGTTCACGTGGTGGTAGAAATCTTCAGCCGCCGGGATAGCGGAGTCGATGTAGGCCTTGTTGACGCACTTGAGGTGTTCTGCGGCATTGGATGTCAGGGAGAAAGAACCCAGCAATGCGGCAGATAGCACAACTTTCAGGATTTTCATATGAAGAAAAGTTACTTAATGATTGTTCTGTGTGGGCAAAGATACTGAATTTTGGTGGGAAAAGATTGATTTAACAATATTTAACTGCTAAAATGTTGAGTTCTACTATATGGTTTAAATTTAATGCATACTTTTGCAAAAAGCAATCTTGAATTGCCTCCCTGATGTAAATTTGCCTATTATCTTGACCTTTTAATCTCACATTACCATTAGATGAAGAAGTATAACCGATTGATTTTTACAGCATCTCTTACGGCCGCTTCGTTTTTGGCTGCAGACGCAGTGCCTGCATTTCCGGGAGCCACGCTGTTCATGCAGCCCGACGGCAGCGAGATAGAGCTGCGTCTGCTCGGCGATGAGTTCGGCCATGTCACGGTTGATGCCTCGGGACGTGCCGTAATCCAGGATGCCCGGGGCTATTGGGTGCCTGCGGGAGAGGATGCCTTTCGCACGTTGCGGCGTAGCTCGCGCAGACGTATAGGCAGCCAGGGTGGCGTAACTACTTTCCCGCGCACCGGGGAGGTCCGTTCGCTGGTGATACTGGTAGATTTTCCGGATATCAATTTTGTCACCCCGGATGTGCATCGGGAATTTTCGGAGATGCTCAATCTCCCCGGCTTTGACAGGCGCGAGCATATAGGGTCGGCCGCCGACTACTTCCGCGCCCAATCGATGGGACAATTCTCACCCTCGTTCGACGTCTATGGCCCTGTGCGGGCCGACCGCTATGCCACATATTATGGCGAGAACGATGCCAATGGTGATGACATGCGGGCACACGAGCTTGTGATGGAGGTGTGCCGCAAACTTGACGGGGAGATAGATTTTTCGCAGTATGACCTTGACGGTGACGGGAAGATTGACAACGTGTATCTCTTTTATGCCGGTTATGGTGAGAATTTTGCCGGGAACAAGGCTTCGTGGATATGGCCCCATGCCAACCATATCGACCTTCTCGGTGTGCCGGAGGCAGACCGCACATATGACGGGAAAATACTTAACAGCTATGGATGCTGTGCCGAGCTATATGGCTCTACGGGGGCGGATGTTACCTCGATAGGCACTTTCTGCCATGAATTCGGCCATATCCTCGGACTGCCTGACACTTACGATGTGAATTACTCGGTTGACGGATCGGGCAACCACCCTGACCGATGGGACATAATGGCATCCGGCTCCTACCTGCCCGAGACCCGCAACTGCGGTGCCGTCCCTGCTGGATATACGGCGCTTGAGCGCTGGCTGCTCGGATGGGCCGACCCCGTGGAGATTTCCAAACCACAGAATGTGACGCTCCCAGCGCTGCAGCAGACGGGAGTGTCGGCGCGTATCTCCACCGCCGACCCAGATGAGTTCTTCCTGTTGGAAAACCGCCAGCAGACCCCCGGCTCGTATGACCGCTACATTCCGTATCACGGCATGTTGGTGTGGCATGTCGACAGGCGTAAGAACGCCAACATCACCGTTACGATAAACGATATGCTCCGGACCATCTCCTGTGCGGATGCCTGGAATTTGGAATACAACGCCGTGAATATGAACGCCCAGCACCAATGTCTGGAGATTGAGAAGGCTTCCGGCAACGATGGCTCGAAATCATCGCAGGACACCCCTTTCCCCGGTCGTCAGATGCGCACGGAGTTCACGGATGCCACATCGCCGGCCATGACATCGTGGAACGGACAGCCCACAGGCAAGCCTGTTACCGATATCCGCGAGCTTTCGGGCGAGGTGTCTTTCTGTTTCATGGGTGGCAGCGACCGAACGGTAAAGGTTATTCCCTCAGAACCTGACGGTATCGGAGAGAATGGTTTCACCGCCCGTTGGGAAGGTTGCCCTGATGCCGATGATGGTTACCGTCTGCGGCTTTACCGAGCATCCAAGGAACTTCTGGAAGGTATGCTTACTATAGATGAGACTTTCCAGGCCCTCCCGCAGGGGTGGACTTTGGATGGAGAGGCTTCCTATAGCGGCGGCTGTATAGAGTTGGGTGGTAATGCCGGGGCGGCTTCGATTTCAACGATACCTGTTGATTGCAGCACCGGCGGTCAGTTGGTTGTACGTGCCCGCCAATGTGGCACGAGTGCTTCCACCCTCACTGTGAAATGCGGCGATACGGTTATTGACCAGTACCTCCCCACCGATGTGGCCTCCAACTATACCATTACGCTGCCTGTCTCTGAGGGAGAGGCCGTGCTGAGCTTCCAGACGGAGCGCCGCAAACCGGTGGCGATAGAGCGTATTTCATTGAGCCAGGATGTAGAGAAAACCACCCTTACCGTGCTGCCTGATTATACAGCGGATCTCCCTGCTGACGCGGTGGCGCATAAGATTGAGGGATTGGATAAGGATACCTCCTATGCCTACACGGTGGAAGCGCGCGGATATGCCGGGTCGGCATCTGAATTGGTGCATGTAACAACCACCGGGCAGTCCGAGATTATTGATATTGATACGGATTCAGAAGAAGCATCTGCATCTGCCGGTGAGTATTACCGCCTGGACGGTATAAGGGTCGGCTCTTCACGTCCCGTGCAGCCGGGCATATATATAATGCGTAACGGCACGGAGACGCAAAAAATAATCGTAAGATAGACCTCACTGCCATAAATCTGTTGTAACCCCATTATAATCCCATTATATAACTGTTTATGAGAAAATTAATTACAAAACTGTGTGCGGCCACATTCGGCATGGCTATAGCCATGCCGCCGCAAGCGGTAGCGCAGACACAGAGTCTGCCGTATGAAATTACTTTCGCGGCCGACAATTATGCCACATGGACGCTGGTTGACGCCAACAACGACGGCGACAATTTCGGTGCCAAAAAGTGGGCTTGGAACAGTAGCAACCGCTACCTGAGTTTCAATCTCGTGTCCTCCCAGATTGGTAATGCCGATGACTGGGCTATCTCCCCGGCGTTCGCGCTGGAGGCCGGGACGCAGTATGAGATTATCTATATGTTCTATGGCGATAGCGGAAGCTCTTCCAAGAACATACCGGTAGATCTGAAACTCGTAACGAGCAACACATCTCCCGAGGCATCGGGTACGGTGATAGCCTCATATCCCCCTGCCGAAGGCGGATCGACAAACAAGAATGATGCTGCAACGACTGTGACATTTACTGCCACGCAGACAGGTACTTTCTATATAGGCGCACATCTTACCGCGTCCTATGTGCCTTATACCTCGGGAGGTCCGGCCCAGATGTCGGGACGTATCGTGTTCCGCAACTTCGGCATAAAGGCTCTCCAGAGGGCTTCTGCCCCGGGTGCTGTTCCTTCTCTGCAGGTTACTCCGGGAGCAAACGGTGCGTCTACCGCTACAATCTCTTTCACGGCTCCGGCGGTTGATGCAGAGAACAAGCCGTTGACAGGCAAAGTGAAGGTTAATCTCTACCGTGAGGATGCCGCCACGCCGTTCTACACCTCCCCGGAGATGGATCCGGGCGCTACGGGTTCGGCTACTGATGTTGCCGCGTTCACAGGCGAGACTTGGTATGTGGCAAAGGCCGAGAACGGTAGCGGCGAAGGCCCTGAGACACGTGCTGATACCTGGATAGGTGAAGACCTTCCCGTGGCGGTGACAAACCTGCAGGCTAAGGTGGGGCAGGACGGAAAGATGTCTGTAACCTGGACCGCTCCGGCAGCTGCCATGCATGGCGGTTATATAAACTATGGCAATCTGACCTATCAGCTTTCACGCGTGGTGAACGACCAGCTTACCTCCCTGGGGTCGGTGAACGCAACATCCTATACCGACAATAATCTGTCTGCCGACAACCAGACCAACGTTTCCTATCAGGTTGTAGCCCGTAGCGGCGGAGGTCTCGGTGCTTCGGCCCAGAGTGCTACGGTGAATTTCGGACGCCAGCTTAACTTGCCGTTCGCCGAGTCGTTTGCCAACAAGAATTTCCAGACATCGCCATGGCGCCAGGAAGTTGTGTTTAATTTCGAAGATGCCAACTATCAGCCCACATGGGATATTATAGAGCAGGCTGTTGTCACCGATAACGTGACTGACGACAATCCCGAGGGTGACGAGATAATTATCCCCTCGCAGGACACCGACCGTGGTTTCCTACGGTTCAACTCCAATGCTGTGGGCAAGATGAAGGAGCCCGCAAAGGGTCGCCTTGTGTCGCCTGCTATCGATTTCTCCTCGATGGTGAACCCTGTGCTGACATTCTGGATGTTCCGCGAAACTTACTATACCACCAATCCGGCCACAAATGGCGGCAACCGTGATGATTATGTCGTTATAGAAGTCGCATCTGAAAACGGTGGGTTCACCCCTGTAGAAGGGGCTGAGTTCCATCGTTACGGACGTGATAACAAGTGGGTACTCTGCGAAGTGCCTCTCTACGCAATGGCCGGGAAGAGCCGTGTACAGGTGGCTTTCAACGGTGCCGGTTTCGGCGGTGGCCCGATATATATAGATAATGTGAAGATTGAGGAGAAGACGGCCTATGACCTTCAGGCAGCAGCCTTGGCGGGTCCCGCACGTGTACGCGTGGGCGAGACCGCCGGATTCTCATTCTCTGTGAAGAACGGTGGCGGCGTGGCTGTCTCCGACTATAAGATGGAGCTTTGCAAGGACGGCGTTACGGTGGTTTCGGTTGACGGTAAGACCATCAAGCCGGGCCAGACGGTAACCACCGTTCTGGAATATACCCCCGCTACGGGCGAGGAAGGCGCTGACGCCGAATTTACCGGCAAGGTGGTTTATGCAGCCGACCAGGACCAGGCAAATAACGTATCGGAAGTGGTGAAATCGCGCATTACGGCGCCCCTGCTCCCTGCTGTTACGGGTTTGGAGGGTAAGAATAACGATGGTGTGGTGACCCTTACATGGGGTGCCGCAGACTATCTGCCTGCCGAGACACTGATAGAGCAGGATGGCTTCGAGGGTTACGAGCCGTTCGTGATAAACAGCTTCGGTGACTTCTCTTGTTTCGACCTTGACGGTCGCACTACGTTCGGTATAGGTGCCGCTGCCGGTGTTACCTATCCTAATTCAGGCGAGAAGATGGCGTTCCAGATTTTCGCTCCCGCGCTTACCAATATCGATGATGAGGAACAGCATCTCTGGGCGGCTCATTCAGGTGCCAATATGGCTATCGCGCCGCAGGCGATGTCGGCAGGCAATCCTTCGGCCTCGAACGACTGGCTCGTATTCCCCCGTCTGAGCGGCAATGCCCAGACCGTGAAGTTCTTCGCCCGTTCATTTAGCGAGGACTATTCGGAATTCGTGCAGGGATTCTATGCCACAACGGCCAACCCCACCGAGGCTGATGACTTCCTTCCGTGTCCCGATGGCGGCGATGTAAGCTATAGTGTTCCCGTGGAATGGTCAGAACTCAGCTACAGCGTACCCAAAGGTGCGAAATACTTTGCCCTGCGCCATGTGTCGGCCGACGGCTATGCGCTGATGGTGGATGATGTTACCTACGAACGTTCCATTCCCGATGCCGCTGAGGCCGGTCTGCTTGGCTATAATGTGTATTGCAACGGCGTTAAGGTGAATGATGCTCCTGTCGCAGCCCGTACGCTCGACCACACACCTTCGGTAGGTGGTGAGCTTGAATACGCCGTATCAGCCGTATATCCCGCCGGAGAGTCTTCGAAATGTGCTCCCGTGAAGGTGCTTGTTACCGAGGTGGGCATCGACGGTGTGGTCAGCGGTGCGTTTGCCATCTCAGCCGATGGCCTGCGTGTGGTTATAAGCGGCTCAGCCGATGGTGAAGCCCGTCTGCTCACTCCGTCAGGCGTTATGGTGGCATCGGCGTCTTGCGATGGCGGTTGTGTGCTTGATGCACCCTCTGCCGGTGTCTATGTGCTTGTTGTCGGCAATCGTGCCGTGAAGATGGTTCTTCGTTAAATATGCAGACAGTGAGACATACAGCATTTATAATACTGGCATCACTTTGTTCCCCGGCCCTGCTGGCCGGGGGACTGGGTGTGCTTAAGCCCGGGGCAAGGATTGCCCCGCAGGCTACACCGGGAAATAATACCCATATTTCCGTTCCCGAGAGTTCGTTACGTGCCCCGGGACGTCCTGATTTCTATGGCGTGGTCTTGTCGGCTGATGATGCCCCCGGCGCCGCCCCATCCATCCAGTCGTTCCGTGCCGGGTATTCCCCGGTTCCAGAGATGGTAATGGAACTTGACTATATGTCGGGATGTTCGGGTACCTCTATAGGCGGCGATTTCTACTATATGGAATATGCCGTAAATTCATCAGGCTCCATAACGTCCGTAGACTGGACGCGGGTAGACATGGAGGCCAAACGGGTCACCAAATCTGTGGCACAGGAATATGCCATAGGGGTTTGTATGGATATGACATACGACCCGACAACCTCCACGGTCTACGGCATATCGGCAGTAAGTGACGTGCTGGTGAAGATTGATGCCGCTACGGGTGAGGCCACCCCTGTGGCACAGACCCTGCCTTTCTACACGCTTTCTGCCGATGCTGCCGGGCAGCTTTATGGTATCGCCCTTGACAGCCAGACACGTGAGGGGGTGCTTTACACGGTCAATAAGATGACCGGCGGATATATGAAGGTAGGCTCTACCGGGGTGAAGATGCTCACCGATGAGAGCGGTTCGGTGGCTTATTTCCAGACTGCCTCTTTCAGCCGGGCGAACGGTTCGTTATACTGGGCTGTGGCTAATGCCGAGGGAGCTTCGGCTCTTTACCGGGTGGATGTGGCCACAGGTCGCGCGTCCTATCTTGCTCCGTTCCCTGACAATGAGATGTTTGTCGCCCTTTTTGATATGGAGCAGGTTGCCTCTTCGGGCGTGCCGGGCGCTGTTTCGGGTGTGTCAGCTACGGCAGATCCATCGGGTGCCTTGAAGGTCGATTTGAAGTTCACCGCCCCGGTGCTGACTGCCGGAGGGGATGAACTGAAATCGCTTACCGGGCTTAAGGTGTTCCGTGGAGCGGCTGAAGAGCCGGTTTATTCTGTTCCGTCACCTCAGCCCGGAAAGGAATATTCATGGACTGACAATTCAGCCGCGGCCGGGTTCAATGCCTATCGTATCGTCTCTGCCAATGATGAGGGTGAGGCGCTCCCGGTCTATGTGTCGACATTCTGCGGCGAGGATTACCCGTCCGCTCCCACCGAGGTGGTTGTTACATTGGACGCCTCAGGCTATCCCGTAGTATCGTGGAAAGCCCCGGTGACGGGTCTTAACGGCCTGATACTCGATCCCTCGAGGCTTACCTATACCGTGCTTTGCGATATAAACGGACGTCAGGAAAGGGTAGGGGAAGGCATCCAAGGTACTACCTTTACCGACCACACTTTGGATATTTCCACCCAGAGCTATCCCTATTACTATGTGATAGCCTCCTCTTCCGCCGGAGAGGGACGTCAGTCGCAGGCAGCCGGATGCTATGCCGGGCCTGCCTATAAGCTGCCGTTGGTAGAGACATTCCGCGACTGTATGCTATCCACTTCACCTTGGATTATGCAGTCAATCGACCTCGGCGGTACGTGGGAACTTAACTACATAAGCACTTTCCCCGGTTCCGGCCCTTATAACGATGGCGGTATGCTTGTATTCATAGGCTTCCGTTCGGTAGAGGGCGCCCAGGCGCGCATCGCCACCCCGTTGCTTGATTTTGAGAATGTCGCCAATCCCGAACTACGTTTCCATTTCTACTACCTCGACATGTCGGACGATGACCTCCGTTTTGACGACCATATGGTGGTGGAAGCCTCGGTTGACGGCGGCGAATTCCAGCCTGTGGCCAACGGCACCTACTACCAGCATGATGCCGATACACGATGGACCGAATGTGTGCTTCCCCTCCGTGAATATGCCGGAAAGAAGAACGTAGCCATCGGTTTCCACGGCTACTCAGGCGGAGGTTTCGACCTGCTTCTTGACAATATCCGCGTTCTTGACGGCGAACCGGGTGCCATAGACTGCGTAGAGGCCGATTCTGCTGAATCTGATCCTGTCTACTACACGCCCCAGGGTGTCCGCGTAGATGCCTCCTCCCTTACCCCCGGCATCTATATCCGCGTCACCTCCCGTGGCGCCCAAAAGATAGCCATCCCCTGATTCCCAGGAGAGAATTAAAATCCCTATAAATATCAATGCGTTGTATCGCCCTAAGATGCAGCGCATTGATTATTTATTGGGATTGTCCTTGCATGTCTCTTTTTTTACCAAAATAATACCGTAGGCTACCATATTTTGTAGTCGAATTTATTAACTTTGTAAACCAAACGGAAACATAGGTTATGGCAAAGACAGACAATAAACCGGCATTTGTGAAGCGCGACACCATTATCGCAGGCAAGGAGTATGCTCGGTTGCTAAGTTCGCTGAAAGAGCGTTTCCGCAAGTCACAAATAAAGGCGGCGGTAAAAGTCAACACCTCCATGTTGGAGTATTATTGGTATATGGGTCGAGATATTTCAAAACTTCATGAAGCTGCCAAATGGGGAAGCGCGTTCTTCGATTGTCTCAGTCTTGACCTTAAGACAGCTTTCCCCGGGCAACCGGGTTTTTAAGTTACCAATATCAAGTATGCCAAACGGTGGTATGAGTTTTATAATCAAGACGATACAATTCGTCACCAAACTGGTGACGAATTTGAAATGCCATTGGATTTCGGGATGGTGCCATGGAAGCATCATGTCCACATATTCACTCATTCCAAATCTGTTACGGAAGCAATCTTCTATATTGAAGAAACCTTAAAGAATGGGTGGAGTCGTTCACAACTTGAGACAGAGATCGGCAACAATCTATATGGCAAACAAGGACGAGCCATTACCAACTTCGATGAAAAGTTGCCTGCACCATACAGCGGTCTTGCGAAGGCGATATTGAAAAGTCCGTATGATTTTGGATTCATCGACAAGAAGATTGTGACCGAAAAACAATTGGAAGATGAACTTGCGGCCAATATCACTCGATTCCTACTTGAGTTGGGACAAGGTTTCGCATATGTCGGTCGTCAGATGGAACTTAAGATGCCGGGAGGACAGACATTCATTCCCGATATGATTTTCTATCACACGAGGCTCAAATCATATATCGTATGTGAATTGAAAGTCGTGCCGTTCATTCCAGACTTTGCGGGTAAACTGAATTTCTATGTCTCGGCAGTGGATGAATTAATGAAGCAGTCAGATGATAATCCGACAATTGGATTGCTGATCTGTAAATCCAAAGATGACACGGTGGTTGAATGGTCGTTCCGAGGAATGAACCAACCTCTCGGAGTTGCCGAATATAAGCTTAAAGAATTTATTTCCGAGAAAGCTGCCAAGTTACTCCCATCCGAGTCTGAATTACAGAATATCATAGACACATATGATGTAGAGTCGGATGATTGAGAATCTTAGGGGATGGTGAGTTGGAGTCGGTCGTAGGCCAGGGAGACGGCAGGGGGGAGTAGGGTCTGGGTTTCGGCGTAGGGGGGCATGTCGTGGCTGATATGGGTGAGGTAGGCATGGCGGGGGGCGATTTCGGCGATGACGTTGAGGGATTCAGGGAGCGAGAGGTGGGATATGTGGGGTTCGGGACGCAGGGCGTTTATTACAAGGGTGTCTATGCCTTTTATCGCGTTGATGGTTTCTGTGGGTACGTGTTTGGCATCGGTGATATACGCCATATTGCCGATGCGGAAACCCACGATTTCGAGTTTGTAATGGTTTACCGGCAGGGGGAGGATTTCTATGCCGTCAATGTAGAATGGGGAGAGAGGGGAGATTGTATGAAAGGAGAAGTGAGGTACGCCGGGATATGCTTTCGCAGCGAAGGCATAGGGCATGCGTTCGCGGAGGTTGCGCTCAACATCGGCCTGGCAGTAGATTGGAAAGTCAATGCCGTTTTTGCAATAGGGGCGCAGGTCGTCCATTCCTCCCACATGGTCGTAATGCTGGTGGGTAATCAGCAGCGCCGACAGGTTCAGGTCGCGAGGCATCACCAGCATCTGGTGATAGAAATCGGGGCCGCAGTCGACGAGCAGATTGATGCCGTTGGCACATTCTATGAGTACCGAGGCCCGCAGACGCTTGTCGCGGTGGTCGGACGAGATGCATGTCGGACAGCCGCAGCGAAGCTGGGGTACGCCTGTGGAGGTCCCTGTGCCGAGGAATGTAAGTTTCATTTATTTGGACAGTGTGTGGGGTTGGATAGAGATTATTTTAGAGGTATTCCGGCCCGGGGGCGGTTACGGTTAGCGATGTAGTATGCCATCGATAAACACCAATGTGATTCCGTCTTGGTAAATCCATCGTTCATAGGCGGCCGACTGGTTGTGTCCCCGGTCGATGGTGGCGGGTGTGCCGAGCGAAGCCTGTACCTCGGCGCGTGTCATGCCATCGTTCACGCGGGAGTTCTGTATGGACGTCCAGTTTGCATCGGTGACCTCGGGATAGAGCAGGCGCGGGTTGGAAATTGAGAAGAGGGTTTCAAATCCACGGATGGAATTGGCATCGTTCTGCGACATAAGCACGTTCCCCTCAGAATTGCCCGATTCATCTTTGAATGTTATTATCGCGGCATATTCTTCCGAGAAAGGACGTATCTCGGTAATGGTTACGGGAATGAATTTGCGGCCTTTACGCGTATCACCGTCTCGGTCGTACCAAAGATTTGTCTTTATGAAATATCGGTTACCTGCAAGTGTCTTCCGCATTGAGTCTATAACGGACATTTCAATCGTGAACGGTACGCGGTAGGGTGTCGCGTCCTGTCCTGCGGGTGCGGTAAGACGCGTTATAACAGTGTCCGCCGGGTTACGGCGGTTGATGAAAGAGAGGTACCGGGCCTCTCCGCCCGTTAGTGACATCGTATTCCGGCATCCGGCATAGACGAGTGTGTCGCCCCGGTGAAGATCGGAGGTCCCGTTTATAATCCATCCGATTTTATCATCGGTGACGTAGAACTCCTTACCCGGCTTCCAATCCGAGAAATTCTCGGGGGAGAAACCGGAGGCGATGGCCTGTTCTTCAGAGGTTTTGATTTTCTCCTTCTTCACATCCTTATATGTGATTGTAGGAGTATATTCGATGCCCGTGAAACAACCCTGGAGGGCCAGGGCTGTTATCACGGACATCATTATGGTGTAAGTGTTACTTAGCTTTTTCAGAGGTTGTGTCATTTAGGCTGTATTCCCATATTCTCGAAGATGAAGGAATATATGTCGGCATATTCATCGATAACCTTGCTGACAGGTTTGCCTGCGCCGTGGCCTGCCTTGGAGTCAATGCGTATGATTTTCGGGGCATCGCCTGTGTCGGCAGCCTGGAGGGCGGCGGCATATTTGAATGAATGGGCCGGGACCACGCGGTCGTCATGGTCGGCTGTGGTCACCATTATCGCGGGATATTTTGTGCCATCGCGGCGTATGTTGTGCAGAGGGGAATATCCCAACAGATAGTTGGCCATCTCGGGAGAGTCGGCCGAGGTGCCGTAGTCGGAAGCCCAGTTCCAGCCGATAGTGAACAGATGATAGCGCATCATATCCATCACGCCTACGCGCGGAATAGCTACACGGAACAGGTCGGGACGCATATTGGTGACGGCGCCGACAAGCAGTCCGCCGTTCGAGCCACCTTCTATAACGAGGCGCTCGGGGTTGGTCCAACCCTCCTTAATCATATATTCGGCAGCAGAGATGAAATCGTTGAACACGTTGAGTTTCTTCTGCTTGGTGCCTGCCTCGTGCCATGCCTCGCCATACTCGGCTCCGCCGCGAAGATTTGTCTGGGCGTAGATACCTCCGTTCTCAAGCCATACCAGGCGGTTGGGGGAGAAGGATGGTGGGAGCGACACGTTGAAGCCGCCGTAGCCGTAGAGGTAGACGGGGTTGTTGCCATCGCGTTTCAGACCCTTGCGGTAGGTGAGGAACATCGGTACGCGTGTGCCATCGGTAGAGGTGTAGAACACCTGTTCTGTCACATAGTCCTCAGGGTTGAATCCTTTCACTTCAGGGATGAAGTAGGGACGGCTTTCTCCGGTAGCCATATCGTAGGAGTAGGCTGCGGAGGGGAAGAGGAAGGACGTAAATGTGTAGAACACATCGTCATACTCTTTCTGTGAGTTGAAGGAGGCTGTTCCGAAAGTTGGGAGTTCGATGTCGCGAATCTTTTTGCCGTCAAGAGCATAAAGAGCCGGATGATGGGAAGCATCGCGCTCGTAGTTCACAATCAGTTTGTCTTTGCCGGCACGTTGCACGGAGGTAAGGACGCCATTGTCAGCCTGTGGGATGAGGTCGGTCCAGTTGGCTCTTTCCGGGGCAGAGACGGGGGCGGTTACCAGGCGGTTGTTGGGAGCATCTGCCGATGTGAGCATGTACAGTTTGCCGTCAATAACATCTATGGGGCTGATTTCATAATCCTGCGATGCCTCGATTAACTTCCAGTCGGCGCCGGGGGTCTCCAGGTCTTTCATAAGCAGTCCGTTGCCGAAACCTTGACCTCCAACAAGTACGAACAGGTAACGTTTGTCTGATGACAGACCTGCCGAATGGAAATGGAGCGGGTGGGCCCTGTCCTCGAACACGAGGGTATCTTCGCTCTGCGGAGTGCCTATCGCGTGATAGTATATCTTGTGGTTCTCGTTAGCGTTGGAATATTCCTTTCCGGCTTCCGGGCGGTCATAGGCGCTGTAATAGAAGCCGTTACCTCGCCAGTCTGCCGAGGTGAACTTTGCCCATTCTATATGGTCTTTTATTGGGGTGCCTGTTTGGGCATCAAGAACAAATATCTCGGTCCAGTCGGAACCGCTGCGCGAAATGGTGTAGGCTATCCATTTGCCGTCGGGTGACATGGTGATGCCTGTCAGGGCCACCGTACCGTCCTCCGAGAGAGTGTTGGGATCAAGAAGTACCGTCGGGGTATCGCCGAGGTGGTCCATGCGGTAGAGTACCGACTGGTTTTTTAGTCCGTCATTGCGGAAGAAATAATAACGTCCGTCGTTCCAACGCCAGGGGGCTCCCTGTTTCACATAGTTGTTGAACTGCGAAATCTCGCTGCGCAGTTTGTCGCGGAACGGAATCTGAGCCAGGTAATCCTCCGTCACCTTGCGTTCGGCTTCCACCCATGCAAGGGTTGTGGCGGATGTGTCGTTTTCCAACGGACGGTAAGGGTCGGGTACGGCTACACCGAAATATTCATCGACAGTGGCGTCGGACGGGGCTGCCGGATAGGACGTCGGAGCCTTTACCTGCGCTGTGGCTGCTGACGCGGTGATAAGTGCTGCCATTGCTGTGATTGCTGTTTTACGCATAACGTGGATATGTGATGGTTTGATTTAAGGTTTTTGCTTGTTCTGCCTTTTCCGAGATTTGGGCGCGAGGGCTGCAACCTGGCGCGTTAGCTCGACAATAAGACCTTCCAGGGATGAGAGACGTTCTTTGAGTTCTGCAATTTCTTCGCTATGGGTCTTATAGCGCGATTTCTTCGGTTTCGCCGTGGAGGCGTCCTCGTTGACAGTATCAGCCGGTACCTCGGTCTGTATAGCGGGCGTAGCCGGGGCGGCAACTTCAACTACAGAGACGGGTACATCCGTTATTTCTGTCTCTGTAGCCTGTTGGGCTTCGGCCTTTTTCTTTTTCTTCTTCTTCTTTTTCTTCTTTTTAGGCTCGGCGTTGTCTGTCGGTCCGGTGTTGCTTTCCCCCTCGGCGGGATGCACGCTATCGCATGGCACGGCCGGATGTATGCCCACGCTGCGTTGCAGCACCTGGGCCGTTTCGTCATCTATGCCGTATGGCGATTCCTCCGGATTGAAACCTCCGGCTATCAGATGGTTATATATCTTTTGGCATGCCCAGGCATCGAGGGCGGCGTAGGCCTGCTGCCCGGGGGTGAGTTCTTTTGCCTCCCAGTTGGTAAGACGCTGGTTCTTGGATATGCGCTCGTTGAAGATTATGCCATAGATTTTCTGCAACGAATTGTCGGCAATCTGGTAGTCTTTGACGAAGGTCTGT
Source organism: uncultured Muribaculaceae bacterium (assembly GCA_910584735.1). Lineage (GTDB taxonomy): Bacteria > Bacteroidota > Bacteroidia > Bacteroidales > Muribaculaceae > UBA7173. Next base: position 16,263 of record CAJUBM010000014.1, read on the forward strand.
AATTCCACGAAATTTGCCGGAGAGAAATCGGCAAGTTTCTGGAGTGAGTGGAAGTCGTCCTTTATGGATAGTCCTATTTTCTGTACAGAGGGGTTCTCGAAAAATGAGAACAGGCCGTCAAGCGATCCCATTTCTTTAAGCCTGAAGAGGAAACATTCCCCGTCAAGGGTTGAAATCTGCACGAGTGACACCTTGTAACGGTGGTTCTTTTGGAAACTCGGACGTGTCTCTGTGTCGAAGCCTACCTGCTTCATTTTGTTGAGATATTTCAAAGCGCTTTTGGCCTTTGCCGCCGAATTTACAAGAATCACCTTCCCGGGGTAGTGCACCTCGGGTAGCTGCATGAGTTGTTCTTTTGTAATTCCTAACACGTTACAAAATTACAATTTTTTTATGAACTCCTATCTATATTCACGGAACTTTCCGCCGGGGCTTCCTGTGTCAGGAGCGCGGCGCCTTCGGAGGGAGGAAGATGCGGGGCATATCTATGATGGTAGTGCCGGGGAGATTGCGTTCCACCCATCGGGCCAGGAACTCACGGGTATCTGCTGCTATGATCGAGTCCTCGCTGTCATGGACTTTGTTGTAGAGGATGTAGGGGAGCGGAATTTCGCGGTGCTTTATTGCCTCAAGTCCCAGCAGCGCATGGTTTATCGAACCCAGACCGCCATGGGTTACGAAAATAATCGGTAACCGGCGGTCTTTTACGTAGTCGATTGTGAGATAGTTCTCGGACAGGGGCACCATCAGCCCTCCGGCTCCTTCGATGAGTACGATGTCGTAGCGCTCGGATAAAGTCTTGGTGGCATTATCAATGGCGTCAAGGTCGAGTTCCCTTTTATCAAGCCTGGCGGCGAGATGAGGGGAACAGGGATAGGAGAAGACGATTGGAGCGGTGGTGTGATCTGTATCTTCGGGGAACATTCCCACGTCCATTATACGACGGTGAAGCTCTATGTCTTCCGAGAAGCCGCAGTTGCCTGTCTGTACGAATTTCTGTGTTATGACAGACTGCCCGGACTTGGCCCATTGTCGTGCGAGCCAGCCTGTGCAGTAGCTTTTGCCGGCATCGGTGTCAATACCTGAGATAAAATATGTGGTACTCATTTGTGAAATTCTTATTCCTTATGATATATCGGTAATGTCCCGGATGTCTTTCTCCTTTATGGCAATCAGGTAGGCCGGGCGGTAGGTCAGCGAGGCCGATCCATCGGGATTGAGAGGGTATTCGCGCAATATCTTCCTTGCCGCGATACTTGCCGAACCGTCACGTCCTAATGCGTTCACCCCGGTAAGCCGCAGATGTCGCATTGCTTCGGCAGGGGATGGGAAAGTGATTGTCTGTGTCTCCTCCGAAAGGTGTAGCACGGTGAGACCCACTTTCTGCGCGGCATCGGCACATGATTTCGGCGAAGGGTAGTTCAGCGCCATTCCGGCAGAGGATAACTGGCTGCATGTGCCGGGGGCGTAGAATGAGAGGGCCATAATTCCCCCCCGGGTAATTTTGGCGGAGGCCCGGCGTATGAAGGTTTCAGGCGAGTTGAACCATTGCAGAGTGGAGGCAGACAAAAGCATGTCTATGCTGTTGTCTGCAATGGCGTTTATGCGGCTTTCCGCATCGCAGTTCACTGCCGTGGCCCGTTCGAGGATAAGATTTCTGTCAATCGAAGCTATGTCCCATAACTGTAGACTGTCGAATGTAAGGCTGGTGGAATATAGTCTTGTCAACAGCCCGCTGCCGGCTCCGATTTCGATAATATTGCCATATTTCTTGCCGGGTTTGAGATGCGTTTTTAAAAGCTCCCAAAGGTGTGCGGCACTTTGCGCCTGCACCGTGGCATGCCGGGTGTATGTCTCCGAGGCTTGGCTGAACCGTTGGGCAACAAGTTCTTTATCGATAACGAACCGGTCCAATACCTTTTGGAAATCGGGAAGGTGTGGCGCGTCTTCCAAAACACTTATTGATGCCTGGCCATCCCATGCCCGTTGTTGCGCCTGCATGGGGAATATCATGTCGCGTCCCGAGATTACCACATGCGTCCACTGCATGGTAGACGAAGAGGGTGCCGTATCGGCAAACTCTTGTAGTTCGCTTTTCAGGGAATCGAAGTCACGTTGGGGAGCATTGGCCCGGAATCCCTCATAAGAGGCCGCGCTTCCACACATCCTGCGCCTGAATTTCTCCACCGATGCCGGGGACAGTCCCTTTAATGTGCCTTGGAATATTGCGTGGGGGATGCCGAGAGTGTCATGGACGTGCTGCCGGGTGCCGTTCACAGCTATGGTGCGGGTCACCGGTAGGGTGGTGGATGCAAGGAAGTCTGTCGCTGCCCTTACTCCGAACGACCATGCCACTACCACAATCTCGCTATAGCCTTGCAATCTTGAGTCTATGGCCGGGGCTTGTGCGGCATAATCATATGCCGCTATCAAATCATAGCCGGGTTTGCGCAACGACTGAAAAGGCACGGCATCCATTCCCCATCCGAGAAAGATGAGAATTGCTCTGGGATTGCCCTCCCGTGAGATTATCTGTATCTGTTTTGGATTCAATATAATGCCGTTTTTTGTCGTTGTCAGTTTTGTTATAACTTTTCCCCGGCGCCGGGGAGGAGGTCTGCGAGGGCGCGGTCAAGGATGTCGATCTCGTCACCCTGCATGCGGGCGTTGAGGCTGAATCGCAGCCGTTCGGTTCCGGCGGCAACAGTCGGTTTCCTTATCGGGAGAGCCTTTATACCGTAGATGTGAAGGAGTTTTTTCGACAGTTCCACAGCTTTACGGGAATCTCCGATTATCAGCGGCTGTATGTGTGAGGCCGTTACCGGGGTGGGTGAGTATTTCTGCAACACCTTCTGTAATTTCTCTGACAGCCATTGCAGATGGGCTCTGCGGCGTTCGGCTTTCAAAAGGAAGCCGAGGGTAAATCGCGTCCAGGCGGCCTGCATGGGAGGTATGGCGGTAGAGAATATGAAACTGCGCGACGTGTTCACAAGGAAATCGCGCATATCTGCCGATGTTATGGCGAAAGCTCCCATAGACCCTGCGGCCTTACCGAAGGTGCCGACCGTGATGTCTATCTCCTCCGGGGCTTTCGATGCGGCTGCAAGTCCCAAGCCGTATGGACCCAGGACGCCGAAAGCGTGTGCCTCGTCAACATAGAGCATAACCTCGGGATAGCGTCTCTTAATCTCTGTCAGGGCGTCTATATCGGCTTTGTCACCGTCCATTGAGTAGACGCTTTCCACTATTACGAGTATGTTGGGTTTCTCTCCCCGGTGCCGCATTATGAGTTTTTCGAGGTGCCCCATATCGTTATGGCGGAAGCGCTCGAACGGCGCCCGCGACAGCACTATACCATCAATTATACTGGCATGTACCAGTCGGTCGGCTATAATAAATGTATCCTTGGCGGCGATGGCGCTTACCAGCCCGGTATTGGCATGGTAACCGCTGTTGAACAATAGCGCCCCGGTGTCGCCGTGGCGGTACTTGTCATAGAGCAGCCGCAGCACCACTTCGAGGTTGAGATACTCTATCTGGCGGGGTGCGAGCAGTCGTGCCGCCGAGGAGGTGAGCGGTATCTTTTTTGAGGTCTCATCGGCAAAGAACCGTTCTTGTAGTTCCTTGTCGGCGGCTACCCCCATATAGTCGTTGGTGGAGAAATCGATAACTTCTCCGCGTGTCTCCAGGGGAATCTCACGGAAATTCCCTTCATCGCGCAACCGGGCCAGTATCTCTTTCAAATCCATTTTCCTGAGGCAAGAATTTCAATCATTTCGCGGCACAGCAGGTCGATGTCCTCATCGGGGGTGACGTACGGCGGCATTATGTACACGTTTTTGCCGAACGGTCGGATCCATACCCCACGGCGCACACATTCCTGTTGGAAAACGCCTACATCTACCGGCGTACGTGTCTCGATAACGCCGATAGTCCCGATAGTGCGCACATCGGCCGTTATTGTGAGTTCGCGGGCCGGTTGCAGGGCGGATTTTATGCGTTCGTGCAGATGCGCTATACGGGCGCCCATATCCTGACGTGCCAGCATGTCGAAGGATGCAACTCCTATAGCACATGCCAAAGGGTTCCCCATGAAGGTGGGGCCGTGCATCATCATTCCGGCCTCTCCGCGCGATATGGTGTCGGCCACATCTTTGGTGGTCAGCACGGCGGCAGATGTCAGATAACCTGCGGTAAGCCCTTTGCCTATTGTCATTATATCCGGCTCCACTCCGGCATGTTCGCATGCGAAGAATTTCCCCGTGCGCCAGAAGCCGGTCGCTATTTCATCGAAAATCAGATAGATGCCATATTCATCGCAGAGCCTGCGGGCCTCACGCAGATATTGCGGATGGTAGAACCACATGCCTCCGGCCCCCTGCACTATAGGCTCAAGAATCAGGGCTGCTATGTTGTCGGCATGTTTTTCAAAGAGGTCGCGCATGGGGGCTATATCCACCGGGTTCCATTTGTCGTCAAACCGTGAGCGGGGTTGCGGGAGGAAATATCTTACGGGGAGGGCTTCGCCGAAAGCGCTGTGCATCCCTGTTACGGGGTCGCACACGCTCATGGCGTTCCACGTATCGCCGTGGTACCCCGACCTTATCGTGGCGAAATTGGTCTTTTTGTGTGACCCCGATTTGCTTACAGCGGCCTGGATAGCCATTTTTAGCGCTACCTCTACGGAGACTGAGCCTGAATCGGCATAGAAGATATTATGCATTGACGCAGGTGCCACGCTCAACAAGCGTTTGCCAAGTTCTACGGCCGGTTCGTGGGTAAGTCCCCCGAACATCACATGGCTCATGTGCGAAATCTGGGCGGCTGCGGCCTCGTTCAGCTCGGGGTGGTTGTAACCGTGTATGGCGCACCACCATGAGGACATGCCGTCGATGAGTTCGCGCCCGTCTGCCAAGACCAGGCGGTTGCCGTGGGCGGATGCCACTTTATATGTCGGCAGTGGGTCTATGGTGGAGGTATAGGGGTGCCATAGATGCTCCCTGTCCCAGGAGTCTGTGAGTGCTGCAAATTCCGTTGTTTGGTTTTGAATCATTCTCTGTTCTGATTTTCCAAATGCAAAGTTACTAATTTGTTGATAACTTTCCGTTATCCTCGGTGGAATGTTTGGTGGATTCTGAGTAACTTCGCCATCCGTAAAACCTGTAATTCGCAGGGTTCATTGTAAAAAAGATTTTATTTATCGAATATGTACCGTAAAGGAAAACTATATTTCAGATATGGCACGATGGGCTCGGCCAAGACCGCCCTGCTGCTCACTACAGCCTATAACTTCGAGGAGCGCAATATGCGTTATCTCTGCATGAAGCCTGTGATTGATACCCGCGACAAGAAGAATGTAATCCGTTCGCGTATAGGCATAGAGCGTGAATGTAAATGGATTTACCCGGAATCGGACCTCTATGAGATGGCGCGTGAGCATTTCCGGGAGGTGGGAGGCATTGTAGACTGGTTCCTTGTCGATGAGGCCCAGTTTCTGCGGGAAGCCCAGGTCGACCAGCTTTCGCGCGTGGTCGATGACTACGGTAGCAATGTTATCTGCTATGGCTTGCGCACGGATTTCAAATCGCATCTATTCGAGGGGTCGAAACGCCTCTTTGAGATTGCCGATACTATTGACGAAATAAAGTCGACATGTTCATGCGGGCATAAGACGATAATAAACGCCCGTATCGATGTTAACGGTGACATAGTCTCCGAGGGGGAACAGGTAGAGATAGGGGGTGATGACCGCTATATCGCCGTCTGTAGGAAATGTTGGCGTAACCGCTCCATAGAGCAGGCCGGCCGGAACATGCTCCCCTTTGAGGAATAGGGCTTGTTTTCTGTCAACCTTTCATGCCGGTGGGTTGTTTTAATCTAAGAAACTGATAAAACTAAAACCCATTATGGCAACTAAAACTAAGAGTATAAAAGGCACGAAGACTGAGAAGAATCTGCTGACAGCGTATCTTGCAGAGTCTGCTGCCTATTCACGCTACACATTCTATGCCAAACAGGCTGAGAAAGAGGAATATTTCCCTGTAGCCGAGGTGTTTAACCAGACTGCTGAGAATGAATTGCACCATGGCAAGGTGTTTTTCAAGCTCCTCGAGGGGGGTATGGTAGAGGTGCCTATAAATACCGATTCCGGCGTTATCGGCACGACTGTGGAGAACCTTGTGCTGGCTATGGGCGAAGAGGAACGCGAGGGTGTTGATTTCTACATCTCTTCTGCCAAGACGGCCCAGGAGGAAGGATTCGATGAGATCGCCGACCATTTCCGTTCGATTGCGGAAGTTGAGCAGCGCCACCACGACCGATTCGCCAAATATAAGGAATATATAGATAACGGCACACTATGGAAACGTGACAAGAAGGTGACATGGCGCTGTCTCGTATGTGGTTATGAGGAGGAAGGTACCGAACCCCCGAAAGTATGTCCGGGCTGCGACCATCCTTATCAGCACTATATCTGCGTGGAAGACCTGGCTCTCTGATAGTGTATTCTCTACTGTAGCAAAATATTTAATCATGGTCGGTGTGTCAAATTCATTTTTGATACACCGACCTGTTTATATCCGAGGGTAACTTTTTTAGTGGCACCGGATGGTAGTGGCGCCGGACCTCCGGGACGGCCGGCCACCCGAAGAGGCGTGGTTAAGAGTAGGGGTTAAGAGTAGGGGGGGTAAGAGGCGGAGGGCCGTAGCGGGGATTATGGAAGTTTTCAATGAAAAAATTTGTGGAGACGATAAAAAGTGGTAATTTAGCGCCCGAAAAAATTAACCACGGCGTGTAGCGCCTTACAGGCTTAATAGGGAACCGGGTGGAACTCCCGGACAGACCCGCTGCTGTAAGCCGATGCTTTGTCCCGTAATACGGCAGGCTCACAACGTTAGAGTCCCGCACGGCCACTGCCCCCGTAGAAAGCAGGGTGGGAAGGCTTTGGAACAAAGCTATGTCGGTAAGTCAGAAGACCTGCTGCACAATGCCGTCTGAGCCGGATTGCGGCGCATCCTTATCCATCTGTCCGATGGTGTTGGATGGCTGTTGGAAAGCCTTCGAGGACTAAGGCATAAGGCAACGGAATGGAACGGCCCGGAGGCGCTACCGCATTTTATGCCTCTGTCGGTGTTCTTTTCCCATTCCTCCTGCGTCTTATTGATTCTGTCGTTTGGCTTACGGCTTAACTCGTTGAAGAATAAACCAATAAGTTAACCTTAAGTTACAAATGCTTATGACCAGACGTTTCTACGTGATTTTGGCCGCATTGCTTTTTGTAGGGATTCCCCCGCTACATGCGTTAGACGTATTTCTTGAGAACCAGGCAGAAACAAATGTGGGAAAAGTCAAGGTTGTGGAAGTTGGGAGCGAACCAATCACTTTGTATGATGGTAACTCCGCTTCTGCCAAACCTACCAATTATTCGAACTATGGTGTCGGCGTATGCTTCAAGACCGACCCCGGCACCAAACTCATTCTCAACTTCGAGGAGTTCGATCTGAAGAATATAAATGTTTATCTGTATGACAAAAAGGTTGATGCGATAAATTATACTTACGATGACTGGGATTATTATTACGAATACACTACCCCGTCAGGCTGGAAAGAGTACTATTATAGCACTAAGAAACCAACAGATTCCTTTACTACCGAGACGGGCTACCTGACGGTGGTATGGAAGCCTTCGGGAGAGACATTCTCCGGCACCGGCATAAAGGCTACTGTGACTGCTGAGGCCGCCGGTGATATGGAACTTGTTTCCGCCGAACTCTTCAACGGTCTCACACAGGCTTATGCCGGACAGGTGGACGCTCCTCTTTACGGACTGCGCCTCACTACCTCCAAATCACTCAACCCCTTAAAAATCACATCGCTGGAATATTCCGATGCTACGGCAGGCGGAAATGTTTCCAATGTTCGTTTGTGCACCCGCGACAATGCAGGGGTGTTGACGGTGGTAGACCCGCAGGGATATGAATTGAAATCGGGGAAGAATGAGATATTCTTCGTGGCCGATATCAGTCCGTCCGCTGCCGAGGGAACGTCTCTAACACCTATAAATATAACATCACTCACCATAGGGACGGAAGAGGTCGTTCCCGATGCCTCATCGTGTACGGACATAACTGTGAAGTCTGATATAATAATGCCGGGCGATAAGGCATGGCCTGTGGTGAAGGTAAGTACCCCTCGTAAATTCTATGATACGGGTGGCGTATCGGGTAAGGTACCTCTCGGGTCAGAGGGCACTATAACATTCCTTCCTGCCGAGGCAGGGAAGAAGGTGAAGATTGATATCTCTGATTTCGGCCTGTTTACAGCATCGATTGCCTCTAACAGCGATGTATTCCGGGTTTATAACGGACGTGCCGTTGATGCATCGAAAATCATAGTTTCGGGAACGGAGGCGCCGGGCATGGTGAAGTCTTCCGATGAGGAAGGCGCCCTCACATTATATTATAAGTGTAACGCCGTCTCCGACTATTACGCCGGCAAGGGATGGGATGCCACTGTGTCGCAGTTCCAGGAAGCGCCTATGACGCTTTTGGGCGTTGATGCCGAGGCCGTCTCTTCAGAACCTGTAACCGTCACCGAGGGTGAGAGCGACGTGCCGATGCTCTATTTCAATGTCCGCACAGCCGATGCCCTCAATCCAAAACATCTCACGGGCGTAAAAGTTACAGGTACGGGTAATGCCGTAAAAGGGGCACTCTATTATCTCGGCGGCAAGAAAGATGCGGCCAATATAAAGGATTCGAACAAATCGGGTGAGGCAGTTCTGGCAGAGACAGAGGTGGCACTCCCCGCCGATGTGACACTTTCAGAGGGTGACAACTGGTTCGCTTTGACAATCGATGTGGCCGCTACGGCTGAGGATGGGGAGACTGCCGGTATTACTGTCGGCGGTGTCCTGGTTGATTCATCTGCTTCCGTGCCTGAAGGAACGGCATCCGCGTCAGCGACCATCGACAATATATGCCGCCTTACCGATGGGACCCACTCCCATAATATTTCGTCCAAATGGACTTTCACCCATAATGAACATGAGCTTTATCCCGGTCGTTACGACACTGTGCAGAAAGACCATGTCGTGACGTTCAAACCTGCTACGGGAAGTGGAAAAATCGAGTTGAATTTCTCGGAGTTCGAAGTGTATTATGCTGCCCAAAGCTACGGCACACGAGCCAAGTTTGAAGTCCGCTCGGGCGACCGTTACGGAACGGTATTGTGGAAGGTTGATTCAAAGGACAAGTCCACGTCAGGCCCCGGAGTGCCGTTGCGCTCCACTGCCGAGGACGGTTCTCTTACCGTGGTTTTCAATCCCAATACTAATACGCGTTCTTATTCTGCGAAAGGGTGGATGGCCGAGGTTCGTGAGGTTGTAAGCAAGCCCATGACTATAACCTCTACCGAGGTGCTCCAGTCGCCCGAAGGAGTGTCGGGAGTGCAGGCCGGTAGCGATAACGCCCGTTTGCTTGACATCAATATCGTGGCGGAAGGCGATACGGATATAAAGACAATAAAAGGTGTGAACCTCTCTTTGACAGGGCAGTCGGAGATAGAGAAAATCTATCTCTTATCATCGGGTGCATATAGGGACTTCTCCAAGGCTACCGTAGTCGGGAGCGCTGTGCCCGAAGCCGGGAAACGTGAGGTGGTTATTCCTTGCGACATAGCTCTTGCCGATGGCGACAACCGTCTGTGGGTTACCTTTGACCTTGCCGATGATGTTGATTCCGACATAATGATAGATGCTGCCGTGTCAGGTTTCATTATGGATAATGACACGGAACTTGTAATCGGCAACGGTGACCCCGAGGGATATCGCCTGACACAGAATATCTACGTGATGGAGGCCGGCACCAAGGAAGTTGTTGTTGCCCGCAAGCTCCAGTTCTACGATGACGGCGGAGCCGATGGCAACATCTCGATGAGCTTTAACGGTACGGTTACTTTCGTACCCGCCCGCACAGGGGAGGCGATACGCATCAATACCCCCGAGGATGGTTTCGGCCTGGGTATGCACACTATGAAGATATACAATGGCCGCACTATCTCGGAGGAGACCCTGATTGACACATATCGTGGGGCCAGCGGGCCGGAGAATGTTATCTCTACCGCCGAGGACGGAACGTTGACCGTGGTTGTGAAAACCCTCAATTCCCCCTCCGTGATGGGATTCCATGTGGAGGTTGATCCTTTCGCTCTGCGCGATTTGGAGGCTTCCGCGCCTGTAGTCGAAGGCCCGGGAAGTCCTTATGTCGTGCGCGGAGGTACGCGTGTTCCTCTTCTCAAAGCGCCATTCGAGGTTGCCGGTGAGAAGAATACGGTTGCTCTTACAGGGGTAAAGGCCGTGGTAAATGCACCTGAAGGAGTAATGACCAAGGCTGAAGTATTCCTTACCTCTGCTGACATGTTTGTCGCTGACAAGCCGTTGGGCGAGGCCGTGCTGAACCCATCGGGTGAAATATCGTTTGAATCGACCGATGGCGTGGAGATTGGTGCCGCAGGTACATATTATATATGGCTTACCTGTGATATAGCGGCTTCCGCTTCGGTAGACAGCAAGATTCAAAGTTCCCTTACGGGAGTCACTATCGGGACAAAGCAACTCACCCCGGTTCAGGATGAAGCTATAGAACTTTCCATCCGTGCCGGACTGTCAGGCACCTATACACTCGGTAAGGGTGGTGACTACTCTACATTCTCTGCTGCTACCAAGGCGTTGAAAGATGGTATAGAGGGGCCGGTGACATTCCGGGTTCTTGACGGAACGTATCCAGAGAATATCGTGCTTTCTGACATCAGGGGTACATCTGCCGAAAACCGCATTACGTTTACATCGCAATCGGGCAACCGTGCCGCCGTGGTTGTAACAGGCTCCATGCCTTCTGCCTCAAACGATGAGTACGGCACCCATAAGGAGGGTATGGTGCTGGTGGAACGCACACCCTATGTATCCTTCTCTTCTATTACTTTCCAGCCCACGCAGGGAATGGAATATCCGTCAGTGATGAATATCTATGACGGCTCGACCGATGTGACAGTTGACAACTGTGCGTTCTCGGGCATGCAGTACTACGACCCGATTAAGAGCGGCGTCAAACTCATCTTCGTGGAATCTCCAAATGAGGAGAACCATACCTGCGATAATTTCTCGGTTACGAACAGTTCGTTCTCCGGCGGCTATTGCGCCCTGAGCCTGCAAGGGTCGGGATATGTGGCCCACCGACGTCTGCAGAACCTCACGGTTTCGGGCAATACCATTACCAATCCTTATTTCCAGGGTATATATGCCAACAATGTTGAGAATCTTGTAATTACGGGTAACACTATCGAGAACCGCAACCAGGCGAAGGATGATTTCCGTGGAATAGATATTTTCCTTGCGGGATTCCGCATCGAGGCCAACAAATTGGTGCTTTCATCCGACCAGGTTTCGCAGCGTGGTATAAATATACGTAAGCAAGGTGGAGGTCTTGCCGATAATCCCGGCATAGTGGTAAACAATGTGATTTCCTACCCATCGGCAACCGAGGATTTCCATCATGGTATAGATATAGACGCATCTTCGAAATATGTGAAGTTCATCCATAACACCGTGGTCGTTGACGGTACCGGGGGCCATCCGCTCGGAATCGAAGGTAATCCCACCTCTTCCGTGGGGCTTGAGTTCACAGCCAACCTGTTGCAGAATCTCGGATCGGGTGCCGCCTTCCATCTTTCCTACCCTGAATATGCCGAAGCTGTTCTTGATAAGATTTCTTGGTCGGGCAACTGCTACTATGGCTCCACGATGGTTTACACCGGGGAGGATGCTTCCGCCATGACCTTCACCCAATACAAAGAGAAGACCGGCGATGAAACCTCTGCCATGGAGCGTATCAATTTTGCTACTTCCACCAACCTGCGTCCTTTGGATAATGCCCCTGTTCTTGAGATTGCCCGCAATCCGCTGGTATTGGTCGATGCCGATGGCCGCGACCGCAGCGAGACAACCTCGCGCGGAGCATACCAGTATCGTCCCATGTCGACAGAGAAGCCTGTCATGGCCCCGGAATATCCCGTGGTAAAGGGTTCTACCGTAAGCTCGGTGACCGTGGCTGTGAAATGGAATGTCCCGGGCGACCTTTATATGCTTGTGCTTCCGGCATCGGATGCCGCTCCTACGGCCGAGACACTCCTTTCGCAGTCTTACCGGGAAATACAGGGCGATACGGAGGTACTTGTAACCAAAGAATTCCTCAACGAGAATACGCTTTATAAGGCATACTTCCTTATGAACACTGTATTGGGCGGAAATTCCGATGTCTTTGCTTCGGAAGAGGTACGCACCCTTCGCGACTATACGGCACTGGCAGTGGTTTCCCCGGATGATGTGACAATACAGGCCGGGGCATCGGCCACATTGTCGGTTTCCGCTACGGGGGGTAATGAAGATGAGCCTTATGCTTACGAATGGTACGACCAGATGATGGAGGCGGTAGGTAGCGATGCCGCGCTTACAGTGTCGCCGGAAGTATCATCGCTCTACCGTGTGAAAGTCACCTCGTCCGACAACCAGGTAGCGTGGGGTAAGGTGCGTGTACGTGTAGAGGATGTGCCTTTGGCCGTAGCTACATTCGAAGATGTCTATCTCACCTCCGAGTCCTCGTGGCGTTGGGACAGGAACATCAATGACCCGGGGGAGACCGATGCTTTCTTCAGCGGTTCCTTTGAGTTTGCCAACTCCGACATGCGCCAGTACAACACCTGGGGCGGATTCGGTTATGCAAACGAGACCTCGAACATTTACTCCGACCTCGCCCACCAGATGCGCAATGCCGTTGGTGCGGGTGCTGCCTCGACACGGGCCTACGGCGTATGCAGCCCTTACGGGATGGATGGCGACTATGTCGTTACGGTTACCAACGCCCCTGACGGATGTGTGGTGCCGGGAGTTTATGTTACGAATTCGGCGCTTACGCTGGATGCGGTTCTTAACGGATCGGCTACGACGGCTCCGTTTGTTGACGGAGATTATCTGGAAGTGGAGATTGAAGGATATGATGCCGCCGGTTCGCGTATAGGCCGTATCATAGTGCCTCTTGCCGACTTCCGTTCCGGCAAATCAGATATAGTCAATGAGTGGAAGTATGTCAACCTCAAGCCTCTCGGCGAGGTGCGTACTCTTAAGTTCGGATGCTATAGCTCGCAGGAGCCTGACCTGACCCGTATGTTCTGCCTTGATCAGCTTGGTGCCGCTGACCCGGATTCATCGGTAGAATTAGGAGGTGCAGACGGCGTATCGTTGAGACTGGTAGCGGACAATGTGCTGTCTGTAAGCTGCGCGTCTCCGTGCGACCTTGAGATATTCACTGTTGCCGGACAGATAGTAGAGAGATATACTCTTGACGGCTCTTCTGCCGTGGGTATATCCGCACTGGCTCCCGGTGTATATATCGCACACGTGGCCGGTAGTTGCGGGGATGCCTCCTTGCGATTTGCCAAGCGCTGATAGACAGTGTATTATAATAAGGCTGTTTGATAATCAGTTATATTGCCGGAATCCCGCCTGCAGTGATTGCAGGCGGGATTTCCTTGTTTTTCCAGGGAGATGAACCTTGTCAGACGTGGTGGCGTTTAATATTTGTGAAAGAAACTGAACTTGACATAAGGATGGTAAAGGTGGAGGAGGTGGAAAGCCTCACCAGGCTTTATCGTTGGGAGATATTCCGCCTGACCGGGAGTGCTTCGGAAGTTAAGGTAGGGCTTAAGGTGCATTTGGAAACCATACCTCGATTCCAAAAGGTGAAACTGCGTCTTTGTGCCACGTACACCCGTGAGCGCGGTATGGTGCTTCGTCCGTTGCTTGACTATGTTGTGGATGTTGAGTTTGAGATTGACGAATATCAACGGCATTTCGGCGCCGATGCCGGACATGGGGACGCGTTTGATTTCCCGCCTTCGGTGCTTACTATGATGCTTGGTGTCGGTGTCGGGGCCATGCGTGGTATGATTGCGTTGCGAACCAAGGGTACTCCCTTGGCAGATAAGCCGTTGCCACTCATAAATATTTCCTCGCTCGTAAGTCGCCTTATTTATTCGTCGCCATGCGATGAGAATACTTATCCATTGTCAGCGCTTGTATGTGGCTGACTATAAATTAATAATACTAAGTAACTGGTCGAAATTATTTTAATGTTTGTCCGAGGAAAATTTTAAGGAGATTTTTCTCGATGAAGAAGGAGTGTAGCGAGCTACACGACTGATGAAGAGAGGAAAAGATTCAAAAATTTTGCCGGAGAAACATTGAAATAATCAGACCAGTTAGTATAAAATAATTTTGAACAGTTACTTAAGACTATGAAACGGTTGCTTTATCTGATGGCTGTGATTATGCTGTCTGTACCGGCTGTGTTACGCGCTTGGACGGTGCCTGACGAGACTCTTCGTTACGAGGTTCGTTTCAAATGGGGATTTATCGATGCCAATGCCGGGGTGGCGGAACTATCAACCTATAATATACCGGGAACCAACCAGTTCCGGGCAACACTCACAGGAAAATCGGTTGATTTGTTGGGACACTATTATGCGGCGGGTGACACGATTATAGGAACCCTTATGTCCGACACAGTGCAGTCGGTATATACCGAGCATCTGTCGAAATCAGCGGGAGAGTTCGCCATCCAGACGATAACCTATCCCGGTGCCGGGAATAACGGGGAGGGGAGTATTGTGAAGACTCTTCCCGGGGGGCGTGTGCTGCGTGAGCGTATCAGCCATTATGGCGGCGGGGTCACTGTCGATTTGTTAGGGGTGTTCTATTATATACGCCAGCTTGACTACTCGAAGATGCAGCCGGGACAGGTGGTGAGGGTGAATATATTCTCAGGCACGGATGCCGAGACCCTACAGGTCCATTATAAAGGGACTGCTGAGGCCGACTCATGCGGCGCTTCTGTAGCGGCTTACAACGTGTCGCTTACCTTTTCAAACAATAGCGGCAATTCGGCTCCATCACAGATGGATGTGTTGATCTCTACAGACGATTCGCGGATACCGCTTTCCGTGACCGGCTCCCTTAAGGTGGGGCATATATACGCGCGCTTTATCGGGGATGACCCTTGCACCGATTAAACCAAATGTCGCAACATATGTCTAAAAGGGTGTTTGGTAATCGGCTATTATCAAACACCCTTTTAAATGTAAAAATAGAATGTGCTTATATAAGATGTCACGATTCGGGAATCTCTTTACGCGCCTGTTTATCATAACGGCTTTAGCATTTTTGCTCCCCATATTGGCGTATGCATGGGATGTGCCCTCGGAGACCCTCTCATACGATGTCATGTACAAATGGGGGCTCATTAATAAGAAGGCCGGAACCGTTATCATACGCACCACTCCCGAACCGGGTGGTGAATTCCGGGCGTTTCTTACGGGAAGCACCGCCAAATGGGCTGACCGTTTCTACACCGTGCGTGATACCCTCAGCGGTCGTATCGCAAAAGGAACATTCCTTCCGTCCTATTACGAGAAAGCCGCCCACGAGGGGGGCGACTATGAGCATAATATACTCAGATATAAGCGTTCCGGTAATACTACTACGGCTGATGTTACCGTGGCGCGTAAGCGTAAGAAAGATTCTGCCATACGCCGCGAGACAAAGACCCATTCGGCTACCGGCACCACCATCGATATGCTTTCCTCGTTCTATTTCATGCGTAAGCTTGACTATGCCCGCATGAAAAAGGGGGAGACTGTATCGGTGAACGTTTTCTCCGGCAAGCAGAAGGAGCGCCTTACTATACATTACGAGGGTATAGAGGAGATAGAGGTGAACAAGAAGAAGTATAAGTGCTTCCATATCACCTTCACTTTCACATCTAAAAACGGTAAGAAGACCTCCGACAACATGGACGCATGGATCTCCATGACACCGGGGAAGATCCCTCTCCTTTTGGAAGGTAAACTGCCCGTAGGTAAGGTGCGTTGCTTTTACTCAGGCACGATACATTGAACCGTTATTTTATCACGGCCAGGCCTCCTTGGGCGGTCTCTTTGTAAAGGGATGGGATATCGTGGCCGGTCTGTTTCATAACTTCCACGATGCGGTCGAAATCAACCGAATGGCGTCCGTCTGAGAACGCGGCATATAGGTTGGCGTCCAATGCGCGGGCCGCAGCGTAGGCGTTGCGCTCGATGCAGGGAATCTGTACGAGACCGCAGACCGGGTCACATGTCAGGCCAAGGTGGTGTTCAAGCCCCATTTCGGCAGAATATTCAATCTGGGCCGGTGTGCCGCCGAAAAGTTGTGAGGCTGCTGCTGCTGCCATGGCGCAGGCCACACCGACCTCCCCCTGGCAGCCGACTTCGGCGCCGGATATGGAGGCATTGTGTTTCACTACGTTGCCGAATAGTCCGGCGGTAGCCAGCGCGCGTAATATCCGCTTCTCCGGGAATCCTTTTGATGTATGAAGATGGTATAGCACGGCAGGCAGAATACCGCATGAGCCGCATGTTGGAGCGGTTACGATTTCGCCGCCTGACGCGTTTTCCTCACTCACGGCAAGGGCGTAGGCATAGACCAGCCCGCGCGACTTGAGTGAGGCGTTGAATCCTGCCGCATGCACGTAGTAGCTCACTGCCTTGCGCCTTACTCCGAGACCGCCCGGCAGTACGCCTTCGGCCTCGATACCTCTTTCTACGGCGGCTTTCATTACCTTCCATACCTCGGCAAGATAGTCCCATATGCCTTCCCCTTCGGTATCGCCGACATATTCCCAGTATGATTTCCCTGTTTTCTCGCACCATTTCAGAATGTCCTTGATTTTTGACATTCCGTAGATTGATTCTGCGGGAGTGCGCGGTTGTCCTTCCAGAACAATGTCGCCTCCACCTATCGAATAGTAGGTTCTTGATAATGTCTCTTTCCCTTCCCCGTCATAAGCCTTGAAAGTCATTGCATTGGTGTGGAAGGGGAGTACCGTGTCCGGCTCCCATAAAATCTCCGTGGGGAATTGTGGGGTAAGTTCAGAGAGGATTGCCTTGTCAGTGAGGTGTCCCACCCCGGTGGCGGCTAAAGAGCCGAAAAGTGTTACCTTGCATGATGCAGCTGCACCTGCTTCCTCGGCAAAAAGCCATGCTGCCTTGCGCGGCCCCATGGTATGGGAGGATGAAGGGCCGTTGCCTATTTTATATAATTGTCTTATCGATTCCATAATTTCAATGTAAAGTTAGATATAAAACTGAGGCAGGGTGTGTTAATAAAAAATAAAAAGTGCTAAAAATTTGTGGGGGGGGGGGTAAAATGAACTACCTTTGCCTCAGATAATTGGACTGCTGCGATAATAACAACACCCCTTATATCTTATTTACACTTTAGTAGTGGTGCGATAAAAATCTTACCACTGTTATTAAAATATTAATATTT
>CAJUBM010000015.1 GCA_910584735.1 uncultured Muribaculaceae bacterium
GCGCCTCTTCGGGTGGCCTGCCGTCCCGGAGGTCCGGCGCCACTACCATCCGGCAACACTAAAGTGACCATGTTTTGATTAAGAGAAGCCTTTGTATATATTTTGACACAGCCACTCGGATAATGGTTTCCGTTGGAAGATTGGTGTCTCCGAATTATGACACATTACCTTCTCATTATATTATTATGTAGGGTGCCTGATATTCCTGATATTATTATGTGGGCTGCATATTTTTTTTAGAGGTACCCTCTCCGGGGGGATAAGAGTGATTTCTTTGCCGTGTGAGATGTGATAAAGTGTTAATTAGGCATTGGTTTGTGAGTGGTTTCATAAAAAAACACTACCTTTGCATCCGCGTTACGACAGGGATGTCATTACGCCATCCAATCGTATCCGTTTCTTGATTGAATATGAAGCTACTCCAAGCTAAACTTGCCAAATATACCGCGCCGCAGCAGGCAAAGGCTGCCGGTGTATATCCATACTTCCGCGCCATATCATCGGAACAGGAACCTGAAGTAATCATAGAGGGCCGCAAGGTTCTCATGTTCGGTTCGAACTGCTACTCCGGTCTTGTGAGCGATCCGCGTATCAAAGAGGCCGCCATAGAGGCTACACGTAAATATGGTACGGGATGTGCGGGTTCGCCGTTCCTCAACGGTACGCTCGACCTCCACAAACAATTGGAAGCCAGGATTGCGGAATATATAGGTAAGGAAGACGTAATGATTTACTCCACCGGTTTCGAAGTGAATCTCGGCGTGGTGAGCTGCCTTACAGGTCGTGAGGATTATATACTGCGCGATGAGCAGGACCATGCCTCTATTATCGAAGGGTCTCGTTTGTCATTCTCCACTGTGCTGAAATACAAGCATAACGATATGGAGAGCCTGGAGAAACAACTTCAGCGCTGCGAACCCGACAAGGTGAAGCTCATTGTTACCGATGGCGTATTCTCTATGGAGGGAGATGTTGCCAATCTACCCGAGATAGTGCGTCTCGCAAAGAAATATGATGCCTCCGTGATGGTTGACGAGGCCCACGGCATCGGCGTGTTCGGCAAAGGTGGTCGCGGCACATGCGATCATTTCGGAGTTACCGATGATGTTGACCTGATTATGGGAACATTCTCAAAATCGTTCGCATCACTTGGCGGCTTCATAGCCACGGACAAGGAGATTACCAACTATCTGCGTCATCATTCACGCTCGTATATCTTCACAGCGTCCATTACCCCCGCTTCCACGGCAGCCGCCCTGAAAGCCATTGATATAATGGAACAGGAACCCGAACGACAGGAGCATCTGTGGAAGATTACGAACTTCGCCCTTGAAGGATTCCGCGAGATGGGATGTGAAATCGGCCATACCACCACCCCGATTATACCTCTGTTCGTCCGTGACGATTATAAGACATACCATATCACCCGCGACCTCTTTGACGAGGGGTTGTTTGTCAACCCGGTGGTAACACCGGCGGTGGCTCCACAGGACACCCTTATCCGTTTCTCCCTGATGGCCACCCACACAAAGGAACAGGTAGAGTTCGCCCTCGACAAGTTCCGCAAGGTATTCCGCAAGCACGGCCTTATACCCTAAGAAGATAGGAGTTATCAGGACAAAATAGAAATTCATCAAACTCCACATATATTCCGGCCTGCGGGCGGCATCCTCCCGGATGCTTATCCGTGGCTCAGAAGCGCGAATGGCGTAATTGGTAGCCGCGCCAGACTTAGGATCTGGTGACGCAAGTCGTGGGGGTTCGAGTCCCCCTTCGCGCACATACAGTTCCATGTAACTTAGCAAGTTACATGGAACTGTCTTTTTCTAATAACCAACCAAAAAGCAACGATTGGGTAATAACATTACTTTTTCTTCCTCAGATAAAGAATTAGCGATATTTATACTTGGTTTAGTTTTGCTTCCTTTGTTTTCATATCTCGGATTTTGTTTTGCTTTGAATTTAATTATTAAGATTTTTTAATAATATGTATCCATCGATATTCGTGTCTCGGATAGCGGTTTGTGTCTTAAAATTTTTTATATTTGCAAAAACATTAGGCTTATGTGGGACATAATCGGGAATATAATAGGTATCACCTTGTTTATTGCCATATTTGGTGCAGGGTTATGGCTTGTTGTGGGAATGTATGTGGTATATGATGAGCCGGAGCCGGAATCCGATATAAAGACAATCGAAATAACGCTGACTGTTGTCAAAGATAAGGACAGGGCCGAAAATAAGGCTGGGGGAGGAGGCGTAGAAAACAATTCCGAAGAAAAAACAAAGGCGGTTTGAAAAGGCGGGACTGGCACCCGTCTTTTTTTCGTCTACATGTTCATCTCGTCCCCTAACCGTTGAACTAACTCCTCGAAGCGTTTCCTTTTTTCCTCGGCTGTGAGTTTCGGGGCTTCCTTCTCAGGGACGGCTTTCTTACTTTATAGTGGCGCCGGACCTCCGGGACGGCAGGCCACCAGAATAGGCGAAGTCGGAGAATAGTCAACTATTTTTTTTGATAGGATGTTAGCATTTTTGATTCTGCTGCGCCTCTTCGGGTGGCCTGCCGTCCCGGAGGTTCGGCGCCACTACCATCCGGCTACTATAACTATAAAGCAAAGGCGGTGTGTAAAAAAAAATTGAATTTTGACACACCGCCATTTTTCGTGTGGTTGCGAAGAAATCGATGATTTTTTTCATGATGAGGTGACGTTATGCGCCAAATACGGTTATCTGATACCATATAAGTGAATGCATAAAGATATCGGAGATATGGTAGGATTATTTACTCTTGCTAACGACATACTATCTTTAGAGTACGAAGACATGATAGGCTTCCCCAGTTTGGCGGATGAATATTGTGATTTTTGTACGCCTGCCTGTTTTGTAGGGGATAGGAAGTATAATTCGAGTTGGGGGCTGTAGGTATTTTTAAATTATTTTTGGATAGTTTGGGAAATATGCTAATTTTGCAACCGAATCATCGTGGGGCCTCCTGACAATTGCCTTGCGGTGGGAAAAGTTACATAATTTAGCTATGAACAGGATTTTAGAGAAACGTCATTTCTCGGAGAATGTGGTGCAGCTTGTAGTGGAGGCGCCGCTGATTGCCCGCGCCCGAAAACCGGGGCACTTCGTAATTGTGATTTGCGATGAAAAAGGGGAACGTATCCCCCTGACAATCTCGGATGCCGATACCTCCAAAGGGACTATAACCTTGGTGATACAGGCCATCGGAGAGTCTACACGCCAGATTTGCGCCAAAGAACCGGGAGAGTATCTTCACGATGTGGTCGGACCGCTTGGCCGGGCCACGCATATCGAGAACTTCGGCACCGTGGTATGTTGCGGCGGCGGAGTGGGCGTTGCTCCGCTCCTGCCTATTATTCGCGCCATGAAGGCTGCCGGCAACCGGGTTATATCGGTGCTTGCCGCCCGCACCAAGGACCTCATAATCCTTGAAGACCAGGTACGTGAATCTTCCGATGAGGTTATTATAATGACCGATGACGGTTCTTATGGCACCAAAGGACTCGTAACCAAAGGTGTAGAAGGCGTGATAAACCGCGAGAAGGTGGATATGGTGGTTACCATAGGCCCGGCGGTGATGATGAAATTCGTAAGCCTGCTCACCAAGAAATACGAGGTGCCTACCGTGGCATCGCTGAACACCATCATGGTTGACGGCACAGGGATGTGTGGCGCATGCCGTGTGACGGTTGGAGGCAAGACACGCTTCGTGTGTGTCGACGGCCCTGAGTTCGATGCCCACCAGGTAGACTTCGATGAGATGATTATGCGTCTTCGCGGCTGATTGCTGCGGCGTGGAAACTTTAAATATAAACAAAAGAAACCTACGTAGTATCATGGAAACAATATCGCCCCGTGACGCACAGTGGCGCGAAGAACTGCGCAAATCGATTCCTGTAAAGCAGCGTACCTCCATTCCGCGCTGCCAGATGCCCTCGTTGGACGCGGCCTACCGCGTTACCTGCAACGAGGAGGTGAACCAGGGCCTGAGCCAGGAACAGGCCGTAGTGGAGGCTACACGATGCCTTGACTGCCCGGATCCCCAGTGTGTCACCGGCTGCCCGGTAAGCATCAACATCCCCGGATTTATAAAGAATATAGAGCGCGGCGAGTTCGGCCAGGCGGCTGAAGTGCTGCGCGAGACATCGGCCCTTCCTGCTGTGTGCGGACGTGTGTGCCCGCAGGAAAAGCAGTGCGAGAGCCGCTGTATATACAATAAGATGAAGAAAGCACCCGTTGCCATAGGGTATCTCGAGCGTTTCGCCGCCGATACGGCCAACGCGGCTCTTCGTTCGGGCGCGCCTCAGCCGGAACTTCCTGCAGAGGAGGCATCAAATGGCGTTAAGGTGGCCGTCGTGGGCTCGGGGCCTGCCGGACTTTCTTTTGCCGGCGATATGGCACGGCGCGGCTACAAGGTGCATGTTTTCGAGGCATTGCATGAAATCGGAGGTGTGCTGAAATATGGTATTCCCGAGTTCCGTCTACCCAACGAGGTGGTTGACATAGAGATAGAGGCTCTTCGTAAGATGGGTGTCGAATTCATGGCCAACTGTGTGGTAGGCAAAACTATGGGCTATGACGACCTTCTCAATGAGGGCTTCCGTGGAGTGTTTGTGGCCTCGGGTGCCGGACTGCCTCGTTTCATGGGTATTCCCGGAGAGAATTTTGTCGGGGTGATGTCATCGAACGAATATCTCACGCGTGTTAACCTTATGGGTGCCGGTCGCCCCGGATGGGCCACGCCGGTATTGAAAGGACATCGCGTCGCCGTGATAGGTGGTGGTAATACGGCTATGGACTCATGCCGTACGGCAAGACGTATGGGGGCCGAGGAGGTCTATATTGTATATCGCCGTAGCGAAGAGGAGATGCCAGCACGTGTCGAGGAGGTGATCCATGCCAAGGAGGAGGGGGTGACCTTCCTTACGCTGCATAACCCTGTGGAATATCTTTCTGATGAGAAAGGGCATGTAAGCGCCATGCGTCTGCAACGTATGACACTCGGTGAGCCTGACGCTTCCGGGCGTCGTAGCCCGGTACCTGTTGAGGGGGATATTGTAGAGATGCCTGTAGACGAGGTTATCGTAAGTGTCGGGGTGTCTCCCAATCCGCTTATCCCCAATTCGATAGATGGTCTGGATGTGACGCGTAAGGGTACACTCGTTGTCAATGACGAGACGCTTGAGACCACTCTGCCTCTGCTCTTCGCCGGAGGAGATATTGTGCGTGGCGGTGCTACTGTAATCCTTGCCATGGGTGACGGACGCAGAGCGGCTGCTGCTATGCACGAGAAACTGTCACAGGCCGAATAGGAAACTTTAAGCAACTGTTCAAAAATATTTATATAAACAGGTCGAAATTATAAATGCCATGAGCGACAAATTGACTATAGGAGAGGTGTACCGCGCACAGATGGAGTTGCGCGATATCGCCCGCCACCCTAAGATAATCGGCCCTACGAATCTGTCGGACAAATGCCAGATTTATCTTAAGCCTGAGAACTTGCAACATACGGGTGCCTTCAAACTGCGCGGCGCCGCATATAAGATTTCGCAGCTTACTCCTGAGGAAAAAGCCAAGGGAGTGATAGCTTGTTCTGCCGGCAACCATGCGCAGGGTGTGGCTCTGAGCGCTACCCGCAACGGCATAAAATCTCTGATCTGTCTGCCCCAGGGGGCTCCGATTTCAAAGATAGAGGCCACCAAGCGTTTAGGAGCCGAGGTATGCCTTGTGCCGGGCGTTTATGACGATGCCTATGCAAAGGCTCTCCAACTCAGGGACGAGCATGGATATACGTTCGTACACCCCTTCAACGACCCCCTCGTTATTGCCGGACAGGGCACTATCGGGTTGGAGGTGCTTGAGGAGATGCCTGATGTCGAGGCTATAGTAGTGCCTGTGGGCGGTGGCGGCCTTGTGGCCGGTATAGCGTTTGCTGTCAAAACGCTGCGTCCCGATATCAAGGTCTACGGTGTACAGGCCGCAGGCGCTGCCTCTATGGTGGAATCAGTCCACAAGGGGGAGCGTGTGCACCTGGATTCGGTGCATACCATTGCCGATGGTATCGCTGTCAAGGAGCCGGGCGACCTTACATTCGAGCTTTGTTCGGAATATGTCGATGAGATGGTGGCGGTCACCGATGATGAGATTGCCGGGGCCATCCTTGCCCTCATAGAGAAGCAGAAACTTGTGGCCGAGGGTGCAGGTGCGGCAGCGGTGGCTGCAGCAATGTACGGCCATATTCCCGTGGATGGCAAGAAAGTGGTCTGCATAGTCTCCGGCGGCAACATCGATGTGAATATCTTGAACAGGGTTATTGCCCGTGGCCTTGCTAAGAACGGGCGTACTTGCCAGTTTGAGCTTGAGGTTGATGATAAGCCGGGTGTTCTTTCATCTGTGCTTAAGATTGTTGCCGACCAGGGCGGTAATATATTGTCTGTGAACCATGAGCGTGTGGCTGCGGCCACTCAGGTGAACGCCTGTGTGCTCCATCTGGAACTGGAAACCCTTGATGCCTCGCATATAGAGCGTATCCGTAAGGCTCTCGCTGATGCCGGATTCCCGGTAAAGGAAAATTAAGGAAGGTTACATCAGTACACAACAAAGGGGGCATGTCAGAACTCATTTCTTTTGACATGCCCCCTTTGCTGTGTGGTTATGACTTTTTATTTCCGTGGAGGTTTGTGACTAAATTAATGAGGCCGACACACAGGAAGATGATTCCGAGAGCCATCCGTCCGTATGCGAGATATAGGAGCAGGCCGCACAGCATGGTCACTATTCCGCATATAACACTGATATGGGTCTTGGTTATTTTCATCTCGGGAAAGTGGATTCTCAGATATTTTTTAATGATGAGAGTTGTTTCTCTAACTCGGTGGATGTAAGCCGTGTGGTGAGTTTGCCGCGATAGGCCACGGAGATGTTGCCCGTCTCTTCCGATACGACAATGGCGAAGGCATCGGTAGCCTGCGATATGCCGAGGGCTGAGCGGTGGCGCAGACCGAGCGAGCGCGGCACGTCTGAATCGTGGCTGACAGGGAGTATGCATCCGGCGGCTTTGATGTGGCCGTCAGATATAATCATCGCCCCGTCGTGCAGGGGGGAGTTCTTGAAGAAGATATTCTCTATCAGACGTGTGTTGATTTCAGCATTTATCATGTCGCCGGTCTTTTCGTAGTTCTCCAAGGGTACGTCCTGTTCTATAACGATTAGCGCCCCGGTCTTGCTTTTCGACATTGACATGCAGGCGTACACTATGGGCAGGATAAGTGCATGGAGTTCGGCTTCATTGTCGTGTCCTTTCTTGTGGTGGAACAGCGAAGTAAGGAAAGTCCATCGTTTTTTCGAGCCGAGTTCTACGAGGAAACGCTTTATCTGGTCCTGGAAGATAATTACGAGAATTAGCAAGCCTATACTCATGAACTTGTCGAGTATCGAACCTATTAGCTTCATCTCAAGAATCTCGGAAGCTACTACCCATACAATGATAAAGGCCAGCACTCCATAAAATATATTTATGGAGCCTGATTCCTTCATGAGCTTGTAGAGATAGTAGAGCAGTACAGCCAGGAGGAAGATGTCGAGAACGTCCTTTATGCCGAAAGATTCAATCATGTTTGGTCGGTTTTTTGTCGCACAGGGACGGACTGCCGAATAGTTGCATTACATCGCGGACCTGCACGGCTTCTGCCACATCGTGGACACGCAGGATGGCCGCTCCTCGTTCAAGCGCCAGTGTGTTAAGTGCCGTGGTGCCGGGCAGTGCCCGGGCCGGTGTAGTGTCCAGTGGCTTGTAAATCATGGACTTCCTGGAGATGCCTACCAGCATCGGCAATTCATTGAGCAGCATGGCAAGTTGTGGAAGCTCACGCATTAGCTCGTAGTTCTGTGCGGCGGTTTTGCTGAAGCCGAAGCCGGGGTCGATGATTATATCGGCCACACCTTCCAGGTTGAGTTTGCAGATGGCCTGTTTGAGTTCGGCGGCTACGCCTGCGGTGACTCCGCCGTAAGACGAATAGTCGGTATACTGCTGCATGTTGCTCGGGGTGCCACGCATATGCATCAGTATGTATGGCGCATGGAGTTCGGCTGCAACTCTGTATATACCGCTGTCAATGAGGCCGCCGGAAACATCGTTGATAATGTCCGCGCCGAGAGAGCCTACTGCTTCGCAGGCCACGGAGGCGCGGAAAGTGTCAACCGACACGGGGATGTCTGCGGAAAGTTTTCTTACGGCTTCAAGTCCGGTCTGTAGACGGCGCAGTTCCTCATCGGGGGATACATCATCTGCGCCCGGACGCGTGGAGTAGCCCCCGATGTCTATGAGGTCTGCACCCTCCTCGAGTAGCTTTTCGGCACGTCTGGCAACGGCGTCAGGCAGCGAGCGCGGCGTACGCGAACCATCATAGAATGAGTCGGGGGTTACGTTGAGTATTCCCATAACCTGCGGCTGCGAGAAGGTGTGCAACTGCCCGCGTATATTAACTGAGAATGGTCTCATTTGGAGGGCTTAATAATTATGGTCTGACTCGGAAAGCTCGGTTGTGGAAATTGCAGGCGAGGTGAGTTTGTGCCACACGTAGGCGATATATCCGAGCACTATGGGGAGCAGGAGGGTCACCCATGCCATTACCTGGAGTGTGAAACGGGTGGACGAACTGTTGCTGATGGTCAGGGAACTGTCGGGATGCGATATGGAAGGGAGGTAGGCGGTATTGTTGTAGCCGCTGACACAGAAGAGACAGGTTACGACCAATACGACCCCTATTCCCATCCACCAGAATCCCTGGCTACGGAAGGAGGCGGATATAATCACGCGGATTATGGCATAAAGCACCATGGCTACGCCGATAAGGAATACGATGCCTATCCACCAGAGGTCAATGAAATTCCACAGGTATTTGTTGCTGACGGCAGAGAAATGTCCGTCGGCACCCATAGTATAACCTTGGGCTGTAAGCAATGCTCCCATGAAGCATAGGAACAGCAGCACGAATACGATTCCGTTAGAGATTATACGGGAACGGCATTTCCGAGCGAACAGCACCTTGTCGGGAGCATCGACATTGCGGTAGAGGAACATAACGCCGAGCGTACGGGCAAGGAACAGCACGGTGAAGCCCAGCAGCAGGTTGCGGATGGAGAATATCTCCGCGAATCCGTGCCAGTGGTTCCAAACCGAGATTACCGGCGCCCCTGGATTGAGGATGCTTTGGCGTGACACTTCGAAGTCGGCGCCGAAGAACTGCATCCCTACCGCGCATCCCAGCAATACACACCCCGCGCATCCGTTGAAGCATAGGAAGCAGTCGTAGGTACGCGTCCCGAAGATGTTGCCCGGCTTTGTACGGAATTCGTAGCTGACGGCCTGGAGGATAAAGCTCAGCAGGATGAGCATCCACAGCCAATATGCGCCGCCGAAGCTGGTGGAATAATAGAGGGGGAAAGATGCGAAAAATGCACCGCCGAAAGTTACGAGCGTGGTGAACGTGAGTTCCCATTTGCGTCCGAGGGCGTTCACCATTAATGATTTCGTGCTTGAAGAGCCACCGGGCCACAGGAAAGTCTGTCCTCCCTGTACGAACAGGAGAAACACCAGCAATCCGCCTAAAAGCGAAATTACGAACCACCAATATATTTGTAATGCTTCCATTTGTCGTAATAATTATTTGTGGGAGGTTTTTGTTGTATTTTCAGGCGCGAGGAGATCGCGTTTTGATGCCTTTGATATTTCACGTGTAAGGATTGATATGTCGGCTGCCAGCAATCCTGTGAAGACGGTCACGAACATCCAGAATGTGAGTTGCACCGAGCCTGACGGGATGGCGCTGACTGCGGCCTTGCACGGCAGCAACCCTTCGATGGTCCATGGTTGGCGTCCCATCTCGGCTACTATCCATCCGGCCTCGCTGGCAAGCCATACTACCGGGATGGTTAGGAGACCGAACAGCACTATCCATCGGTTTTCGAGATGCACCGGTTTTTTGTAGCTGAGGAACAGCATGACCATAAAGAACAGCACCAGATAGCCGCCGAAAATCACCATCACGCGGAAGGCATAGAAGGTTATGGCCACCGGCGGTACAGCCTCATCCGGCGAGCTTAGGAAACCGTAGCCGAAATATCGGAAATCGGCTTTCAGGTCGCGTTCTGCCATGAGGGTGGCGGTTGTGTCACCCTCGGCGGAGGCTTTCTCGTACAAACGCAGTGCCTGCTGGGCCTTCTTTCCACGGGCTATACGTTCGGCATAGCTTACTGTGGCTATGGTGTCGCCCTGCGGTGTGATTTCGCGACCTTCGATAAGGTCGTTTATGCCCGGAACGAATGAATATGGGTCATGGTTGGCCAGCATTGAGAGGCCGTATGGAATCTTTATGGCGCATACAACCGGCTCTGCATCGTCCGAACGCTGTTTTGCCGGGTCGAGGAAGCCGAAGGCCACGAGGTCCTGTCCACATTCCCCGTCATAGAGGGCTTCCATGGCAGCAAGCTTCATAGGCTGTGTGCGGCTGACGTCCACCGCCGACATATCGCCCGTCCAGATTGTGAGTACGATGCCTGCGAATCCCACCCAGGATGCCACTTTTATCGAATCCTTGGCGAACTGCAGGTTGCTTTTGCGCCAGATGAACCAGCAGCTTACACCCACCACGAATACTGCGCCGAGGACCCATCCCGAAAGCACTGTATGGAAGAATTTCACAACAGCCGTGTGCGAGAGGGCAACAGCCCGGAAGTCGGTCATCACATTGCGCATCTGCGAGGGGTCGAACTCCATGCCTACAGGGTGCTGCATCCAGGCGTTGGCAACCAAAATCCAGTAGGCCGAGAGTGATATTCCTATGGCTGTTAGCCAGGTGGAGGCCAGATGGAACCCCGGCGACACCCTCTTCCATCCGAAGAACATCACGGCGATGAATGTCGATTCAAGGAAGAACGCGGCTATCCCTTCTATTGCCAGCGGGGCGCCGAATATGTCGCCTACGAACCAAGAGTAATTCGACCAGTTCGTGCCGAACTCAAATTCGAGTATTATACCCGTGGCGACTCCGCAGGCGAAATTTATGCCGAACAGAAGCATCCAGAATTTGGTCATCTGCTTCCAACGCTCGTTGCGGGTTCTGAGGTAGATGGTCTCCATGATACCTACTATCAAGGAGAGGCCGATAGAGAGTGGCACGAACAGCCAGTGTACTATCGCTGTGAGGGCAAACTGGCCTCTTGACCAGTCGATGGTACTCAGCAAATCATTCATCGTATGATAGGTATTAGTTTGTAGAATGTTTTTTTACAATCTGAAGTTTCTTATGTCGGAATCCGTAGGCTCCGTGTGTTCACAAAGTTAAAAACATTTTTTGAGTAATTTGTGCTGGTTTTGTGAAAAAATATTGAAAAAACATGCCTCCATGGCCTCATTTGTCTCTACGGCAGGCTTCACTTGTCTGTATCAGATTGCACCGGGGCTATACTTCCCGTTTTGAAGGATGATAAAAAAAATCGGAAAAGGCAAGGTAGATAAATAATAATTGCTAATTTTGTGGTTGATTTGCGGAAGAATGTGCCGCGACATCGAAAGTTGACTACTTTATACCAAAATAACCTATTTATTACCACAAGTTATGGAAATCTCCCATATCGAACACATCGGAATAGCCGTTCCCTCGCTGGAGGAGGCTATCCCCTTCTACGAGAATATTCTCGGCCTTAAATGTTTTGCCATCGAAGAAGTCGCCGACCAGAAAGTGAAGACCGCTTTCTTCAAGGTAGGGCAGACCAAGATCGAGCTCCTTGAAGGTACGGCTCCCGAGAGTGCCATCAGCAAATTTATCGAGAAGAACGGTGGCCGTGGCGGCATCCAGCATGTGGCTTTCGCTATAGAGGACGGCGTGGCCAACGCGCTTGCCGAAGCCGAGGAGAAAGGTTGCAAGCTCATCGACAAGGCTCCCCGCAAGGGTGCCGAGGGCCTCAACATCGCCTTCCTCCACCCGAAGTCAACCGTAGGCACGCTCGTAGAGCTTTGCGAGGATCCCAAGAAAGCGTGAGTACGCTCCTAACTCCTCACACCTGCAGAACTTCCACATAATATAGGATTAATCAACAAAATATATAATGAGTACCCAGCTTGAAAAAATACAGGAGCTGATTGCCAAGCGCGAAGAAGCGCGTCTCGGCGGCGGCGAAAAGGCTATCCAGAAACAGCACGAGCGTGGCAAATATACCGCCCGCGAGCGCATCGCCCAGCTTCTTGACGAAGGCTCTTTCGAAGAGCTTGATATGTTTGTGACACATCGCTGCCACAACTTCGGACAGGAAAAGAAATCGTTCCTCGGCGATGGCGTGGTTACCGGTTACGGCACTATCGAAGGCCGTCTGGTCTATGTGTTCGCACAGGACTTCACCGTTTTCGGTGGCTCGCTGTCAGAGACCATGGCGCAGAAAATCTGCAAGGTCATGGATATGGCCATGAAGATGGGTGCCCCCGTAATCGGTCTCAACGACTCGGGTGGCGCGCGCATCCAGGAGGGCATCAACGCTCTGGCAGGCTACTCTGAGATATTCCAGCGCAATATCCTCGCATCCGGTGTTATCCCGCAGATTTCGGCCATCCTCGGCCCCTGTGCCGGAGGTGCGGTATATTCTCCCGCGCTTACCGACTTCACCATCATGGCCAAGGGCATCTCCTATATGTTCCTTACCGGCCCGAAGGTAGTGAAGACAGTTACGGGCGAGGACGTAAGCCAGGAAGACCTCGGCGGCGCCTCCGTGCATGCCTCCAAATCGGGTGTTGCCCATTTCGCAGCAGAGGACGGCGAACACGCTATCAAAATCATACGCCAGCTTATCTCGTTCATCCCCCAGAACAACCTGGAGGACGCTCCTATGGTTGAGTGCAACGACCCCATCGACCGTATGGACGACGAACTCAACGAAATCATCCCCGAAAGCGCCAACCGTGCATACGATATGTACAAGGTTATCGGTGCTATCGTTGACAACGGCGAGTTCTTCGAGATACAGCGCGACTACGCCAAGAATATCATCATCGGCTTCGCCCGTTTCAACGGCCGTTCCGTGGGTATCGTGGCTAACCAGCCCAAATTCCTTGCAGGTGTGCTTGATTGCAACGCTTCGCGTAAGGCCGCACGTTTCGTGCGTTTCTGCGACGCGTTCAATATCCCCCTGGTATCGCTTGTAGACGTGCCGGGCTTCCTCCCCGGTACGGGCCAGGAATACAATGCCGTAATCCTCCACGGCGCCAAGCTGCTTTATGCCTACGGCGAGGCTACCGTGCCCAAGGTTACCGTAACTCTCCGCAAGAGCTATGGCGGTTCCCATATCGTGATGAGCTGCAAGCAGCTTCGCGGCGATATGAACTATGCCTGGCCTTCGGCTGAAATCGCCGTTATGGGTGGTGCCGGAGCCGTTGAGGTTCTCTACGCCAAGGAGGCCAAGGCTTCCGATGACCCCAAGAAGGTGCTTGCCGAGAAAGAGGCCGAGTACAACTCGCTCTTCTGCAATCCCTACCAGGCTGCCAAGTACGGCTATATCGATGATGTGATCGAACCTCGCAACACGCGTTTCCGCATCATCCGCGCCCTTCAGCAGCTTGCAACAAAACGTGTTACCAATCCCGCCAAGAAACACGGCAACATACCTCTGTAATAACAATCAATGTTCCGTAGACTCCTATTTGCAGTAATAGCCCTTGCGGCTTGCTCCGGCATGATGTCGGGGCAGGCCCGCAAAGGGTTGCGTATAAACGAGGTGATGGTGGAGAACCTGTCCAACGCAGTTGACGATTACGGTCAGCACGGCGCGTGGATAGAGCTTTTCAACTCCAATTTCGCGCCGTTGGAAATTTCCAGCGTGTTCATCACCACCGACCCTTCCAAACCGCGCATGTATCCCGTGCCGCTGGGCGATGTGAACACCCGCATGCCCAAGCGCCAGCATGTGATTTTCTGGGCTGACAACCAGCCTACAAGAGGCACTTTCCACACCAATTTCGCCCTTGTTCCGGGACAGGCCAACTGGATCGGTATCTATGATGCCGACGGCCGTACGCTCATCGACTCGGTGACCGTTCCGCCGATTCCGGCTGATGCGTCATATGCCCGCGTCATCGATGGTGAAGGTTCGGGAGTGGAGGCATGGCAGGTGCGCGACGGGTCTTCCGAGACCCTCTACATTACCCCTTCGAGCAACAATAAAATAAAGGATACGAACTCGAAGGTTGACAAATTCCACGAAATTGACGAAAACGGATTCGGTATGACTATCACCGCTATGGGTATAGTGTTCTCGGCTCTTCTTGTCCTGAGCATCTGCTTCTGGATTATAAGCCGCGTCAACGCTGCCCGTTCAAGCCGCAAGAAGATGGAGGCCCAGGGTATCAATCCCACCGAGGTGGCCCGTGCTGACCGTCCCGACGGGGATTCCGGCGAGGAGATTGCCGCCATCGCGATGGCTCTTTACGACCATCTCAACGCCCACGACCGCGAATCGGCCGTGCTTACCATCAACAAGGTGCGCCGCGCATATTCTCCCTGGAGCTCGCATATATATTCCATGCGCCAGGCTCCCCAGCGTAACGTGCGCCGCTGACTATAATCCAGTATAAAACATATTTTCAAGACTACCATTCATGAAATTCAAAGAATACAAATACAAAATCAACGGTACCCTCTACAAGGTTGGTATCGGCGATATAGACCATGGTGTGGCCCAGGTACAGGTCAACGGCACCCCTTACAAGGTAGAGATTGAGGAGAACAAAGTGGCCCAGGTGAAAGTCGCTACCCCAAAACCCGCCGCCGCGCCCCGCACCTCTACCGGCGAGAAAGTAATCGCAAAGCCCGCTCCCAAGGCATCCGGCGCAGGCACTGCTGTCAAGGCCCCGCTGCCCGGCGTAGTGCTTGATATCCTGGTATCCGTAGGACAGGAGGTAAAAGCCTCCGACACTGTGGTTAATCTGGAAGCCATGAAGATGGAGAACTCCATCAAGGCCGGTTTCGATGGTAAAGTTGCATCTATCGCTGTTTCTAAGGGTGATTCCGTTCTGGAAGGCGCCGTATTGCTCACCATTGCCTGATTTCAGACAGAGGTTCAAACACCATTGTCTCAATCCGGAAACTGATTATCAAAATATAAAATGACCGATTTTGGCTCCTTTCTGGGTGAGAATATCGCCCAGTTCTGGCACCTCACAGGCTTCTACAACGCCACCTGGCAGCATCTGGTGATGCTTTCCGTGGGCCTGTTCTTCATATGGCTTGCAATAAAGAAGGATTTCGAACCGATGCTTCTCGTTCCTATCGGCTTCGGTATCCTCATAGGCAATATCCCGTTCAACACCGAGGCCGGCCTTGAGATAGGCATCTATGAGGAAGGTTCGGTGCTAAATATCCTGTATAACGGCGTTTCGGCTGGGTGGTATCCTCCGTTGATATTCCTCGGTATCGGCGCCATGACCGACTTTACGGCGCTGATAGCAAACCCGAAGCTGATGCTTGTGGGGGCTGCCGCCCAGTTCGGTATATTCGGCGCGTATATGGTGGCGCTGCTGTTAGGCTTTATGCCTGACCAGGCAGGTGCCATAGCGATTATCGGTGGTGCCGACGGCCCTACGGCTATCTTCCTGTCCTCGAAGCTCGCCCCGAACCTTATGGGTGCTATCGCGGTATCGGCCTATTCCTACATGGCCCTTGTGCCGGTAATCCAGCCCCCTATCATGCGCTTGCTCACCACCAAGAACGAGCGTGTGATACGTATGAAGCCGGCACGTGCCGTGGCCCAGAGTGAGAAGATAATGTTCCCCATCGTGGGCCTGCTGCTTACCTGTTTCGTCGTTCCTTCGGGTCTGCCGCTGCTCGGTATGCTGTTCTTCGGTAACCTTCTGCGCGAATGTGGCGTGACGAACCGTCTTGCAAAGACGGCATCGAACTCGCTGACCGATATTGTGACTATCCTGTTGGGTATGACTGTGGGAGCCTCTACACAGGCCTCCACCTTCCTTACCAAGGAGACTATCTTTATCTTCGCCCTCGGTTTCATGGCGTTCATTATCGCCTCGGCATCGGGTGTGCTGTTCGTTAAGCTGTTTAACCTGTTCCTGCCGCAGCATAAGAAGATTAATCCTCTTATCGGTAATGCCGGTGTGTCGGCTGTACCTATGTCGAGCCGTATATCGAACAACCTCGGTTTGGAATACGATCCGTCCAACTACCTGCTTATGCATGCTATGGGTCCCAACGTAGCCGGCGTTATCGGTTCGGCAGTAGCCGCCGGTGTGCTTCTCGGCTTCCTGGCCTGATATTAGGGTAGGACGAGTAGGACTTGTAGGACAGGTGGGACTTGTAAGACTTCGGGGGAGGATTTAATCTAATCTCGCATCAAAGTCTTACAAGTCCCACCTGTCCTACTCGTCCTAAAGGTTGTAGAGCCTTTATTGAAGCTCGTCATAAGCGGGGAAGTCGCGCAAGAAGCGCGACTTCCCCGCTTCGTAGTCTATATGGAGGCAATAATGTGACAGGCCGTTGGAAACGGCAAGGTAGGGGGCACGGAGCACCATATTGTATCGCGCTATTTGGTCGAACACGCGCTGGGTTATCTCTATCTTCGGGGCTTTGTATTCTATAATCATCTGCGGAAGCAGTCCTTGCCGCGTAAACAACACGGTGTCGCAACGCCGCGACATGCCGTTTAAAGTCAGTGACACTTCATTGCCCATCAGAGATGCCG
This sequence comes from uncultured Muribaculaceae bacterium, assembly GCA_910584735.1. Lineage (GTDB taxonomy): Bacteria > Bacteroidota > Bacteroidia > Bacteroidales > Muribaculaceae > UBA7173. The sequence continues at coordinate 16,771 of CAJUBM010000015.1, forward strand.
GATAGCCACGGTGGTGGATAAGCCACGAGGTGAAATGCTGGCGCACCCATTCCTCAGGCGTGAGTGCCACCGGTTTGTTCCGTAGCGGGTCGAATATGCGGGTCACATTGTCTGCACCGCGCTCTATATGCGGCGACTGCAATGGAGGAAGGTTGAGGCGTTGCAGATTGTGATACATCGTTGTTATTCCGGGTATCGTTAATTTGGGTTCCTGATTTGGATATATGGAAATTAGTGCGTAAATTTACGAACTTTTATTCAAGAATAACACATAGACACGATACAAAATGGCAGATGCCGCAACCTTTCAATCGATATCCGCTGCCTTGACAAAGGGTACTGCCGCGCCCGTGTATATTCTGCATGGCGAGGAGGGGTATTATATTGATATGCTTTCGCGGCAGATAGAGGCGTTGGTTTCCGAGGGGGACCGCGACTTTAACCTCACAGTGCTATACGCGTCGCAGACCGAACCTGCCGCAGTTGTGGAGGCATGCAAGCGTTATCCGATGATGGCCGACAGGCAGGTTGTAGTGGTGCGTGAGGCGCAGGGAGGTATGCCTCCGCGCTTCGGTGCTGCGGCATATCTTAAGGCGTTGGCCGACTATGTGGCCAATCCCACCCAGACAACAGTGTTGTGTATATGCTTTCGCGGAGCCGAGGCAAAGAGTGCGGAATTTTTCCGTTCGTTGCAGAAAGGGGGCGGGGTAAATTTCATCTCAAAGAAACTTAACGAGCGCACGGTAGGCGCCGCAGTGGTTGATTTTGTGAAATCACGGGGCCTGTCAATCGATGCGAAGGCCTTGGCCATGCTGTGCGACTATGTAGGTGCCGACCTGTCAAGGCTTTACAACGAGGTGGGGAAACTCACGGTGAGCCTCGGTCAGGGTGCCATGATTACCCCCGAGGCAGTGGAACGCAATATCGGCATATCGAAAGATTACAATGCGTTCGAACTGGTGTCGGCTCTGGCCGTGCATGATGCCGCCAAAGCCTTTACAATCACACGCTTTTTTCGCGCCGACCCTAAGAACAATCCTGTGCAGCCCCTATGTGCCACGTTGTTCAATTATTTTTCCAACCTCCTGATTGCCTGGTATTCGACCGACCGTTCGGAACGCGGGCTGATGCAGGCTCTCGGCTTTCGATGGCCGGGACAGTTGCGCGACATCACTGCCGGGATGCGTGTCTACGGCCCGTGGCAGGTGGTGGAAATTATATCGCTCCTTCGCCGTTTCGATGCCAACTCCAAAGGCAATGGTTCGCGGCTTGATCCCTATGACCTTCTTGACGACCTCATTTTCCATATTCTTAACCCGATAGGGGAGGCCGCCGTAGTAATTTGATTTTTTAACCACAGTGTAAATACTATTATCTTTATGAAGCTAACACTTCCCCCCCGATGGCAAAGTGTCGCTGCGGGAGCGCTTATGGCTTTAGGGCTTGCCCTCCCCTCGACGGCCGATGCCGACCTGTTGATGAACGAGGACTTCTCCTCGTGCACTCCGGGAAACCTTTACCAGCAGAACGGCTGGATGAGGCACACAACCTCTGCAAGTGTGAATGATGATATAGTGGTAGCCGGATTTGCCATGTCCTATTCGGGTTATCAGTCAACATCGACGGCTAAGGCTGCCCAGATCCATATCGGTAACAACACCTCTCCGCAGGAAAAACTTAAAAAACAGTTCCGCGACAAGACCGATTCCACGGAACCTGTGTATTATGCCTTTCTGATGAATCTTTCCGAGGTTCCGACTAATGCAAAGGCATCTTATTTCTTTGCCTTTGTAACGGCCAATGCTAATGCCGATACCGGCCTTTCTGACATTAAAGGCGGAAATGAATATGGGCGTGTTTTCGCATATAAGGGAGACACTGACGGTAAGTTCAAACTTGGATTTTCAAAGAACGGAGCCACTATGGCTGCGAAAACAACCACTGAGTATGACCTCAATACAACCGTGTTGGTTATATGCAAATGGGAATATGTAGACGGTTCTACTAATGATGTATATAAATATTGGATAAACCCCGTCAAGAGTGATGCCGAACCCGAGGCTGCGGATTATTCTGTAAATTCGGGAGCAGACCCAACCATAGGAACAAACAAGCAGCCAATCCAGGGGGTAGAGATTCGTCAGGGGCTCACAAGCAGTAAAATGACTCCGAGTGGATATGTCGGCGCCATACGTGTGGCAACATCGTGGGCCGACCTTTGGGAAAGCGGCGATGAGCCGGGCCCCGGCCCGATAGAGAAACCGGCTATAATGCCCGGCGCTTCAAAGGTTGAGTTCGGAGAAGTATTCCAGGGAATGGCCGATGTGGTGAAGACCATCAATGTCAAGGCTGAATACCTTACGGGAGACATAACCGTAGGAGGGCTTACCAATATCACTCCATCGGCAACCACCATCTCCAAGGAGGATGCCATGAGCGAGGCCGGCTATGACCTTACGCTTACAATGTCGGCAGCGTCACCGCTGAGCCTGAGCGAGACACTGGTGCTTTCCTCGGAGGGGGCTACGTCTGTGAATGTGCCTCTTTCGGGTACGGTATATGCCGTGACCGAGAAACCCGCGTTGTCGTTCCTAAACAAGCTCTCTGAGGATGACTACAATATCTATAAGTACACCGGCAACGCCGTGGTGACGTTCGTTGATGCCCAAAACTCGATAATCTACGCCCAGGATGCCACAGGCGGTATCAAGATTTCGCTCGAATATTTCTACGGCACGAACACTCTGAAACGTGGCGACAAGATTACCGACATGTACTGCTCTTATGCCGATGTCTATGGCGGGGGTGCCGTGATGCCGGTGCAGCCCGTGATTGCCACCGTGGTTTCCGAGGGCAACGAGGTAGAACCCATAGAGGTGTCCTTATCCGAGATAAACTCCCAGCGCGCCGAATATCTGAGCCGTCTGGTGAAGGTCAGCGATGTTACTTTCACGGGCTATCGCGAAGGGCTTACATTCTCCTCTGCCAGCACCCCGATCTCATCGGGTGAGGCTACCGGCGCCGCACGTTCCTTCCCCGGTACCGACCTTGTAGGCACCGAGGTGCCGCAGAACGCCGCATCAATCACAGGTATTTCAACCTCTTCCGGCAGCGTGATAGTGTCGATGCGCGGTATCTCAGACCTGGAACTCGCCCCTGCCAATGTGGAGATTGAGAAAGAGATGCTGATAAGCAATGACTGGCAGGAGATAAACGGGGAATATCCCCACACCAAGTTCACGGTTAAGACTACCAACCTCAAGTCTCCGCTTTCGATATGGCTCGGCGGCGCCGGACGTTCGCATTTCGCGGTAGATGTAGAGGAGATTCCCGCCGGAAGCGCTACCACCATCGTTACCGTCATGTATAAGCCTACCGCCAAGGGAACCCATAGCTGCAACATCAATTTCGACGCCTCCCCGGCAGAGCTTTCGCAGAGCATAGCGCTCAGCGGCCGCGCATGGGATCCGGCCAATCCTCCCGCTATCACCGTTGATTCTTCCTCCCTGCAGCCTTTCGAGGCCAAGGTAGGGGAGAGCCAGGAGCAGACGCTGTCCTATACCGCCGATGGCCTTCTTGACTATGGCACGGCACGTGTGGCCGGAACCTCCAACGGTGCTTTCCGCATAAGCACTTCTTCGCTTATGAAGGATGGCACATACAATATCGTGGTAACGTTCAATCCTAAAGAGGAGGGAACCTTTACCGAGACTATCGAATTTGTTGCCGAGAAGGCCGAGACCCGCACCGTTACCGTTACAGGCTCTACCTCCGGCGGCAAAGATCCCGAGCAGAAGCAGGGTGACGAACTTTCGTATGACGTGATGTCTCCCCAAGCCCTCGTGATAGAGGATTTCGAGAACTGCGGCGAGAAGAACAAGCCACTGGCTATAGACGGATGGAAGAATGTTGCTCTTGAAGGCACCCGCGCATGGTGGGCATATCAGTTCGATGACAATAACACGGCAGCCAAAATCACTGCCTACGATTCGCAGGCACAAGAAGATATGCCGTGCCAGATGATGCTTCTCTCTCCGGCCCTATCATTTAAGGATGCTGCCAACCGTGTGCTGGCCTTCCGTGTGATGGGACAGTATCTCAACCAAGGCCAGCCCGACCTGCTGGAGGTATGCTATATCGATCCTACAGAGTCGGTTACCGAACCCTATATCGAGCCTATCGGAGGGCTGGATATCCCGGCAATCGCCGATTATAATGACGAATGGGTTCCGTATACAATAGACCTTGAAGGTCAGGATTTGGCCGATGTATTCTTTATCGGCTTCCGCTTTACGTCAACGCGTGGCAAAAATAGCTCGGCTGTATATTATGTAGATGATTTCTCATGGGGCCGTACAGACCTTCCGTTCATACGTCCCGCAGTTACCGAACATGAGCTTTATGCCGTACAGGGACAGGAATACTCATCGGATGAGATTGCTGTCACAGGCTTGAATCTCACTAACGGTATCTCCCTGAGCATAATCGGCCCGAACGCATCGAAATTCTCTGTTACTCCCGAGACACTTCCCGCAGAGGGTGGAAACATCCGGGTTAAGTTCCTTTCTGACGAGGTCGGGCTGCATGAGGCTTATGTGCGTATTGTCAGTGAGGGCGCGCCTGACAGCTACATACACCTGCTTGCCCATAACGGTATAGATGCCATAGATGGTGTTGCAGGTGACGCTGCTGAGTCGGAAGTCGCTGATGTATATACGGTAAGCGGCGTACTCGTGGCTCGCGACATCACTCTTGAAGAAGCACAGCGTACCCTCACCCCGGGTATCTATGTGTTTGGAACCAAGAAGCTCGTGATACGTTAATCGGTAAATACGTATAATCCTACGACCGGACCCGACTTGTGGCCCGTATAGATTTTGAACCCGGCAGTCCTCCTTTGACAGGTGCGGAACTGCCGGGTTTGTTATATATTTTGCGCTGATAACGTTAAAAAAGTTGTAAGGCATTGGCTTATATGGAAAATGATGATTAATTTTGTTGTCAAACTTACCATGATAATGAAACTGAGAAAAGCTATCACCCTATGTGCCGTGGCTATGGCTATGACGGCAGCAGCATATCCCACAACGGAAGATGCGCGGCTTATGGCCGAGGATGGCAATATTGCCGGAGCCATTTCGGCTCTTAACGAACTGCTTGAGGCGGAGCCTAAGAATATTGACGCACGTCTGCTTCTGGGGCGTCTTGCATGGTCGGTAGGGGAGGATGCACTGGCTTGTTCCACCCTTGAGGAAGCCCGCAGGCAGGGGAGTCGTGACGCAACGTTCCAGCTTGCCGAGATAGCTGTCAACAGTTATGACTTCGACCGGGCCTCTTCGTTGCTTGACGGTCTGTTGAAAACCGGGGGACGCCGTGGGCGTAAGGCTTTGCCTGTAGACGAACGCGCGGCGGAGCTTAAGGAACGTATGGAGCATCTTCAGTCCATGATGGAACGGGTGGAGAAAATTGCCGTTATAGACTCCGTGAATGTTGATGCCGATACATTCTTAAGCGCCTACCGTCTTTCTCCCGAAAGCGGAAGCCTTTCTTCTGACGAAGGGACAGTCGTCTTTATGCCGCAGAGCCGGCGTCAGAAAATCTGGGCTGAGGCTGATTCTGCCGGAACTTACAGGCTTATGCAGGCTGATGCCTTGCTTGGCGATGAATGGGAGGCGCCTGTGGCTCTTGACGATGCCCTCGGCGCAGGCGGCGATGTGGATTATCCGTTCCTTATGCCTGACGGCATCACGCTATATTACGCCTCGGACGGAGATGGGAGCCTCGGCGGCTACGACATATTCATGGCGCGCCGCACGGACGAGGGCTTTCTTGAGCCGGTAAACCTCGGCATGCCTTACAATTCGCCTTACAATGATTTTATGATGGCCGTTGACGAGGTGAACGGTGTAGGATGGTTCGCGTCCGACCGCAACCGTATCCCCGGGAAGGTCACTGTCTATATGTTCGTTCCCTCCGAGATGCGCGTTAATGTTGATGCCGATGACCCGGCGTTGCGTGCCCGGGCCTTTCTGTCCTCTATAAGTGCCACCCAGGATGATGGAAAGGATTATGACGCATTATTGAAGGCTGTAAGGAGCAACTCTAACACCAAGGCAGAGAATAATGCTGATTTCATGATAAATATCCCGGGACGCGGCGTTGTCACTGCTTTCTCGCAGCTTGGAAACGAACAGGCCCGACACATGGCCGAAAAATATGTCCGCGACCGGGAAGCGCTTATCTCCGCAGAGGAACGCCTTAGCGCGTTACGTGCCGATTATGCAGGGGGAAATGAGCGTGTAGCCTCTGAGATTCGTGCGCTTGAAGGCCGCTTGCCACAACTCAGGGCCGACTTGCAGCAGGTGCTGAACTCGGTAATACGAGCAGAGCTACAGTAACGATGCATAGGGGGAATAAAACCTCCGCTCTCAGTATTTATGTGTAATGTAATTTTATTTAAGTATCTATATATTCATTAGTTTCATATGGTCTCTTTCCTTATCGCCTTGGGCGTACTTGTGGCGGGATATTTTGTATATGGCTTGTTTGCGGAGCGCGTGTTCGGTATTGACGGCTCGCGGCCTACTCCGGCTATGACCAAGGCCGATGGTGTGGACTTCATGCCTCTTCCGACATGGAAGGTGTTTATGATCCAATTTTTGAACATCGCGGGTCTCGGGCCGATTTTCGGAGCCATAATGGGCATAATGTTCGGCCCGGCGGCGTTTCTATGGATTGTGTTCGGCACCATATTCGGGGGCGCCGTGCATGATTTCCTGTCAGCTATGATTTCGCTCCGCTCCGGAGGAAAGTCTCTCCCGGAGATTGTCGGAGACGAACTGGGTATGACAGTGCGCCAGGTTATGCGTGTGTTCTCTATCCTTCTGCTGGTGCTTGTGGGAGCCGTGTTCGTCGTTACTCCCTCCAATCTGATAGCCTCTATGACGCCTGACAGTCTTGATGCCACGTTCTGGGCTATAGCGATTTTCATATATTACATTCTGGCAACGATGCTACCTGTCGACAAACTGATAGGTAACCTTTATCCGTTGTTCGGAGGGGCGTTGCTTTTTATGGCCGTGGCGTTGCTGTATGTGTTGCTGTTCGGAGATGTAACCATACCTGACGGATTCCCGCAGGGGCTGTTCAACAGGCATCCGGCGGCAGAGAGCCAGCCTATATTTCCTATGATGTTCGTCTCCATAGCCTGCGGGGCGATCTCAGGGTTCCATGCCACGCAGTCGCCGATGATGGCCCGCTGTCTGAAGAATGAGAAATTGGCGCGTCCGGTGTTTTACGGAGCTATGGTGGCAGAAGGTGTGGTGGCGCTCATATGGGCTGCGGCTGCGATTGCCTTTACGGGTGGATATGCCGAGCTTGCCGCCTACATGGCCGCTGACGGGCATAGCGCCGGAGCGCTTGTGCATGACATCTCAATAGGGTGGCTCGGGGCTGTTGGCGGTGTGCTGGCAATCATAGGAGTGGTTGCCGCCCCTATTACTACCGGCGATACCGCCCTGCGTTCGGCTCGTCTGATTGTGGCCGACATGACGGGATTTTCCCAACAGCGCATCTGGAAGCGGGCATTGCTGTGCCTTCCTATTTTTGGCGTTACTTTTGCCTTGATGCTTATTGATTTCAATGTGTTATGGCGTTATTTCGCATGGAGTAACCAGACACTTTCGGTATTTACGCTGTGGGCGGTGACTGTCTACCTTGCCCGCAGGGGTAAGTTCTATATGATTTCGCTTGTTCCGGCATTGTTCATGACGGTTGTATGCACGAGCTACCTCCTTATGGCGCCTGTGCCTGAGGGCTTCGGCCTTGATCTGACCGTGGCTATGTCGGTAGGAATGTCGGTGGCGGTGGTGTTTCTCTGTCTTTTCGCTCTGTTCTTGCGTAACCTCAGGGCGGGGAGGGTTCAAACCTCATACGACTATTGAATGTTTATAGATAGAACGTACTTAGCTTACATATATGGATTTTCAGAAAGAAATCGGCTCGAGTCGTAAATATAACTTTCATACCCACACACAGTTCTGTGACGGTAAAGCCACGATGGAGGATTTTGTCGCGGCGGCTGTGAAAGAGGGGATGACCCATCTGGGATTCTCGCCCCATTCTCCGCTCGCAATTGAGTCGCCATGCAATATGAGCCGCCGGAGTGTGCCGCTATATCTGGCGGAGGTAGAGCGCCTGCGACGCGAATATGGTAGCCGTTGCCGACTGTATGCGGGAATGGAGATAGACTATCTTGACGATTCATGGGGTCCGCATATCACCTATTTCCGTGAACTCCCGCTTGATTTCCGTATCGGTTCCGTGCATTTTATCCCTACCAAGGATGGACGTATGTTCGTAGACGTCGATGGGCGTCCCGAGACGTTTGTCCGCAAACTTGAGCAATATTTCGAGAACGATTTGCGCTATGTGGTATCCACGTTCTTCCGTCAGTCGCGCCGTATGATTCTGGCCGGCGGATTTGATGTACTCGGCCATCTTGACAAAATCGGACATAATGCGTCCGTGGTACGTCCCGGTATAGAGAAGGAGCATTGGTATCGCCGGCTGGCAGATGAACTTATCGACTTGGTGATTGAACGCGGTATCACCGTGGAAATCAATACGAAGGCATATTCCCCTACAGGCTCGTTGGATAATCCGGGACACCCGGCAGGACTTCCTGAGGGATGTGGACGCTTCTTCCCGTCACGCAGGCTCATATCGCGCCTAAAGGCAGCCGGGGTGCCGATGATAATCAATTCCGATGCCCATCTGCCGGAACTTCTTGACGCCTCGCGCCATGAGGCGTTCCGTCTGCTGGCAACGCTTCCTGACCGTCTTGGAAATTCCCTCCCTGAATAGTATGGAGCTACATGACGAGGGATTTTGCCGGAAATAATGTTGGCCGGTGAACCATTTGCCGACATGAGGCGTTTTACTATCAGAAATGGGTGAAAGCCGGTTTCCACGTTTGCAATTGTTTCTTTATGAAAGGGAATTTTGGAATTTTAATGGTGATAGCAGCTTTCTATCCCCTTGGCCTGATGGCCGGGGGGATATGCTGTATTAATGATATAGACTCCGCTATCGACCGGTTGGCGGGGGCGGATGATTTCAACGCCGAGGCTGAATATAGTGTCTCTCTGCCTCAGGGGGATGACGATGTGGTCTATTCAGTGGCGCTTCATTCGGATGCATTGCCGGGCGACACATTGTGTGAGGCCGCTTATCTGGCAGACTGGCAGCTGATATCTCCCCGTAAGGATTCTGCCGGATTTTCGGCTTATCTGCCGGGCCACCATTATCGCTATGGCGACCATCGTCTGCAGGAGTATCATTATGCGTGGGATTCCATTCCGTTTATCGTAGGGCGCGGGGGAGTGCAACGTAACGGCCGTTTTGCCGAACTTATGCCTCAGATGCTGGCCCGCCAGATAAGGGGGATGGAAGCAGATTCCACGTTTGCTGTGCGCTATGTGCCTGATACAGTGGTGTCAGGTTCGCATGTGGCGGCAGTCGAAGCGGTGCAGCGGGTGCGTGGATATGACGGCCGGTACTTCTCGTTGTTCCTTGACAGGGAGAGCGGTATGCCCTTGCGTTTGTTCAATGAGTATAATCCCGGCCAGATTTCCGAGCAGTCAGTGACTGTAGTCTACACATATCCCGATGATATGGATAAAAATCGCCCACGGTCGGAGGAGGAATTGGTCGCCCTCTATCCCGAGGTTTTTGAGAAATACCGCGAAAGCAACTACCGGGTGGAAAATCTGCGCGGGCTTCCCATGCCGGCTTTCTCCCTACCCACGACTACCGGTGAACGCTATACCCGTCATAAGGGAGACAGATTCCTATCGCCCACCGTAGTGGCGTTGCTGGATCCCTCGGTCTCTACTGCGAAAGAAACTGTAGAGGCATTGCGCCGGGCTGTTGACTCTCTGCCGGGTGAGGCGGGGCTGGTTATGGTGTTTTCGGGTAGTAATTCCGACATGATAGAGGAGATTGCCGGCGCGCTGCGTCCGGGAGAGGCGATATTGATGTCGGGACGGTCGCTTGCCCGCGACTGCGGTGTGTCGGAGTATCCTGTCGTTATTGTGGCCTCGCGTGACGGAATTGTGAAGGATGTTATATTGGGATTCAACCGAAACCTGGGTGAAAGCGTTATACAGGCAGTGTCGCTCGCTTGCGAATGATAATGATATTCTACGTATCTGTGATATGTATTCGTTTTTTGATTTCTTCATAACTAAACATACAATTATTGATGGAAACTGTTTATTTCAAAGGTATACCCTGCCATACGGGTGGGACATTGCCCAAAGTTGGGGAGAAAGCCCCGTGTTTTACATTGGTTACACCTGAACTTAAGGATATAAGCGATGAGGATTTGCGCGGCAAGAGGGTTGTACTGAATGTATTTCCCAGTCTTGACACGCCGGTGTGTGCCGCAAGTGTGCGCAGGTTCAACCAGGAGGCTGCCTCGCTTGATAATACGGTGGTACTCTGTGTGTCGGAAGACCTTCCGTTTGCTGCCGGGCGTTTCTGTGAGGCTGAGGGGATAAAGAATGTTACCCCGGCGTCTGCTTTCCGTTCGCCGATGTTTGCTGAAAACTATGGCCTTCAGATGGTTGACGGCCCGTTGGCCGGACTGCTTGCCAGAGCCGTGATTGTTATAAACGGCGACCGCGAGGTGGAATATGTGGATCTTGTCGAGGAGATCACCAATGAGCCTAAATATGATGAGGCTCTTGAGATTCTACGCAAGAAATAATTCCTTGTTTCGAGGAACCCTGCATAGGACATTGTAAGGACTTGTAACCCGGGGGTGCATAATGAAGTTTTTAATCTTTATTATGCGCCCCCGGATTGCGTCCTTGCTTAGGAAATTCGTATCTTTGCGGGAAATACTCTCTATCTTATGGACGTAAGAATTGACCCCTCATGGAAGGCGCAGCTTGCACCTCAGTTCGAGGCTCCTTATTTCAAGGGCCTTGCGGACTTTACGCGTTATGCATACAGCCATTCCATAGTATATCCTCCTGCCGGCAAGATTTTCGCGGCTTTCGACTCATGCCCTTTCGATAATGTGAAAGTGGTAATCCTCGGGCAGGATCCATATCACGGTGCCGGGCAGGCAAACGGGCTGTGTTTCTCGGTAAATCCCGGTGTACCCGTGCCTCCGTCGTTGCAGAATATCTTCAAGGAGATACATGATGATACCGGGGCTCCGATTCCCGCAGACGGCGACCTTACGCGTTGGGCGCGGCAGGGGGTGTTGCTGCTGAACAATACCCTTACCGTGGAGGCTCACAAGGCAGGTTCGCATCAGGGGGTGGGATGGGAGACTTTCACGGATGCTGCCGTGAAGGCCCTCTCCGACAAGCGCGACAATCTTGTGTTCCTGCTATGGGGCAGCCCTGCAATTAAAAAGGGGCAGATAATCGACCGTGGGCGCCATCTGGTGCTTACTTCGCCTCATCCGTCCCCTCTGTCGGCTTATAGGGGGTTCTTTGGCAACAGGCATTTCTCAAAGGCCAATGAGTATCTTGTAGCACATGGAAAGAAGCCTATAGAGTGGTAATGCGTTGTGCCGATGTAAATATTCCGAGCCCTATGAGGCATGCCAGGCTTTTAATGGCGTTCTTATGCCTTATGTGTGGTGTTCTTATGCCGTTGGCGGCGGAAAATACGAGTACCGATATATTTGATCCATCTTTCCGTACCCTGACGGTAGGGATTGAGGGTGACCGCCTGGCTCCGCCGGTTCTGACTCTCGGGGGAAGCGAACGGCTGGTTATAGGGTTCGACCAGCTTTCCGATGAGCGTCAGTATCTTCGTTACACTATAGTGCATTGCGATGCGCAATGGCAGCCTTCGGGTCTGGTGGACGCAGAAGTGTTCGATGGGTTCAATTACGCGGAGGTGGAGGATTATGCTTTTTCCCGGGGAACCGTCACGCATTACGTGCATTATACAATAGTGCTGCCTAATAAGGAATTCCGGTTCCGCCTGTCGGGAAATTATCTTTTGAAGGTATATCCCGAAGATGAGCCGGACCGGACGCTTCTACAGGTGAGATTTATGGTGAGCGAGAACGCCGTAGGTGTGGGCGGAAATGCGATGTCTCGTACAGATATAGACTATAACGACCGTCACCAGCAGTTGGAACTCTATGTTGACACGCGTAATTATAATGTGCGCGATCCGTTCAACGACCTTAAAGTCGTGGTAATGCAGAACTATCGGCCTGATACGGAGCGTGTGGTTGTTCATCCGCGCCGCATACAGGGGGGACGGCTGGTTTACGAGCATATGCCGGAGCTTATTTTCACGGCAGGGAACGAATACAGACGCATGGAGACCGTCACATCGCAATATCCCGGTATGGGGGTGGACTATATAGATTTCCAGGCGCCTTACTATCACCATTATCTGAACCCTGACAAACCACGCGCGGAAAGGGACTATAGCTATGACAGTACGCAGCACGGAAGATTCTTCGTCCGTGAGTACAACTCTGATGATTCAGATACGGAGGCCGACTACACCGTAGTCCATTTCACTCTTGACTGTCCGCAGATTCAGGGAGGCGCGGTGTATCTCGAGGGAGATTTTACTCATCGGCTTTATGATGACCGGTCGGCCATGCGTTACGAACCATCTTCCGGGTGTTATGAGAAGGTGATGCTCCTTAAGCAGGGGGCATATAACTACCAATATGTCACCTCTTCAAAGGAGAATCTCATAGAAGGGGATAAGTATGAGACCGTCAATGAGTATCCCATCGCGGTCTATTACCGGGCACCCGGCGAACGTTATGACCGGCTGATCGGATATTCTGTGGTGTTCTCAGGGCGTTGACTATTGTAAATTATCTGACTATTATGAGCTTGACTTGCGGAGTGCTTGCTAAAAATATCTGTTTTAAAGAAAAATAACAACAATGATTGAAAAGAGGGAGGACGACCATATCCTTGCAGAGGCGTGTTGTATCATAGAGGCTTCCAGAGAAAATGCATACCGTCAGATTAATTATGAACTTGTTTTTCGTAACTGGCGTCTTGGAAAGCTCATTGCAGAGAATGAGCTGGAATCCCGACCAAGGGCCCAATACGGACTTAAAACCATCAAGACCCTCAGCACGAAACTGACAGGGATATACGGGAAAGGGTTTTCTAGAAGAGACTTATATAACTATCTTAGCTTCTATAAGTCAAAATCATCGTTATTCATGCCTGAGAATCAAAATGGTACAATTGTGTACTCACTGAGTGCACAATCTCAGGGGCTGTTATCATGGACACATTATCGGACCTTGCTCCAAGAGATGAATATAGATGCGCGTGACTGGTATGAACGAGAAGCAAGAACGCAGACCTGGAGTGTCAGAGCACTTCAACGTAATATAAGTTCACAATATTATCATCGATTGCTGGCATCCCAGCGAAAGGATTTGGTAGAGAAAGAAATGCTGCAACAAGTTTCGCGATTCCAAAAACCGGATCCGACTGAATTTATAAAAAATCCGGTTATCGGCGAGTTTCTTGGATTTGCTGCCGACACATCGTTTCTTGAGTCGGAACTTGAGCAGGCAATTATAACCAATCTGGAAAGATTTATCCTTGAGATGGGTAAAGGGTTCGCTTTTGTTGCCCGTCAGCAACATATTCATACCGAGAAGGAAGATTATTACATAGATCTCGTATTTTACAACTATATTTTGAAGTCTTTTGTGCTTATTGACCTTAAGACTTCTAAAATATCACATCAAGATGTGGGACAGATGGATATGTATGTGCGGATGTATGACGAGTTAAAACGTAGTGAAGGAGATAATCCTACGATTGGAATTGTGCTTTGTGAGGATACTGATGAAGATATAGCTCGATACTCGGTGTTGCATGACAATGACAATCTGTTCGCATCTAAATATATGCTCTATATGCCAACTTCGGAACAATTGCGTAATGAGATTGAGCGTCAAAAGGAAATATTCTTTTTGAAGCAGCATCATTAATGCTAAGATTAATAGCTCTTAAAATAGAGAATAACAGTTTTTATATGCAAAGTAGATTCTAAGATATGTTCCAGATTCAGAATACGCTTGTCACGCTTGACATTGTAGAACGCTTTTTTTGCTGTGACCTCGAACGCTGCCTGGGGGCATGCTGTATCGAAGGGGATGCCGGCGCTCCTGTCACGCCGCAGGAGGCGGAAAAGATAAAGGGGATATTGCCGCAGATAGAGGAGTTTATGCTTCCCCGCGCTGTAGAGGAGGTGCGTACCGAGGGGGTGGCATACACCGACCCGGAAGGAGACCTGGTTACAACGTTGCTGGATGGCCGCAACTGTGCATTTACATGTTATGGAAAGGGTGGGGTATGCCTGTGCGCCATAGAGAAGGCCAGGCGGGAGGGACGCATTGACGGGTTTTTGAAGCCGTCTTCGTGTGCGCTCTATCCGATAAGGGTTAAGGAATATCCCACATTTACTGCGTTGAACTACCATCGGTGGAAAATTTGCCGTCCCGCCGAGGAGTTGGGCCGTAAGAAGGGGATACGGCTTTACCAGTTCCTACGCGAACCACTCATCGCGAGATTCGGTGAAGAGTGGTATGACGAGCTTTGTGCGGCATGCGAGCTTTATCTGAAAGAATATCCCGATGGAATTGACGGCGCTATGCATTAGATTCGTGGTAGTTTTATAGAACGTCATCTCTATAGAACGTCACCCCCATTTTGGAATACCTTCGGGGGGATAGCTGTCGAAATAAAGGATACACCCGGATATCTCTGGAACTCACTAAAAGTGAAGTCCGGGCGAACCAATGGTGTTACGAAGCTGTTTCACTTCTAAAAGGATTTTCTTCCTCCGTGGAATATTTCACGGAATGAAGAGTTACCGAATTAGAAATGAAAGGAGCTATTATGAAGACAGTAAAAGACTACTCGAAAAAGCTGGCTCACGGCATTGGCAGTCTGGGCCGCTCTACAGCCCGTTATGCTCTAAGCCGGTTGCGTATGCTTTTAGGCGTGGGTGTCCTGGCTTTTGGAGGCTCTTTACTTTGGGCCGATGCGTTACCTGAAGCGGAGGCTGATGCCGAGCGCGTGGTGCCTGCCGTGCAGATTCCACCCGGATACACAGGTATAGGCCCGGTTATTTCGGGCAGCGTGGCATATGAGAACGTCCCATCGAAGGCACGGAAGTTTCTACAGAAATATTGTGACGGACATGCAATTGTGAAATGTGAGAAAGAATATACCTCAGGTGATTATAAAATATCTTTGGCCGATGGTATCGATATGGAATTTGACGCCAAAGGTAACATGGTTGCCATAAATGCACCTGACGGATATTCCTTGTCTCCGATGCTTCTCAGGGCAGTAGTCCCCGGAAAGTTGTACCATCTCCTTGACCATAATGGATTTAAAGAAAGCGTTGAAGGTATGCATCATGACAATGCCGGCTACCGTTTGAAGGTCGCCGACCCGGTGTTCAACGCCGTATGTTATGATTCTTCGGGCGTACTGACATTGGTTGTTGACAAATAATAGGATGCTTGTTGACATCCTGCCATCGGCCGATGGTGAGTACAAAATATATATATTCCTTCCTTAGTAGGACCATAGTATTTGAGCCTACGGGAAGGATTTTTACGGAAGTATTATAAAAATAGTAGTGGTGCGATAAAAATCTTACCACTGTTATTAAAATATTAATATTT
>CAJUBM010000016.1 GCA_910584735.1 uncultured Muribaculaceae bacterium
CGCCGGACCTCCGGGACGGCAGGCCACCCGAAGAGGCGCAGCCATATAGACGCATCTTACAAGGCAATATCCTGATTTGATGTATGCTATATTTAACCATTGGGTGCGCCCCGTCTCTTCGGGTGGCCTGCCGTCCCGGAGGTCCGGCGCCACTATAGAGTTACCTTGGATAATATTTTTCATTGGAAGATTGGTGTCTCTGAATTATGACACACCGCCATTTATCGTTAAACGGTGTCTGAACTGCATGGGCGTCACGTCAGGAAACGGGGAGGTCGCGGATGGAGGCGAGGATTGAGGCGGCTTCCTTTACGGTGGGGACGCCGGTTATGGCGAAGGAGCGGCGCCCGGTGGCGGAGTTCTCGCGGATGCGTACACGTTTGGGGTTTAGCTGGAGGTAAGTTATGAGACGTCCGAAAGCCGGTGACTGGTAGTAGGCCTTGTTGCTGTCGTCAACGAAATAGAGGTACATCAGTCCACCTTTCAGGGCTACTTTCTCCACGCCGAGCTGCCGGGCCATGCGCCGCAGACGCGGCACACGCACCAGTTCGAGGGTTACATCCGGAATCTTGCCGAAACGGTCTACAAGGCGGTCGCAGAACTCCTTGACATCGGCATCGCGCTCCAACGAGTCAAGCTCGCGATAGAGGGCTATACGCTCGCTCTCCTGAGGCACATAGGAGGCGGGCAGCAACAATTCCAAATCAGACTCTATAACGCAGTCGGCAACATATTCCTCACCCCCTTCGCCGTCACCGGCGCGGGTAGCATCCTCCTCTGTGAGGACATCGGCGAACTCGCTCGTACGCAGTTCGGTGACGGCCTCTTTCAATATCCGCTGGTAAGTCTCATAGCCCAGGTCGGCGATAAAACCGCTCTGCTCGGCTCCGAGGAGGTTGCCGGCACCGCGTATGTCGAGGTCCTGCATGGCTATGTGTATTCCCGAACCCAGGTCGGAGAAGCTCTCTATGGCCTGTAGGCGACGCCGCGCCACAGGGGTGATATTCGCCCCCGGTGGCACCATAAGGTAACAGAACGCCTTGCGCGAGGAACGCCCCACACGCCCTCGAAGCTGGTGAAGCTCGCTGAGGCCGAAATTCTGGGCGTTGTTCACGATTATAGTATTGACGTTGGGCATATCTATCCCCGACTCAATGATAGTAGTGGCCAGAAGCACGTCATAGTCGTGGTTGGCGAAATCTATGATGGCCTGCTCGAGTTGGTCGGGAGGCATCTGCCCGTGGGCCACTAATGTACGGGCATCAGGCACCACGCGTTTCACCATGGTCTCAAGCTGGTAAAGCCCTTCTATGCGGTTGTTTACGATGAACACCTGGCCGTTGCGCGACATCTCGAAATTCACCGCCTCGGCAAGCAGTTCGTCCGTAAGCGATGAGACGGAGGTAAGGATAGGGTAACGGTTGGGGGGCGGCGTATTGATATTGCTCAGGTCGCGGGCACCCATGAGGGAGAACTGCAACGTGCGCGGTATCGGGGTGGCCGACATAGTGAGGGTGTCTACAGAGGTCTTCATCTGTTTGAGCTTCTCCTTCACTGCCACGCCGAATTTCTGTTCCTCATCGATAACGAGCAGCCCGAGGTCTTTGAACTTCACATCCTTCCCCACGAGGCGGTGCGTCCCCACGAGTATGTCAATCTTCCCTTCGGCAAGGTCTGCGATAATCTGGCGTGTCTGTTTGGCCGTACGGGCCCGCGACAGATAGTCGACCCTCACCGGGAAATCTTTCAGACGTCCGGCAAAGGTGCGGAAATGCTGGTAGGCAAGAACGGTGGTAGGCACCAGTACGGCCACCTGCTTCCCGTCGGCAGCCGCCTTAAGGGCGGCGCGCACGGCAATCTCAGTCTTGCCGAAGCCCACATCGCCGCATATGAGGCGGTCCATCGGGCGCGGGCTCTCCATATCATGCTTCACTGCCTGCGTCGCCGCAAGCTGGTCGGGTGTATCCTCGTAGATGAACGATGCCTCCAGTTCATGCTGTAGATAGGTATCGGGGGAGAACTGGAACCCCTGCTGTTCCTTGCGCGAGGCATAGAGCCGTATGAGGTCGCGGGCTATATCTTTGAGCTTGCTCTTTGTCTTCTCCTTCAGACGGTTCCAGGCCCCGGAGCCGAGTTTGTTCACTGCCGGCTCCACCCCCTCCTTGCCGCGATATTTGGCGAGTTTGTGGAGGGCGTGTATCGACACGAAGATACAGTCGTTGTTCTTGTATACGAGCTTTATCATCTCCTGCGTGGAACCGTTGACATTCGTACGCAGCAACCCGCCGAAGCGTCCCACGCCGTGATCCACATGCACGATGAAGTCGCCAGGCTCTATGGCGGCAAGCTCCTTCATAGACAACGCCAACTTGCCGCTGCGGGCACGGTCGCTGCGGAGAGTGTATTTATGGAAGCGGTCGAAAATCTGGTGGTCCGTAAATACGCAGCAGCTTGTATCGTGGTCAACGAACCCTTCGTGCAACGTACCCGGCACATAGTCGAACTTTATCTTGTCGCCACGCTCCTCGAAAACAGCCCTCAGGCGGTCGGCCTGCTTCTCCGAGTCCGAGAGGATGAATATATTATATCCCTTTTTCTGAAATTCGAGGAACGAATCGGCTATAAGGTCGAAGTTCTTATGATAAAGGCCCTGTGGAGAGCAACGGAATGTAATAGAGGCAGATTCAGCCGGAGCATACTCCGAGGCCGACTGCGAGTTCTGGGCCGAGGAGAAATACAGGCGGGGAAGAGTTTCGAAGTCGGCAGCGAATTCATCCGCATCAACCACAAGGGAGAGAGCCGAGGAATCGCCGTCGCCGGCATAGGCCGCCGAGGCTGAAAATGACTCAGAGGCTATCTCGCGTACACGCTGAAGGAGGTGCGAGGCATCGCGCACAGCCAACAGTGAACCTTTGGGGAGAAACCGCAGCAGGCTGATACCGTTTTCCGTCCCGCCGGAGGCCATATTCGCCGCCACGGTGACAGTGTCGACCTTCTGCTCGGAAAGCTGGGTTTCTATATTGAACGAGCGTATCGACTCCACCTCGTCGCCGAATAGATCCACGCGGTAGGGAAGCTCGTTGGAATAGCCGAAAATATCGACTATAGAGCCGCGCACGGCAAAATGTCCCGGTTCGTAGACATAATCCTGACGGATGAACCCGTTGTCGAAGAGCCAGCGTTGCAACTGCTCCATGTCAAGAGTCTCGCCGGCCGAGATTCGGAAAGTATGCTCGCGCACACGGTCGTTCGGCGCCACGCGTTCGGCCACGGCCTCGGGGTAAGTCACCACGAAGCGTAGCGCCGGATTATCCCCCCACTGGCCGAGAGCCTCCGTGCGCAGCACCTGCGAGGGGGCATCCTGCTGGCCAAACTTTATATCTCTCTTGAACCCTGACGGAAAGAACAACACAGCCTCCTCCCCCACCAGGGCGCAGAGGTCCTGATAGATATATCCTGCGTCATCAACCGAATCGGCGATAACAGCCACCGGCCGATTCCCGGGACGGTCAAGCGCCGCCAGCATCACAGACGCCGCCGAACCGGCCACCCCGGTAACCCCCACCGGGCTTTCCGGCGCGTGGTAGGCCAATTCCACGGAGCGAGCCAACGCCTGCTTCCGCGCAGAGGTCAAAAAACCGTGTTGTAATTCTTTCAAAGTCATTTTTCCAAGAGATATTTAGGAGGGACAGTGTGTCAAAATTCCGATAATCGCTTTCCCACGAAAAATTAATTATCGGAGGTAACTTTACAATATAGCCGGATGGTAGTGGCGCCGAACCTCCGGGACGGCAGGCCACCCGAGAAGGCGGAGCCGAAGAATGTTAGCTACCATTTCCGGAGAGGATAGTATTTTTGATTCGGCTGAAGCTCTTCGGGTGGCCTGCCGTCCCGGAGGTCCGGCGCCACTACCATCCGGCTTCTACCATACAGTTGACAAGAGATAATTTAAGGTGAAAGGCGGTGTGTCAAATCTGACACACCACCTTCGAGCAAAGTAAAGGATTCGTTTATTATTTAACGAGATGCTTTACAGAAAAAAATGCGGTATATGGCGCTTTACGCCGGGGATGTCTTAGCGGATAACCTTTGCTACCTTCGAACCCTGACGCATGATGAACAGGCCGCCCTCGGGGTTGCTGACGCGTACACCCTGGAGGTTGAAGTATTCAACAGGGGCGTTCTCGTCAGCCTCAACACCGGCGATAGCGGTAGCAGCCTTGATTTCGATAGGATAGATAGATGCTGCGGGAGCATCGGCACCCTTCTTCTGGTAGTAGTTAACCACGCCGATGACGTCCTTGAGTTCGTCAGTCTCGGGAAGATCGATACCGAACTTGTTGTAACCGGCAATCTCGCCGCCCTGGCCTGTGATAACGAAGTCTTTCTCTACGATGTCCTTGATATCGCAGCCACGGATCACGATGTACTTGTTGCCCATAGTTGCGCCATCGATATCAGCGATAGCAACCTCGGCGGGTTCTACTGTGGCGCCGTCAACACCTGCCTTGAAAGTTTCTTTAGCAGAACCGTCCTTGGGAAGTGAGAATTCGATGGTTGAGTAATAGTTTACGTAGTTACCGGTGAAGCCTGCGGGGATAGACTGGCCGTTGGTGTAGGTCTGGCCAGTAGTTCCGTAGATAAGCATAGAGCCGGTGGCATCCTGTACATAAAGGTTAGTACCATTCTGGTAGCATACCTGCACGGGATTCTCGAACTCATAGAGAGCCTCGGTGTCGGCAGCAGCAAGCCATGCGGCGATGTTGGCAACCTTGACTGTCTTGGCAGGTTCCGGGGGGGTGGGAGTATCGCCTATCTCATCGGAAATAACGAGCTTGGAGAAACGGATCTGACCCCCGGTAGCTGTGGCTACGAACGGGTTCATACCATCGGCATACTGCCATGTGATGGTCTTCGCATCGCCGTCAGCAGTAACTGTACCCTTGTTATCCATTGGGGTAAACGCCATAGTCTTGTCCTTAGCTGTGGTCGTGAACACCATCTGCTTCATAGTGCTTACTGTTGCGGGAGCGGTGATGGTGAGTTCCACGTTCTTGTACCAACGTACATGCTTTGTCTCTCCGAGAATGGGAGAGCAGTCATCGGTGGTGGAAGCAGCCTGCTTCATAACCACATTGAATGTAGTGCCGTCCTCTGCTGTCCAAAGGCCTGCAAGCTGCCATTTGGTTTTATCCCCATCGGTATAAGAACTCTGGGTGAACTTCGACATGTCAAGTTCAGCGGCGTTAAAGACATAATCTTTTGCGGAAGCTGCCGAAGCGATAGCTACGACACAACCTGCGGCGAGTAAAAATTTCTTCATATGAAATGTTTTTGTTTGGTTTGTGTTATTTATGTAGTTTTTTTGTTCTCTAAAATGCCATATCATAGGGTCACCCTGCGGGTGATGGAGCCTGCGCGGAGTATGTAGATGCCGCGTGACGCCAGACGCAGGCGGTGCACTCCTGCCGGAAGGGTCTCCGTGGCTATTGGCTGCCCGAGTATCGAGAAGAGCTTCACCACCGTGGGACGGGCCACGTAAACAAATATATAGCCATCGGCCACCACGATTTCAGTCGATGATTCAGGCGTTACCGTCTGCACAACTTCGCGGGGCGGGTTGGCCACATGCTCCCACGCCGGAGGCCCCGCCGCAGCGGCCACCGCCGAAACCGCAAGGAGCAGAACCGCGATAAGGTGCTTTTTTGTCATCGTTCCCTGGAATAGATAGGTTTGGCCACGCTGCCGCGCACTATGCTACAGTCCCGCAAAATTATTAAATACTCCCGAATCTGCCAAATAAATCTCCCCCTCCTCCCCATTTTTAACAACATATCAATTCCCTTGGCAATGGCACTTAAAAATATCGCCGGATGGTAGTGGCGCCGGACCTCTGGGACGGCAGGCCACCAGATGAGGCGGAGCCCTATATACGCATCTCATCGGACAATATTCTGATTTTCTGTATGCTATATTTAGCTATCAGTACACCCCGCCTCTTCTGTTGGCCAGCCGTCCCGGAGGTCCGGCGCCACTATAAAGTTACCTCGGATAATGTTTTTCGTTGGAAGGTTGGTGTCTCCGAATTTTGACACGCCCTCATTATTATTGGCACTGCAAAACATTCATAAAAGAATAAAGCTATCCCGGCTTCAATATCTCACTGAGTTTTACTAACTTTGCATATATCATCAAAACCTCGAACCGATTCATTTCACGATATGGGACAGATTAGACTGGAGACACGCCTTGTGGGCGACATAAAGGGCCGTTTTTTCCTGCCGGCCTACCAGCGCGGCTACCGCTGGGGATTAGAAGAGGTACGGTTACTTCTTGACGACATTTTCACCAACGCCTCCAGGGCCTACTGCCTGCAGCCGGTGGTGGTGAAGAACCTCGGCGACCGCTACGAACTTATCGACGGACAGCAACGCCTTACCACCATCTACCTTATCTACGCCTACCTCCACCGCACATCGGGAGGCTTCCTCCCGGGCGCAAAATTCTCGCTTGAATATGACACGAGGGAGAAATCGGCGGAATTTCTAAAGAACATCGACCCGCAGATGGCCGACGACAACATCGACTTCTTCTTCATCTCGCAGGCATACAGATTCATAGAGGAGTATTTCGAGGAGAAGGGTGACAAGAAACAGTCGTTCCTCACCGACATCAACAAATTCTTCGACCAGACGGTGAGCGTCATATGGTACGAGGTGCCTGACGATGCCAGCGGCATAGACCTCTTCGAACGCCTGAACATAGGTAAGATTCCTCTTACATCCTCCGAACTGGTGAAAGCCCTGTTCCTGCGCGAGGACGCAGCCGGCGAGATGTCGGGGCGCCAGGAGGAGATAGCCCTTCAATGGGACAACATGGAACGCGACCTCAGCGACCCATCGGTGTGGGCCTTCCTCACAAACGCCAAAGCCGAAGATTATCCCACGCGCATAGACCTGCTACTCGACCTAATGGCCGACAAGAAACGGGACACCCGCGAAAAATACCATACGTTCTTCTATTTCGACAAGGAGATAACCCGGCGCCGTCTGGAGGGACAGCCCCAGGCCCTGGACTTCACTTGGAAAGACATCTACCATACGTTCCTTACCCTGAAAGAATGGCACAACGACCATGACTTTTACCACAAGATAGGCTACCTTATATCATCTGGTTTCATGTCGCTGCGCGACGTCTACGAACTTTGGAAGGACGGCGACACACCGCGCCGCAAAGATGAGTTCACATCGGAGGTTGACAATGCCATACGCCGCAGCATCGCCTCATGCGCCGACCTCGGCTCCCTACGTTACGGCCCGGCCAAGGACAATGCCGCCATAGAGCGGCTGTTGCTGCTTATGAACGTGGAGACAGAGAGGAAGATGGATGCCGGACGACGCCGGTTCCCGTTCGACAAACACAAGGAGGGGGACTGGAGCCTGGAGCATATCCACGCCCGGCACTCCGAGGGTCTGGCCACCAACGAGAAACGCCGCGTGTGGCTGCGCGACCATGCCGAAAGCCTACGCAATCTCGCTTCCCCGGAGGGGAATGAGCTTGCCGCGCTACTTGACAACCTGGCCGAAAACATCGAACACAATCCCGAGATAAGGCAGGTGAAGGAACAGTTCGAACCCCTGCGCGAACGCACCGTGAAAATGCTCAGCGACCCGGCGGACAACGATAACAACGAAGAAGACTATCCCCACCGTCTCGGGAACATGGCCCTTATTGACCGGCGCGACAACACGGCCCTGAGCAACTATGTCTTCGATGCCAAGCGCGACAAAATAATCAACCTCGACCGTGACGGCAGATACATCCCGGTCTGCACCAAGATGGTGTTCTTCAAATATTACTCCTCGGGCGACACCCACCTCCACTTCTGGGGCGATAAAGACCGCAAATCCTATTTCAGCGCCATAGAGGAAATCCTGGCCGACTACCTCCCGGCCCCAACGGAGGACACTACCGACAACACCGCTGACAACGCCACAGCATAACCCACACACAGCCTGCAAAAATGGAAACCATACTGACCTCTTTCAAGAACCTGCTTGCCAAATCCGATATAACGGGGGTGAAAGACATCGAAATACCAAGAATACAGCGTTCCTACGCCCAGGGACGCCCTGACCCACACGCCACCCGCACACGCCGCCGCTTCCTGTCGGCCCTGCACAACGCCCTCGCCTGCGGACAACCTCTGACGCTCGATTTTATCTACGGCAATGTAAAGGCCGGGAAGCTAATACCCCTCGACGGCCAGCAGCGCCTCACCACCCTCTACCTCCTCCACTGGTATGCAGCCAAACGGGAAGGGGTGGATACCGACATATTGGCACGCTTCAGCTATTCTACCCGCTACAGCGCCCGAGATTTCTGCGAACGCATGGTGGACTATACCCCCCTCTGGACGCAGGCCCCCTCGAAAAGCATACGCAACGAGGGATGGTTCCCTCTGGACTGGCGCAACGATGCCTCCGTCAACTCCATGCTTACCATGCTGGACGCCATACACGAGCGCTTCAGCGACATCGACAACCTCTGGGAACGCCTTGACCTGATAACATTCTATTTCCTCCCGGTAGACGAGATGGAACTCACCGATGAGATATACATAAAGATGAACTCCCGAGGGAAGCCCCTGACGCAGTTCGAGCATTTCAAGGCGGAATTCATAAAATGCCTACAGGAGGACGCCCCCGACAAGGCCAAGCAGACAAGCCGGAAGATAGACATTGACTGGACCGACATGCTGTGGCCGTTCCGGGGGGAGGACAATATCATAGACGATGAGTTCCTGCGCTATTTCCACTTCGTGTGCGACCTGATGTGTTACCGCGACAATATGAGCGCCGACTACCCCGATGAATTCACCCTCCTCGAACGCTACTTCAAGGGAACTCGCACCCCGGAGAACACCGCCTTCCTCTCTGACAGGCTCGACTGCTGGGTACGGGTGGCCCGCGAGGAGGGAATAGCCCATTTCTTCGAACGCTTCATAAGCACCGACCACCGCCCCGGCAAGATATGCATCCCATCCGACTGGCACATCAACCTCCTTGAGGACTGCCTGCGCAACTACGAGCCGGGCGAGCGGCGCCAACGCAAGTTCACTCTGCAAAAGTCCACACTCCTCTACGCGTTCCTCGTCTACCTGCTCAACCGCGAGAAAATAGCGGAAGACGATTTCCGCCGACGCCTGCGCGTGGTCTGGAACCTCATACGCAACTCACAAAACGAGGTGGTAGACAACCCGCGAGGCGATGCCGGCAACCGTATGCCCGCAATCCTGGCACAGACGCGCGGCATAATCCTCACCGGCACGATTGCCACAGATATAATTATCGACAACGAGGGGCGCCGTCCGAACTTCAACACCATACAGCTTGACGAGGAAACGCGCAAACTCGCGTTTACCGCCCTGAATCCGCGCGAAGCCGAAGCTCTGTTCCGACTCGAGGACCACCCGTTGCTCTATGGGCGCGTGGAGGTCGTGGGGCATGAGAACACCACGCTCTACTCACGCTTCGAGGATCTCTTCCTATGCGACTGGGACCTTGTTGACTGCGCCCTCCTTGCCTGCGGCGACTACTCCCGGCGCGAGAACAACTGGACTATAGCCCTCGGCACATTCGGACAATATGCCAAAGGAGCATGGGAAAACCTGTTCCACCGAGGGGAACGTACCCAGGATTTCGCCAAGGTATCCCGTGCAATGTCGAACCTGCTCAACACCCCGGGTAGGATTGACGAACCTTTCTTATACGAAATCATCAACGGTTATCTCGGCCGATGTCGAAACGAAAAGCGTTTCGACTGGCGGTATTATTACATCAAGTACCCCTCGTTCCGCCGTGGCCGATACGGCAAGTACACCATGGCGGCCGAAAAGCCATACGAACTTGTGTCGCTCTACACCGGCAAGAAGGAATCCAACAACTCCCGCCAGTGCTTCCTTTGGGAGACAGGCGCCTACGACACCGATGAATATATCCGCTCCAAGCGATATGACGGCGCATGGCTGAAATGCCTCAACGATGCCTTCGTATTGGTGGACGATAACAACAACATCCTAAGGCGCCTGCCCGTCCCCCAAAGCCCGGACGGCATCGATACCGAAGACCGCATAATGCTATTCCACTCCAACAGCGACACCAACCTCTGGGAAGCAGCAGACACCGAACCGAATTAAATGCTACTACTCCTATAAAGTGGCGGTGTATCAAAATTCGGAGACACCAATCTTCCAACGAAAGACATTATCCGAGGTTACTTTATAGTGGCGCCGGACCTCCGGGACGGCAGGCCACCCGAAGAGGCGGGGCCGGGAATTACCTCACCAAACACGGCTTTAGTTCTTCTGGTGGCCTGCCGTCCCGGAGGTTCGGCGCCACTATAAAGTTACCATAATACACTGCAAAACTATCAATTAATGATTTTTAATTTAATTTAACAAATTGGGGGGGTAATTTGAAGGGTTTTCTATAATTTTGCAAACAATAACAAGCCAAAAGCTAATACCCACATGCGATTTCGATATTCCTACTTATTCGAAATCCCCAATCCCGATTATATATTCCTAATTCTATAACCCTTCTAATCATAAACACGCGTATGCAAATATCTATACGTTTGCTTCTGCCTATGATGTATCTTCTCGTAGGCAGCTTCACGGCTATGGCCGGAGATTATTATTCAGAGGCAGCCGCCGCCGAAGATTCCCCGCAAGTGGTGCTGCTCACGGAACTTTCCGAAGCTGGCTCGGCCACAATAACGCCTACCGACAATAAGATAGGAGACACGGTCACATTAAAAGCTACTCTCGCAGCAGTACCTACCTATGGCTGCCAGAACATGATGACCTATTTCGCAGGCTGGCGCGATGAGACCGGCACCATCCTGTCTACAGACCTGACATACACCTTCGAGGTAACAGGCCCGAAAGAGATAACGGCAGTGTTCAAAAGCAAGAGCAGCATCAAGGCTGCCGGTTATTATCGCGTACGCTCAATATTCAACCGCGTCCTTACCATCGAAGGATCTTACAAATATGGAAGCGTCTCACTTACTGGGAACAACGTATTGGACGGCCTGGTAACCTGGAGCACACCGGCCGACCTGGATAAATCCAAATTTGCAAATAAAACCTATTCCGAAGTGGACAACGACCCCGGAGTAGATGTGGAAAGCATGCCATCCACGGTGATATATCTTGAAGGCACGGCAAAGAATCTTGACGCAGGGCCTAACCAAGACGCCGTAACCTCGGCAAATGCCTTAGGGCAGGGAACCGACATAAAGACAATGACAGGCAAGACCTTTACTATCAAACCGGCTATAGGCACTCTCTGCGGTTACCATATACTCTACGGCAATATCCTGGGTGGCGGATTTAAAATGAGTGCCACCCATCACGCCCTGTTAGGGAGATGCAGTTACGACGACCCATATTCGTGGATGGCCCTGCAACCTATCGATGAAGAACATTTCGATGATTTTTGGTTCGGGGCGGCAGCCTCGGAGGATATGCTCTTCGAAGGGGGATACTGGACGTCGATGTACACCTCCTTCCCCTATGAGTGCCGCGACGGCGTAGAGGCATACTACGTGCGGGAGACAGCCGATGTGGCCTCGGAAATCTATGCCCAGCTCACCAAGATAGAGTCCGGGCAGGTTCCGGCCTACTCCCCGGTGCTGCTGAAATGTACCGGCCTGACCTCGCGCCAGAACCGTCTGATGCCCCTGGACTATCATCTCGAACTCCCGGCATTGGAAGGGAATATGCTCGTTGGTGAATTCCAACTCTACACCGACAAAGACCTTAACGGCCAAAAGGACTTCAACCCGGAGAGCATGCGCGTACTCGGAGTAAATGCCGATGGCACGGTAGGGTTCTACAACCTGGCACAGAACGCCGACGGCACATACCCGAAACTCCTCCCCAACAAGGCATATCTCGACATCTCCAACCTCACGCGCAAAACGGCGGCAATCCGCCTGGATACCTCCGGCTCGGTGACAGGCATAGAGAACGTATGCCCCGACACCTGCATGCCCGATGACGAGGGAAGCAAGACGATATATGACCTCTACGGACGCCGCGTAGCCCATCCGCAACCCGGCTCCATCTACATCATCAACGGTAAGAAAATAGCCTACTGACTTCCAACAAACCACAACCCAAAACCTATATCCTACTGATGAAATCTATATTCCGCCACAGCATCTGCGGCGTATGCGCCATACTCACACTCGGAAGCAACGCTGCAATCAACCCCACACAGGAATTTGACGGATATTTCCGCGTACAGAACCTGTCGGGGAAAGCCGACAACTCGGCATACGTACAGGTACGCGGCCCGTTCACCGCACAACCCGACCAGACATATGAGCAGACCCGCACCGAGGCCGGCTCAATATTCCGCATCCACGCCGTGCCTGACATGTCGAAAGGCTACCTCACCTACGACATACGCACACTCCGCTCACAGGGGGTAGACGCCATAGGCACACCTATCTCCGACGAGGAATACGAGCAGACCGTTATTGACGCGCTGATGTCCGACAATCCCGTCTACGGACTCGTGCGTGCCGGATTCGAGCATGGCTATGTGTCCATCGGGCGTGCCACCGTCTCCACAGCGCTGCTATTCGTGGCCTCCCGTCTGCAAAAAGAAACATCCCAACCCAACGCAACCGAGCTTTACGAAGTGGCACGCGACTTCAACCGCAACGTCACAGCCAATCTTGACCTGTCGATACGCCTGCTACCCTGTGAGGATGCCGACGGCGTCAGCTACCGGCTGTTCTACGATACGCCCGACCTCAAAGCCGTCAGCGACTGGTACACAGATGAATCAACCGAATATACCCGCGCCCGCAAAGCCTCCTTTGAAAAAGGGATGGACGCCATGAGCACCTATCTTTCCAAATTGGGTATGCCTCTTGAAATCTTCACGGCGGCAGACGTGGCAGAGATGAAATCGTACGGCTACGACATATCGGCAAAATACGAACTCGATGCCCAGGGTAACTGCCAGTCCTCGTTCCGTCAGATTTTCGCAGACCCCGACCTCCTCTTCAACTGGCTGAAGCTCACAATGGTGAAACTCACCGACCCCGAACGTACCCCGAACGTAACCATCGCAGGCTACAACCTGCCCGAGTTAGCCAAGAAACTACAGGAGCATTATCTGACTAAGACACTCGTGGAATATCTGCCCCGCCTCCATACCGGCACACGCTATTTCCTCATCTCCGGGCGTGTGGTCAACGGCAACGGTGACCTTGCCGCCGGCGCCGGACAGCAGCACAAGGCCACATCCACTCTCGGATTCGCCAATGCCACAGAGGTAGAGGTTGCCGCCGACTTCGGGAAATGGCTCATAAAGCCCGTAAACGATACAGACAACTCGTTCTGCATCAACGCGCTCCACAGCGACAACGATTATTCTTACAACGCCCATTATTTCGACTTCCCGATAAAGGCCGTAAATCCCGCAACCATGACATTCCTCACCCTGGCCCCGGCAGACGAGCCGGTAAATGTAAAGGGGGTAGATGTGTATTATTCCGTACTCAAGGAAGTATCTGGAACCGTCCCGGCCCTGACCCCCTTCATGGCCCGATGCGAATATAGCGGCATGGAAGACAACCTCGTCATCCCCGACTACAACACCGTATATCCGGCCGATGCCGACGGCCTTCAGATAAGCGACGACGTGACAGCCTCGCAGCGGTCATTACGTGCCGAGACAGCGCCCACGGCATCCGACAAATTTTTCCGTGGAGTGCTGCTCGACACCCCGCTCAACACTACCGACATGAAAAACATGTGGGATATGGAATATAACGAGGATACAGCCCCGGTCTACCGCATGACCACATGGAACTCCAACAACAACAGTTCGCTGTACTACACCAAGAATACCGACCCCGTAGTAGCGGCCAACGAGGCGTTCCTCATGCCCGAGCCGAACCCCAACAACGCCGTTTTGGTAGGTGAACCCGACAACGACACGGTTACCGCCCTTGGTACTATCACTGTCGACCCATCCACGCTTGAGCCGGGAGTGCTGTATAACCTCCAGGGCATACCCGTCGACACGCCGCGCCCCGGAGAGGTATACATCCTTGACGGACGTAAGATATTGATGCGATGACACACCCGCACATAGATGACAACATCAGTATGTAAATATATTTCTGCAATCCTCCTGCCTTTCCTTTTCATGATTTCGGGAAGGCAGGAGGCTTTCTTTTCCACCGTCTCACTGCCGCAGTTCTCTGCATCATAAATAAACACACCGCCTCTCGGAACATTTCCATACACCGCAATGTTTAGAATAGAGTAAGGGCACCGCCTAAGGGAAACCCGGCCGCGCCAAAATTCAACATTATCAAAAACTCATTTTTATGATTGACAAAGATTTCAGACTTGGCGATGCCAAGACTAATGTATTTGGCTCGGACGCCATGTTGCAACCCGCGCCGGTTGATAAGATTCCCGACGGCCCCACTACTCCGGAAGTAGCATACCAGATGGTAAAGGATGAGACATTCGCCCAGACACAGCCCCGCCTCAACCTGGCAACCTTCGTAACCACCTATATGGACGAGTATGCCACCAAGCTGATGAACGAGGCCATCAATATAAACTATATTGATGAAACGGAATATCCCCGAGTAGCCGTTATGAACGGCAAATGTATCAACATCATCGCCAACCTGTGGAACTCGCCCGAGAAAGCGACATGGAAGACAGGCGCCCTGGCAATCGGCTCATCCGAGGCATGTATGCTGGGCGGAATCGCCGCATGGATACGTTGGCGCGAGCGTCGCAAGAAAGAGGGCAAGCCTTATGACAAACCTAATTTCGTAATCTCCACAGGCTACCAGATTGTATGGGAGAAATTCGCACAGCTTTGGCAGATCGAGATGCGTACAGTGCCCCTGACACTGGAGAAGACCACGCTCGACCCGCAGGAGGCGCTTAAGATGTGCGATGAGAATACGATATGCATCGTCCCCATACAGGGTGTTACCTGGACCGGCCTTAACGATGACGTGGAGGCTCTTGACAAAGCCCTCGACGAGTTCAACGCCAAGACCGGCTACGACATACCTATCCATGTGGACGCTGCCACCGGCGGTTTCATACTGCCGTTCCTCGATCCCGACCGCAAATGGGACTTCCGCCTGAAATGGGTGCTTTCCATAAGCACCTCCGGCCATAAATTCGGCCTTGTATATCCCGGCCTGGGATGGGTGGTATGGAAGGACAAACAGTACCTGCCCGAGGTAATGTCGTTCAGCGTGAACTATCTCGGCGCCGAAATCCGCCAGGTAGGTCTTAACTTCTCACGTCCGGCCGCACAGATTCTCGGACAATATTACCAGTTCATACGCCTCGGATTCGAGGGTTACAAGAACGTACAGGCCAACTCGCTGGCAATCGCCAAATATCTGCACTCCACGGTGAGCGCCATGCCCGAGTTCCAGGCCTATTCCCCGGATGTGCCCAACCCGATTTTCACCTGGCTGATGAAGCCCGACTACCAGAAGGATGCCAAATGGACACTGTTCGACCTCCAGGACAAACTCGCCCAAAAGGGATGGATGGTACCGGCCTACACTATGCCGGCCAACATAGAGAACATCGTCGTGATGCGCGTCCTGTGCAAGCAGGGATTCAGCCGCGATATGGCCGACCAGCTGCTTAACGATATACGTTTCGCAGTGAACGAGCTTAACGCGCTGGAATACCCCACCCCCACACGCATCGCCATGGAGAAGAATGTGCCACTGGTTGCCAAGACCTTCAACCACACAGGGAAATAACACCCCGTGACTGATAACCGGCCGGCAAATGCAGCAGTTACCTGTGTCTGCCGGTCGGCTATATTTAACACCAAACACAAACATTGAGAGCCTCTAAGACTACGAGGTCCCTGTGACTTCGACATCTAAAACAAATCAATTATGGCAACAAATAAGGAAACAGCACCGGGTGGCGTGCCATCGAAGAAGCCGGCGGTAAAGTCAGCGGTAAAGCTCGGGGTATTTACCCTTATGATAATGAACATAGTGGCAGTGGTATCGCTTCGAGGACTCCCTGCCGAGGCCGAATACGGGATGAGTTCGGCTTTCTACTATCTTTTCGCAGCACTGGTATTCCTTATCCCGGTATCACTGGTAGCCGCCGAACTGGCCGCGATGTTCCCCTACCAGCAAGGCGGTATGTTCCGCTGGATAGGTGAAGCGTTCGGGCGTAAGACAGGCTTCCTGGGTATCTGGCTCCAGTGGGTGGAGAGCACCATATGGTTCCCGACCGTACTGACCTTCGGGGCCGTATCCCTGGCCTTCATCGGTATGGACCACATGGCCGACTCGCACCTGGCCGCCAACAAATACTATACCATCGTGGTAGTGCTGGCAATATACTGGGTGGCTACCCTCATTTCGATGAAAGGACTGGGATGGGTAGGCAAGATTTCAAAAATCGGCGGTATAGTGGGAACTGTGATTCCCGCCGGCCTGCTGGTGATATGCGGAGTGGTGTATCTTGCCATGGGCGGACATTCCCAGATGGATTTCCACGGCAATTTCATCCCTGACTTCTCTAACTTCGACAATATAGTCCTGGCGGCATCCATATTCCTCTTCTATGCCGGCATGGAGATGTCGGGCATACATGTACGCGATGTGAAGAACCCCACGGTGAACTACCCGAAAGCCGTATTCGGAGGCGCACTTATAACGGTGCTTATCTTCGTGCTCGGCACCTATGCGTTAGGCATAATCATCCCCGCAAAGGATATAAACCTCGTTCAGAGCCTGCTGGTAGGGTTTGACAACTATATGGCAGCCTTCCACCTCACATGGCTCACGCCGGTAATAGCCATAGCGCTGGCCTTCGGCGTACTGGCAGGGGTGCTGACCTGGGTAGCCGGCCCTTCCAAAGGTATATTCGCAGTGGGCCAGGCAGGGTATCTGCCACCTTTCTTCCAGAAAACCAACAAATCGGGAGTACAGAAGAACATTCTGCTTATCCAGGGCGGGGCTGTGACATTGCTGTCGCTGCTGTTCGTAGTTATGCCTTCGGTGGAGAGCTTCTACCAGATTCTTTCCCAGCTTACCGTGCTGCTCTACCTTATAGCCTACCTGCTGATGTTCGCAGCCGCCATATATCTGCGTTACTCAATGAAAAACGCCAAGCGACCCTTCCGCATAGGGAAGAGAGGGAACTGGCTTATGTGGCTGGTAGGAGGGACAGGCTTCCTTGGCTCGCTGCTCGCCTTCGTGCTAAGCTTCTTTCCCCCGGGACAGATTCCGATGGGTTCTCCCTCGGTATGGTACATAGTGCTTTTCGGAGGAGTGGCCCTGTTCGTGATACTGCCGTTTGTAATACTGCACTTCCGTAAACCGTCGTGGGTGAATCCGGCCAGCAACTTCGTTCCGTTCCATTGGCAGAAAGACCCTGAATCACAGGCCAAACTTGCCGAGGCACAGAAAGAGTTCGAAGAAAAAGAAAACCAGGCCGGCTCAATCTGACAGTATTTCCAACGCTGCCTCCCTGTCGGCGGCAAGCTGGCAGGAAAGTTCTTCAAGCGATGAGAAACGTTGTTCGGAGCGAATACGGGCAGAAAAACCGAGTGTCACCGTACGCCCGTAAAGATCCGTATTTCCCGGAAGACCTATTATATGCACCTCTATAGAAATCGGGGCGCCGCATACATCCACTGTAGGGCGGCGCCCTATATTTACCATGGCGGGGAATCCTGCAACATTCCCCGAGCCGACACAGGCCGTAACCGCATACACCCCCGGAGCCGGAACTGCCTTGCAGCGGGGGATTTCAAGATTGGCGGTAGGGAATCCTATGGTGCGCCCTACCTCACGGCCATGTATCACAGTGCCCGGCAATGAGTAAGGGCGTCCCAGCATCGTGGCGGCGGCAGCGACATCCCCCAGGGCTAACATGCGCCGGATCTCAGAGGAGGACACGGGGTGCCCATGTCCGTCACTCTCCATAACGAACTCACGTCCGCGAAGCACTTCCACCCCGGCAGCCTCTCCGAGGCGCAGATACTCCTCAAACGAAGCCGGGGCGTCATGGCCGAAGCGGTTGTTGAAACCCAACAGCACGGCGCGTACATCGTGGCGGTCGCGCAACATGTGCATGAATCCCTCTGCCGAGGTGAGACGCATAGCCTCATCGAACGGCACACACTCCACCACCCCGATTCCCTCCCGGGCCAGCAACTCCACTTTCTCTGCGGCCGTAGACAGCAGGCACGGGGCCGCACAGGGTCTGATTAGCTCCAACGGATGGTTCGAGAAAGTGAATACCATCGGCTCAAGAGAGCGCTCCGATGCCCGTGCCTTCAAGTCGGAAAGCAACGCGCGGTGACCTGAATGGACCCCGTCGAACATCCCGACCACCGCAATCCTGCCTTTGTGCGCCGCACTCATACGTTGCCGCCACTTTCCGACACGTAGCCTGGAATATAGTCTGTGAACTCCGTGCCGGGACGCACCCACGCCGTGCGGAATCCAAGCGCCTCCGCAGCCAGGCAGTTTGCCTTGGAATCATCGAGGAACAACGTACTGTCCGGCTCCAGGGAGAACATCTCCACCGCTTTGCGGAAAATCGCCGCATCCGGCTTATAGGCATGCACGGCAAAGGAGGCCACCCAGCCGTCGAAATAATATCCCATCGACCGTCCGTCCTTGCGGAACTCATCAGCAATGGCGGTGTCCCACATTATCGGGTTGGTATTCGACAACATATATACCTTATGCGACCGATGAAGCTCCTCCAACGCCCGCAGACGCCTCACGGGAATTCCGACCAAGAAACGGAGAAAAGCGGCGTCAATCTGCGCGTCCGTCACACCCGCAGGGAGGAGGAGGCGCACCTCGTCACGGAACTCCCCGGGCGTTATGTCGCCACGTTCAAGGGCGAGGAACGGCCCTTTCTGGGCGTAATCGCCCAAGAAATCGTCAGCCCCGGCCATTCCCAAAGCGCGAAGGGCATCCACAGCCCGCGAGCGCTCTATATCCATTATGACCCCTCCGAGGTCAAAAAGCAAAGTCAGCGGTTTAGCCATATAAGTCACTTGCTTCGTTATATGCAATTTGGTAAATTAGGAAAGTAGTTGGTCCTATTTTGCGCAAAGTTACGGCTTTCTGCGCAAATTTCTGTAACTTTGCCCGCTACGAATTTAGAATGAAACTGTTAAGACTTCTCATACTGGCTATTGCCGCACTCTGCCTGTCCCCCCGGGACGCGCAGGCCCAGATAGTACCTGTGCCTGACGAGACCCTGAGCGCCGATTCGCTGAGACGTGTCTTCGCCGACCAGCATTACTATTTCGGCCTGTACAAGGACAACTACTTCATATTCGGCCCCCCTATCGGCTCCAAACCGACTACGGCCAACACCA
This sequence comes from uncultured Muribaculaceae bacterium, assembly GCA_910584735.1. Taxonomy (GTDB): domain Bacteria; phylum Bacteroidota; class Bacteroidia; order Bacteroidales; family Muribaculaceae; genus UBA7173. Next base: position 19,455 of record CAJUBM010000016.1, read on the forward strand.
ACGTGAAGTTCCAGATTTCAATCGCACAGAAGCTGACGAAATCAACCCTGCCGTGGGGCACATATCTCTACCTGTACTACACACAGAAAGTGTTTTGGAACGTGCTACAGAACTCCATGCCCATGACCGACCTCAATTTCAACCCCGGTGTGGGGCTGGTGAAGCCCATATTTGTGAAGAACCGATTCCTCGGCAAGCTATTCATGACGCTGGAACATGAAAGCAACGGGCGCGATTCCATACAGTCGCGCTCCTGGGAAAGGATTTCATTCGGAGCCTCGGTGATGGTTGACCCTAACTTCGTGGTCTTCGGTAAGTTCTGGATTCCGATCATCGACGGCGTGAACAACAAGGACATCCTGAAATATTGCGGCATATACCAGGTAGGATGGACGTTCCAGACCAACAATAAGAAGCTGCAATGCTCTGTCAACCTCGTAAAACGCCTCGGCAACATATTCAATTTCAACACCACTGTGGAAGTGGCCTACCGATTCTCTACCAAATCGAACCAATATCTGTTCGCACAGTATTACAACGGCTACGGAGAGGGGCTGCTCGACTACAAGAAGTTCCACTCCCAACTGCGCATCGGCATAGTCATAAAGCCCACGCTTTTCTCCGAATTCTAACCCTCTTCTCCGCACCAATTTTTATGGCTAAATCTACCAAAAAGAAGAACGGCAAGAACCAACCGGGAATGAGCTATGCCCGGATGTCGCCCAACAAATATATCAAGGATGTCGCCCGCACCCTGCCTGTAGGCAAGTGCTACATAACTCCCGGCTGGAGGGACAGCGGCATGGGGATGCTGACGGTGACGCGCCGGCGTCCGAGCGGCAATATCGTGGCGGGTGTGTACCTCCTGGATATGCTCTGCCTCGGCGTGAAAGACACCTTCTTCCGCCATAACCTCGACACGGAGGAGTTCGAGGAACTACTCTACGCCATATACCACCACAAAGAGCCGGAGGAAATATCCTACAACGATGCCCACAACCTCATATACGGCGCCATAGAGTTCGCCGAAGAAGCCGGGGTGGAACCACACCCCGATTTCGACCTTACCGAGTATATCCTCTCCGAGGACACCGATGACATCCCGCTGATAGAATTTGAGTATGGCCGCGAGGGGAAACATGTGCTGGTTATCGGCCCTGGCGGCGATGAAAGGCGCTATGTCAATTCCATCGCCGAGCGGCTGGGCGACAGCTTCGAATTCATCGCCCCCGAGGAAATGGAGGAGGAAATCTACGGCGAGGACTTCCCCGAGGAGGAGGAATATGCCTATCAGTACCCCGACTATCCCACGGTATTGCAGGTAAAGCACCAATTCATTGCCGATGAACTGCTGAGCCATCGCAACAAGGACACCCTCTCTGACGAGACAATCGCCCGCATACTCTCCCTGCCGCCCGACGAGGCTGCCGCCGACTTAGGGACGGTATTACTATACTCCATAGCCACCACCTATGCCACCATAAACAACGGCACCATCGGGGAGTATAAGAACACACCTATCCTCCATGCGGTGATACTACTTGGCGCCATAGAGAGCGGCGCGGGACTTCCTGCGCTGCTGGAACTGCTACGGATGAACGATGACTTCATGGAGTACCACCTCGGCGACCTGGCCGGCGAGTTCCTTCCGCAAACCCTGGAGTGCGCCGCCCGGAACGATATAGATGCCTTAGGGGAATATCTCGAAGAGAAAGGACTGAATATATGGTTCCGCATACAGGCCGTGGAGGCATTGGCACGTATAGCGTTCCACAATCCCGACAAACGGGACGCAATCATCGGCTACTTCCGGCATATGCTCTCAGCCATGACCGAGGGGTACAATAACGGCTCGGCGACTTTCGACCCCTCTTTCGCCGGGTTGTTGGTATCGAGCCTCCTTGACATTCATGCTGAGGAGCTTCTGCCGGAGATACGGGCGCTGTTCGACACCTACAATGTTGACATCGAAGTGGCAGGCGACTATATTGACGTGGAGAAAGAGATGCTCCATCCCCGCCACGAATTCAATCCCAAGACACTTACTCCCCGCGAACGCTACGACATTGTAGCAGGCTGTTGCTAACGTGACACATCATAAGACGCATGTAGTAACGGAAGATTATCGCATATAGCAATACAGACGGTGTACGTAATTTTGCCGAAAAATCACGTACACCTATGAAAATCCTTACAGACAAAAGAAAAAATTCCACACGCGTCACACAAATCCCGCTAAGGCTCACACGCGCCGTAAACCTACGCCGCGACAAGGAGGATAGCTCCATATGGCGCCCTGCCGGTAAGCCGTCCCTCCTATCCGCGCAACCGGGCATCCCTGTCGCTCGGTTCATCCCTGAAGGAGGGACGGCGGTGGCTACATTCTGGCTTGACGGCAGAAAGCTCTGTGTCTCTGTCTCCGAGACGGGAGACACGGACATATACAGCCGCCCGCGCTCTTTCCTCGGAAACCTCCCGGCAGAGCCGATAGAGTTCATTCCGTTAAAGGGAGGCATAGTGAAAGTGATGCTGGCCCACCACGTTCCGGCCTATATCACCTATGACGCATCCCTGGCCTTCACACTGGCAACCTCCATGCCACGATTCCCGGCGATAGGGATATACGCCACGCGTCAGGGTATGCTGCACGAGGCCGTGGCCGGCAGAAAGCTTACAGGTGGCTCTGACGGACGTTCACCCGGCACACTCGCAGCCGCCGACAACACGCTTCTTGTAAACGCGGCCATGGAAGCATACACGGCCCTCAAAGCCAAGGCACAGGCTTCGGGAATATTCCTACAGCCCGTCCTGACACGTTACCGCATACTTGACCCTGAGGGGGAGACGCTTGTATGCGGCCCATGGATAATGCCCTCCGCAGCAGACGGGTTCCAATGCACCGGCGCCGTATCGTTCCCTTCCGCCGACAAACTGGCCACTGTAACTGACGGTGTGATACAGGCACGTACATACATGCTTGCCACCTCAGCCATGCCACCACTCCCTTCGCCATGGGACATCATCGCATCACGGCTTATTATAGAGACCACCGCCCAGATCGACCCCGTATCCCCCGGCGGCTCATTATCTCCGGGCTATGTAGATGTGGACGAGGCCAAAGGCATATCTTCCGCACGAGTCTACCTGCCGGGATGCTCGCCGGAGAAAGCCTCCCGACCGGGGCTGAACTCCCATCTCGTAGTCGGAGCGCTCTCCGAGGCTGAGACGACCGGGCTGACTGTGCTCGAAATCCCATTCCCTTTCCATAGCCAGGGGAGCGGAGAGCATATAATCGGCGCTTCTCCCGTAGAGTTCGGGGGTAAAGTACCACCTATGTCGCCGCGCTACAGCTATTCATCCTCCTTACGCGCGGGGCAAGCCCTGTTCCTGGCCGACCCACGGATGCACAGGCGTCCTCCCCTGTCGCCGGAAACGTTCGCCCTGACAACCTCGCAGGGTGTAAGCGGCGGCAACTGGTCGACACGCATAGAGAGCGTCCGCAGTCCGTTATCCAATATCGTCACAGCCGACACGGGGCGTATTTCCGGCAATCTCCCCGCCACGCTGTCACCCCTGCTCATGGTAAACGACCCGGAAGCCACGCATCTTACTTTCCAGATAGAGCGCCCTGACGGCAGTGTGGCTACGCGCAAATTCCCACTTACCCCCCTTCCGGGCGCCGGGATAGCTTACTACCTCGATTCAGATTTAACACCGTTGGAATTTGAGGACGCTACGGAATTCAAACCGGCGGTCTCCAATCCCGTGGCAACACCCGACTACGGTGTTATACACTGTTACCCCTCCGGCGGGGCTGCGGGAGGTTTCGTGGCAGGCCGTCCTGTGAGAAGGCCCATAACATGCATGGCCCAATCGCCACGCAGCGGCTCATCATGGGATTTTGCCCGTACCAAGGTTGTAGTATTCAGCGAGGAGGGTATCTACGTGGCAACATATTCGGAAAACGGCGCCATGCGGGCTTCGGCTCCACTTGACACGCGGCCGGTACTCTCCCCTCATCTCGTAACGAAAGCCCGTACGGCCAAAGACGGCGCATGCCTCCTTGCCGTGGCCGGGGACGACCTCGTGCGCATCCACCCATCGCGCACGGAAACCCTCGCCACGGGGTGTATGGCCCGGGCAATAGGATGGTGTGACACCTCCGCCGAACTATGGCTCTCCACCTCCGGGGGCTTGAAGCGCTATACCGCTGACGGAGATTTCATCGAAGTCCTCTCCGACGATCTCGCATCTTCCACGCCCCACGTACTACATCATTGGGGGAATAAGCTGCTCATCTCCACCTCGGACGGCCTTTTCGACACATCGCAGGAGATGCTGCCTGACGTATCGCGGTGCATACTACGTCTCAAAGGTGAAGCCACGGACAGACCGCGACATCTGGAAGCATGGGTACTCGGCAGTTCTGTCACCGGCTCGGTAACATTATCGGGTGACAATGGCAGTGAGATTCCCGAAATGCTGTGTGCTTTCGGCCTGCGCGGCCAAGTCAACACCCCTTTGCAGTTCCCCCTGCGTCTACCTTTCCGGCGCTTCCTCACCCTCGAGGCCGATGTGCGCATATCCCCCGATGGCACAATCAGAGTTCCATAACATACCCGATAAGAATTTTGTTGTGACGCCGGATGGTAGTGGCGCCGGACCTCCGGGACGGCAAGCCACCCGAAGAGGCGGCGCCGGAGAAAGTTTGCTATCTTTTACAGAGAGGTTAGTATTCTTGATTCGGCTGCGCCTCTTCGGGTGGCCTGCCGTCCCGGAGGTCCGGCGCCACTACCATCCGGCTACTTATAAAGTAGTAACCTTTTGGTGTTTTATCCTGATTATTTCTGATTTTTACCTGTCGCGGTCAATGACGTGTTCCAAAAGTGCGATAAAGGCATCGCGGGCAGTGGATGGCTCGGGAAAAGCCGTAGTGAGAGCCTCTGTTCCTTGGGCGGCAAGGCGGTGCATGGTGTCAACGGCATACTCTATGCCGCCGTTGTCAACGGCGAAACGTATCAGTTCGTCTATCTCGTCCGATTCAAGAGAGTCTTTTGCCGCAAGGAGCGCCATCCGCTCATGGCCGGGGAGGGTCTCATCGCGCAGCACATGCAGCAGCGGCAGCGTAATCTTCCCCTCGCGGAGGTCGTTGCCCGTGGGCTTCCCTATTTTTGCATCCGAGAAGTAATCGAATATATCATCACGAATCTGGAAACACAGCCCCAACAGCCGCGCATACTCGCGCAGAGCCTCGAAACGGGGGTCAGACGCCTCGATACCGGCGGCATAGGCGCCTATTTCCACACATGATATAAACAGCGAGGCCGTCTTGCGGTAGATTATCTCGAAATAGGCTTCCTCGCCGGGAGAGTTATACCGCGCGTTGTAAATCTCATCAAGTTCACCGATCGAAAGCAGGCGTCCGAGCCGGGATATCGATTCTACGATGCGTATATCACCCGTGCCGACACTCTGCAACAAGGCGTTCGACAGGAAGAAGTCTCCTACGAGTACGGCCAAATGATTATCCCACAACCCGTTGATAGTCGGCGCATCGCGGCGTGTGAGAGTATCATCGACCACATCGTCATGTATCAGCGATGCGTTATGGAGCAACTCTACGGCGGCGGCGCCGTGCATGGTAACATCCGACACCCTCCCTAACAGTTTCCCCGAAAGAAGCACGAGGATGGGGCGTATCTGCTTCCCCTTATTCTCAAGATAGGTCTCTATGACCCGGTTCATCAACTCATTGGGCGAAGACAAAGCACTCAGAATAAGCTCATTGAGCCTTTTGAGTTCAGGTGCGAGGGTCTGCTGTATGGCTTGGAACGGGGTCATCTGTCAGAATTATGCTGCAAAAGTACACATTTTTCGCAAGAATCCAAAGCGCTGCGGCTCACCGCAACAGGAAATCGGCGATACGTCCGCATGCCAGACCATCGCCGTAAGGATTCACCGCACGGCTCATGATCTCGTAAGCCCGGGGCGATGTAAGAAGTTCGGACACGGAATCTACTATGGCGTCATAGTCCGTACCCACCAGGCGCACCGTCCCGGCCTCCAGTGCCTCGGGCCGTTCGGTGGTGTCGCGCATCACCAGAACGGGCTTCCCAAGACCGGGAGCCTCCTCCTGTATCCCCCCGGAATCGGTAAGCACGATATGGGCTTTCTCCATCAGGAACACGAACGACAGATATTCCAGCGGCTCGATAAAGAACACGTTGGGATGCGCAGAGGGATTCGTGCCGAACACCTCCGCTATAGGACGCCGCACGTTGGGATTAAGATGCATCGGATAAACGAAGTCAATCTCCGGGAAACGCCCCGCGAGGTCGCGGATGGCGCGGCATATGCGCAGGAAGCCGTCGCCGAAATTCTCGCGCCGGTGCCCCGTGACGAGTACCATGCGGCGCCCCCCGGTGCCGATGCGCGATACATCATAGCCGTTGGCGAGCAGTTCCGAGGCCAGTCGGTCGGTAAGCGCGGCATCCCCCTTGATTTTCCCGACCACGGAATAGAGGGCGTCAATCACCGTATTCCCCGTGACTATTATATCCTCTGCCGGGGTATTCTCCCTAAGGAGGTTCTCACGCGCCAAAGGCGTAGGGGCGAAATGCCATGTAGCCAGCCGCCCTGTAAGACGGCGGTTCATCTCCTCGGGCCACGGGGAGTAGATATTGCCGGTACGTAGGCCGGCCTCCACATGCCCCACAGGAATCTGACGGTAGAACGCAGCCAGGGCGGCGGCAGAAGAGGTGGTGGTGTCGCCGTGTACCAGCACTACATCGGGAGCTTCGATGCGTCCGAACAAATCGCGCATCCCCTCCAGCACCCGGCAGGTGACATCGGTAAGATCCTGCCCCTGTTTCATTATATTCAGGTCGTAGTCGGGGACTATATCGAAGATGCGCAGAACCTGGTCGAGCATCTGGCGGTGCTGACCGGTAACCGCCACAATTGTGCGGAACTCTTTGTCGCGCCGTTGCAGTTCCTTCACAAGAGGAGCCATCTTTATAGCCTCGGGACGTGTGCCGAACACCAGCATTACCGTTTTCATATCGTTTCTTTTTAACAGCTACTTATGTGGTCTTTAGAGATTTTGGACGGGACGCCGTTTCTTTTCACAGCCTGCCGGTATATAGTCTACAGGCAAACCGCAGGTAGGGAGTGATGCGCTTGATGCGCGAAGGCTGCGCCACGAAGCGCCAAAGCCATTCGCACCCGGCGGCACGTACAAGGCGCGGGGCGCGCCGGAAAAGGCCCATGTAGAGGTCGAACGACCCTCCCAGTCCCTGGTATAGAGCTTTATGCCGCGCCAACATCTCCTCCATAAGATATTCCTGACGCGGCGAGCCCATAGCCACGAACACCACATCGGGCCGTTTCGCGGCTATATCGTCTATCAACGCGGCTCGTTCCTCATCTGTTTTGATAAAGCCGTCACGGAATCCGGCTATACGTATCCCCGGATACTCCTTCCGCAGCTTCTCAACCGCCCCGGCGACAACCTCGGGGCGCGACCCTACAAGGTAGAAACTCTTATCCTTGCTGTGGCGCGCCACTATGTCGAGCCATAGCTCGCAGCCGGGGATGCGCACGGCCTTCGCGGCTCCCTTGCGGCGCACGGCCTTCACGGCACCGGCCCCGTCGCAGTAACCGATATTGGCATTGATGAGACGGCGCAGATGCTCGGTAGCGTTGACGGTCTTCTCGGCATTTACGGCCACGAGGATTCCTCCGCGCTCGGCAGCGTACTCAATAAGTTCCTCACGCGAGGCGAAAGGTTTTACCGCCAGTCCTCCAACTGAAATATCTTCCATTATACGCGCGGCTGTCACACAAATTTGGAGGTTATGCCGCAGAAATCTATTATCTCCTTACCCTCGGCGCTGCGCGGCAGGGAACGGAAGGGAGTATGCCCGGTGAGATACACCACGATGTCGGCGCGGTCGAAAGCCTCCTGCCAGGGGGTTAGCCTGAAATGGGGATGCTGCTCGATGTTCGGCTCGGAGACAAGGATTTCCATCTTCTTGCCGTACACATCGGTTATATCGCGGGCAATCTCCATGGCCGGACTTTCGCGCAGGTCATCAATGTCGGGTTTGAAAGCAAGCCCCATGAGGGCCACCACGGGCCAGCGGTCATGGTCGATCTGGAATTTGAGGATAGCCATAGCCACACGCTCGGCACTCCATTGCGCCTTGTAGTTGTTCACCTCGCGGGCCGTGGCTATAAGGCGCGACTCGTGGGGATAGCATGAGGAGATGAAATAGGGATCCACGGCTATGCAGTGGCCCCCTACGCCGCAGCCCGGGCGCAATATGTTGACGCGCGGATGTCGGTTGGCAAGCGATATAAGCTCCCACACATCGATTCCGGCCTTGCGGCATATCATGGAAAGTTCGTTGGCGAAAGCAATCTGGACGTCACGCGAGGAGTTCTCGGTGAGCTTGCACATCTCGGCGGTGCGGGCGTTGGTGCGGTGGAGCGTTCCGCGCACGAACCTGCTGTAGAATCCTGCGGCGGCCTCGGAGGATGCCTCGTCTATACCGCCTATCACACGGTCGTTATGCACCAGTTCATAGGCAACGTTCCCCGGCAGCACGCGCTCCGGGCAGTAGGCAATATGTATCTTCCCTTTCAGTTCGGGACGTTCCGCGAAGATTATATCAGCCATGGCCTCCGTAGTGCCTACGGGGGAGGTAGACTCTATCACGAAGAGATTCCCCTCCCTGAGGAACGGAATCACGCTGCGCGTGGCAGCCTCCACATAGCTCACATCGGGCTGGTGGTCACCTTTGAACGGCGTAGGGACAACGATAAAGAACGCATCGGCCTCAACAGGCACCTGCCGGGCCTCAAGACGCCCCGAATCCACGGCACGGCGCAGTTTCTCCCCCATGCCGGGCTCCACGATATGCAGCTTCCCGGAGTTAGTCATTTCGACCACGCGGGAGTCAAGGTCTACACCCGTGACATCCACATCTCCCTCGGTGGCCGCTATAATAGCAGTAGGCAGGCCGATATAGCCCAGACCCACAAAGCATGCTTTCATATTCTGTCTTTAAAATCGATTCTTACTGATAACGTTCCACACCCCCCGATTATTGTACCGACCCCTACCCTTTTCCGGCCGTCAAATCTCACCACACTCAATTATTTTGAACTTTAAGCAATATTTTCACCCTCTCAATTGCATGGATGCAACTTTTAAATTACCTTTGTGATATGAATAATATACGTACTCTCGACCAAATAAAAGAACAATATTACGGGGCTGTAGGAACCCCGGAGCGAGACCGTTTGGAAAACGAACTCGAGGCTCTCCGTGTCGGGTTCAAGATTAGGTCTGCCCGTGAGGCCCGTAATCTAACCCAGCAACAACTTGCCGAAAAAATAGACCGGAAACGTACATTTATATCCAAGGTGGAAAACGATGGGGAGAACATCACCCTACGAACCCTCTTCGATATAGTGGAACGGGGACTTGGAGGCAAACTTAACATCAGCATAGACTTCGCATAAACAACCGGTCGAAATTATGGGCAAGAACAAACTGAAGAAATTCGCCGACATGGAGCAGATGGAATGTGTGTTCCAGTATCCGTTCTCGGCATTAGGCGCCGAGGGGTGTCCCATGCGCGGGAAATGGCACTCGGATTACTTCCAAAACGACAACCCCCTCAGCCTCGAATTAGGCTGCGGCAAAGGGGAATACACCGTGGGGCTGGCCCGGCGCTTCCCCTCGCGCGACTTCATAGGCATCGACATAAAGGGGGCGCGGATGTGGACCGGGGCGCGCCAGGCCACACAGGAAGGGCTCGGCAACGTGGCCTTTCTTCGTACTTCCATCGAACTGCTGGGGGCGTTCTTCTCACCCGGCGAGGTGGACCAGATATGGATCACCTTCCCCGACCCGCAGATGAAGAAGCCGCGCAAGCGCCTTACCGGCACCACGATGCTCGCCACATACCGCAAGGTGATGCGCCCCGGCGGACGCATACACCTGAAGACCGACTCGCCATTCCTCTTCACATATACCCGCGAGATGCTGCGGGCCAACGGCATAACCCCTCTGGCATGCTGCGAGGACATCTATGCCGTCCCTGCGGGCGAGACACCCCATGAGTTCCCCGAAGGGCTGACCGACATACGCACATATTACGAGCAGCAATGGCTTTCGCGCGGTATGAAGATAAAGTATATCTCATTCACCGTGCCCGGCCCGGAGGTAGAGCTTGTGGAGCCGGAGGTGGAAATCGAGCCTGACCCTTACCGCGCCTACCCGCGCCACACAGTCCTCCCTACAGACAACAACGCCTAAACCAGACACGTTATATCCATATGGAAACGCTTTATCCAAACCTCATCCTCGATGCACTGCGCAACGTGCGCTACCCCGCCTCGGGAAAAGACATAGTATCGGCCGGCATGGTTGCCGACGACATTCGCATAGACGGCAACAAGGTCAGCTTCTCGCTGGTGTTCGACCGACCTACCGACCCGTTCATAAAATCGCTCGTGCGCGCCGCAGAGACCGCCATAGAGACCTACATATCGCCCGAGGTGCAGATCAAGGGTAACATAGCCGTGCAGACACGCCAGGCCATGCCCCAGCCTGCCGAGAAACCGCTGAAACAGGTGAAGAACATTATCGGCGTCTCCTCAGGCAAGGGGGGCGTAGGGAAATCCACCGTGGCCGCCAACCTGGCCGTGGCCCTGGCCCGCGAGGGTTACAAGGTGGGGCTGCTCGATGCCGACATTTTCGGCCCCTCGATGCCCAAGATGTTCGGCGTGGAAGATGAATCGCTCTACATGCACAAGGTTGACGGGCGCGACCTCATAATCCCCGTCGAGCGTTACGGCGTGAAGCTGCTCTCGATCGGCTTCCTTGTCGACAAGAACGCCCCGGTGCTGTGGCGCGGCTCGATGGCCTCCAACGCCCTGAAACAGCTTATCAACGATGCCGACTGGGGAGAACTCGACTATTTCCTCATCGACATGCCCCCGGGCACTTCCGACATCCACCTCACGCTGGTGCAGACACTCGCAATAACGGGCGTGGTTATCGTCACCACGCCACAGGACGTGGCCCTGGCGGATGCCCGCAAGGGGATAGCTATGTTCCTCGGCGACAAAATCAACGTGCCTATCCTCGGCCTCGTGGAGAACATGGCTTGGTTCACCCCCGAGAAGCATCCCGATGAGCGATACTACATCTTCGGACGCGAGGGGGGTGTACGCCTTGCCAAGGAGTTGGGTGTGAAACTGTTGGCACAGCTGCCGCTCGTAGGCTCGGTGTGCGAATCGGGCGATGGCGGCGAACCCATAGCCGCCCGCGACACCATGATGGGGCGCGACTTCATCCATCTCGCACACGAAGTGGTAGACGCCTGCGACCAGCGCAACGCCACTCTCCCCCCGACACATAAGGTGGAACTGAAGAAATGAAACTGCTGATAATAAACGGCCCGAACCTGAACCTGTTGGGCGTACGCGAGCCATCGATATACGGGCGTGTGTCCATGGAGGACTATCTGAAGGCCCTCTCGGCCGACTATCCCCACGTGGAAATCGAATATTACCAGTCGAACCACGAGGGGGACATCATCGACCGCCTCCACGAGTCAGGGTTCGATACGGAACTGGCAGGGATAATTCTCAACGCCGGGGCCTACACCCATACCTCCCTGGCCATAGCCGACGCCATCCGCGCCATTGAACGCCCCGTGGTGGAGGTGCATATCTCCAACACCGCCGCCCGCGAGCCTGAGCGCCACCGTTCGCTCATCGCCCCGGCATGCCGTGGCTCGATAGCCGGATTCGGCCTCGACTCCTACCGCCTTGCCATCGAAGCGTTGCTCTGACATGGCGGCAGCATAGGTTATGAACTATTATGATTGACGAAGCCCTGCAATCCTATCTCGAAGCCCACTCCTCTCCCGAGCCCGCGAACCTGGCGCGGCTGTCACGCCGCGTCGGGCAGCGGCTTCTCTACCCGCGCATGTGCTCGGGGCATCTGCAGGGGCGCGTCCTTGCCATGCTCACGGCCATGATTGCCCCGCGCCGCGCCCTTGAAATCGGCACATACGCAGGATATTCGGCCCTGTGCATAGCCGAGGGACTGCCCGATGACGAAGCCACATTAGACACCATCGAGATTGACGACGAGATGGAAGATTTCATACGCGCACAACTCAGCGAATCTCCCTACGGCCACCGTGTGCGCCTCCACATAGGAGATGCCTCCGAGGTGCTGCCCTGCGTGGCCTCAGCCCCCTCGTTCCGCCCCTACGACATGGCATATATCGATGCCAACAAACGCACCTACCTACAGACCTACGAGCAGGTGCTGCCCCTGCTCCGTCCCGGCGGCTTCATCATCGCCGACAACACCCTCTGGGACGGCAAAGTCCTCCCCACCGATACCCCCACCGACAACCCCGCCCACCACCGCCACGACCCGCAGACCGCCGGCATCATCGCCTTCAACGATTTCGTCGCCGCCGACCCCCGCGTCACAGCCGTGATGCTCCCCCTTCGCGACGGCCTCACCCTCCTCTGCAAACTCCCCTGAAGATAATGTTGCCGGATGGTAGTGACTTTGTAAGTATCCGGATGGTAGTGGCGCCGGACCTCCGGGACGGCAGGCCACCCGAAGAGGC